>NZ_DLOD01000002.1:0-68038 GCF_002479565.1 Brevibacterium sp. UBA7493 | reverse complement strand
GGGCCGAAGATCTCCTCCTGGAAGATGCGCATCGAGTTCTGACCCTTGAACACTGTCGGCTGGATATAGAAGCCGCCGGCTAAGTCGCCGTCGAGTTCGAGCACCTCACCGCCGATGAGCACCTCAGCGCCCTCCTGCTTGCCGATGTCGAGGTAGGACTTGATCTTCTCGAACTGGTCGTTCGAGGCCTGCGCACCGACCTGCATCGAATCATCGAGCGGGTTGCCCTGCTTGATCGCGCGGACGCGCTCGAGCCCAGCCTCGACGAACTCGTCGAAGATCGACTCCTGGACCAGGGCACGCGACGGGCACGTGCACACCTCTCCCTGGTTGAGGCCGAACATCGCGAAGCCCTCAAGCGCCTTGTCGTAGAAGGAGTCCTTGGAGGCCATGACGTCTTCGAAGAAGATGTTCGGGCTCTTGCCGCCGAGCTCCAGGGTCACCGGGATAAGGTTCTGGGAGGCGTACTGCATGATGAGCCGGCCAGTGGTGGTCTCACCGGTGAACGCGACCTTGGCGATGCGCTTGTTCGAGGCCAGCGGCTTGCCGGTCTCGACGCCGAAGCCGTTGACGATGTTGATGACGCCGGGCGGCAGCAGGTCGCCGATGAGATCGACGAGCACCATGATCGAAGCCGGGGTCTGCTCGGCAGGCTTGAGGACGACACAGTTGCCGGCAGCCAGTGCCGGGGCGAGCTTCCAGACAGCCATGAGGATGGGGAAGTTCCACGGGATGATCTGGCCGACGACGCCGAGCGGCTCCTTGAAGTGGTAGGCGACGGTGTCCTCATCGATCTGGGACAGCGCGCCCTCCTGGGCGCGGATCGCACCGGCGAAGTACCGGAAGTGGTCGACCGCCAGCGGCAGGTCGGCGTTGAGCGGTTCGCGGATCGCCTTGCCGTTGTCCCAGGTTTCGGCGACCGCGAGCATCTCGAGGTTCTCCTCCATCCGGTCGGCGATCTTATTCAGGATCACCGCCCGTTCAGCCACCGAGGTCTTACCCCAGGCCGGCGCGGCCTTGTGGGCGGCGTCGAGGGCGAGTTCGACATCCTCGGCCGTGGACTGCGCGACCTCGGTGAAGGCCTGGCCGGTGACCGGGGTGATGTTCTCGAAGTAGTTGCCCTTGACCGGCTTGACCCAGTCGCCGCCGATGTAGTTGTCGTAACGGGACTCGAAGGCGACCTTGGCGCCCTCAGATCCCGGCTGCGCGTAGACAGTCATGGATGCTCCTCATTGAGACGGTTGGAGGGTGCGACAGCACCTCTGCAGGCCGCAGGGGCGCGGCGTACCCTCACCCTATGGGGGTGTGATGCAGATCTCAACAGGCACCGGCTGGGGATTCGCACACAACCCGGCCACCGCCTCAGGAGCGGTGGAGAACCTGCCGCGCACCTCAGGTGACGACCGGCCGGGAGCGGCCGAGCAGCAGCGCGATGACGAAGGCTGAGGCCATCATCGCGCCGATGAGGATCGTCACCCCGGTCCAGCCGCCGAGCTCCCATGCGGCAGGCGCCAGGTTGCCGTTGATCGAGGAGCCGCCGTAGTAGAAGAGCATGTACATCGATGCCGCCTGCGCCGGCACCCCGACCGAGGCCTTCGCACGCACGGCCACCCAGGCTGAGGCCAGCGAGTGCATGATGAAGAAGCCCATCGCCAGCACTGCCATGCCGGCGATGATGACGACCAGCGGGCGGGCGATGAGCAGGCCGATGCCGATGAGCGCGATGAGCGAGCCGAACGGCATGACCGCTCGCAGCGAGTACCGGTCGGCGGCACGGCCGGCGAGCGCGCTGACGGTGCCGGCGACCGGATAGATGAGGTAGAGCAGGCCGATCGCGCCGATCGACAGCAGATACGGTTCGGCTTCGAGACGGAACCCGAGGACGTTGAAGGCACCGACGAACACGCCCATCCCGAGCCCGCCGGTGAGGTACAGGCCCAGCAGCACCGGGTCGCGGAAGGCCCGGCCGAAGCTGCCGATGAGTTCGCGCGGGGACTGCCGGCGGGGTTCGAAACCGCGGGATTCGGGCAGCAGCGCCCAGCATGCGGCCGCGCAGACGACCGATACGACGGCAGTGACAGCCAGGGCCATGTGCGCAGGGCTCAGCGGCATCGCCGCGGTGAGCCCGAAGCGGTCGAGGAGGTCGATGGTGCCGGTAGTGACGAGTCGGGCTGACAGCCCGCCGATCGTCGTGCCGAAGATGTACAGGCCCGTTGCCGAGGTGGCGTAGGACGGGTGGATCTCCTCACGCAGGTACACTGCGGCAGTCGCCGGCAGTCCGGCGAGCACCACGCCCATGACGAAGCGGGCGAGGAGGAACAGCGCCCAGTCATCGACGAAGGCCACGCCGATCCCAAGCACGGAGGCCAGAAGCAGCGACCAGCGGATCAGCCGCACCCGGCCGATGCGCTCACTGATCGGGGCGGCGACGATGAGCCCGAGCGCCAGCCCGGCGGTTGCGGCGGAGACGGAGAGTGCTGCGCTGGTCGGGGAGATGCTGTAGTCACGGACGAAATACGGCAGAATGGCCTGAGTGTTGTACAGCAGAGTGAAGGTCGCCAGGCCCGCCATGAGCAGGCCGATTTCAATCCTGCGCGTCATCGGCTCCCCGCGCCGATAACCCTCGAAGCCCCGGTCGTCCTCACTCATCAGTCCCAGCATACGCTCGCGCCTCGTGCGCAGAACAAGGAGTTCGCAGTGCATTCCGACGGCCACCCCGCCGCGTCCGAGCCCACGTCGTCGCCGGCTGACGGAACGGCGCTGGCCTCGACGCCGGTGACCGCGCCGGGAGCGAATCCGGTGCTCGACTACGTCCACGGCCCGGTCGGGCTGCGGCTGCCCGATGTCGCTGCGATCGAGCCGGGTCACTTCACGACCGCCGCCGAGGCGGTGGTCGCCGAGCAGCGGCAGGCGGTCGCCGCGATCCTCACGCAGGCAGACGAGCCGTCCCTGACGAATACGACGATCCGCATCGACCAGGCCAAGGAGCCGGCGTTTCGGCTGCAGGCGCTCATGCGGCTGTTCGAGTCGAACCTGCAGACCGAGGAGTTCGGCACCGCACTGGCGGCTGCCTCCCAGCTGCTGGTGCGCTCACGCCTGCAGCTGCTGCTCGACGGGCAGCTGTTCGCCCGGCTCGAAGCGGTGCCGACGAGTGAGCTGAATCCGGAGGACAAACGCCATCACGAGCTGCTCATCCGCGACTTCGTGCGCACCGGTGTGCGGCTCGATGACGCTGAGCGCACCCGGGTCGCTGAGATCTCCGCTGAGCTCGACCGGCTGGAGAAGGCCTTCTCCCGGCACCTGGCCGCCGACACCTCGGCGCTGGCCGTGCACTTCGACGACGCCGCCGCTCTCGCCGGGCTGCCCGAGGCGGCCGTCGAGTCCGCGGGTTGGCGCGCACGACAGGACGGGCAGGACGGCTATGCGCTGCCGCTGCTGAACTTCACCCAGCAGCCGCAGCTGGCCCAGCTGCACGAACCGGCATCCCGTCAGCGGATCTTCGAGCACTCGATCGCCCGCGGCTGCCGCGGCGGGGAGCATGACACCCGGCAGATCGTCAGCGACATCACCGCGCTGCGCGCCGAGCTCGCCCAGCTGCTGGGCTTCCGCAGCTTCGCCGAATACACCATCGACGATGAGACCGCCGACAGCCCCGATGCCGTCGGCGATCTGCTAGCCGACGTCCTCCACCCGGCGCGTCAGACCTTCGAGGCCGAGATCTCAGCGATCTACGAGCAGTTCGAACCCGAGCAGATCGCCCCCGCCGACGTGCGCTACTGGCTGCAGCGGCTGCAGAGCGAGCGCTACTCCGTCGACCCGCAGCAGGTCGCCGCCTACTTCGAGCTCACCCGGGTGCTCCACGACGGCGTCTTCTACGCCGCCGGCCAGCTCTACGGTGTCGAGTTCCGCCCCGCCTGTGACGAGAATGGGGAGCCGATGAGGGCCTGGCATCCGGACGTGACCGTCTACGAGGCGTGCGAGAACGACCGGGCCATCGGGCTCATCTGCGTCGACCCCTTCGCCCGTGCCGGCAAGCGCGGCGGGGCATGGATGGACCAGCTCGTCTCGCCCGGCCGGCTCACCGGTGAGCTGCCGGTCATCTCGATGACGATGAACATCACCCGGCCGGTGGCCGGGCAGCCGTGCCTGCTGAGCATGGACGAGGTGCGCACC
Organism: Brevibacterium sp. UBA7493; assembly: GCF_002479565.1. Classification (NCBI taxonomy): domain Bacteria; kingdom Bacillati; phylum Actinomycetota; class Actinomycetes; order Micrococcales; family Brevibacteriaceae; genus Brevibacterium; species Brevibacterium sp. UBA7493. The sequence goes on along the minus strand of NZ_DLOD01000002.1, from coordinate 63,865 downwards.
CTGTTCCACGAGTTCGGCCATGTCTTCCACGGGCTGTTCTCCGACAGCACCTACCCGGACCGGGCCGGCACCGCGGTGCCGCGCGACTACGTCGAGTTCCCCTCGCAGCTGAACGAGATGTGGGCGCTGCACCCGCAGGTGCTGCCGCACTACGCCCGCCACGTGGAGACCGGCGAGCCGATTCCCGACGCACTCGTTGCCCGTATCCGTGAAGCCGATGACGTCGGCGCCGGATTCGACACGATCGAATACCTCGCCGCCGCACTGCTCGACCAGAGCTGGCACCTGCTGGAAGCCGGCGAGCGCGTCGATGAGGTGCTGACCTTCGAGACCGCGGTGCTGGAGGCTGCCGGCTTCTCCCCGCTTGTGCCGCCGCGCTACCGCACCACGTACTTCTCGCACATCTTCGCCAGCGGTTACGCCGCCGGATACTATGCGTATCTGCAGGCCGAGATGCTCGCGGCCTTCGCCACCGAATGGTTCGAGGAGCACGGCGGACTCAACCCCGAGGCAGGTGACGCCTTCCGCCGCGCCGTGCTCGCCCCGGGCTTCTCGACCGATCCGATGGAGACCTTCACCGACTTCTTCGGCCAGCGCCCGGATGTCGGTCCGCTGCTGCGCCGGCGCGGCTTCGCCCCGCGCCATGACACTGCCACCTGACCTGCCCGCAACTGACCTGCTCTGCGACCCCTGAAGGAGAGGACACCATGCACGCACGCAACGCAGCTGTCGCCCGGGACCTTGCAGCCGCCGGCATCGACGCGGAGATCACGCTGCTGACCGAGCAGACGAACACCGCCAAGGCCGCTGCCGCGTACCTCGGCGTCGAGGTCGGGGCGATCGCCAACAGCCTCATCTTCGACGCCGACGGCGAGGCGGTGCTCATCATGACGTCAGGCCGCCACCGCGTCGACACCGACCATGTCGCTGGGATCGTCGGCGCGGAGAAGCTCGGCCGGGCGAGCGCGGATCTGGTGAAGGCCGCGACTGGCCAGGTGATCGGCGGGGTCGCCCCGTGCGGCCATCCGGCCCCGGTCCGCACCTACATCGACGTCGCGCTGCGCGATTACCCCGAACTGTGGGCCGCCGGCGGCACCGCCGACTCGATGATGCCCATGACCTATGACCAGCTCATCACTCTGACGAATGGACAGGAGATCTCCGTTGAACCCTGAGAACACCGACAGGCCTGCTGCATCTGGGCAGCCGGGTCAGCACAGCGAGCACCCGGCGGTAAACACCCAGTCCCCCACACTCGGCCACCCAGCCACCGCCTCGGGCGCGGATTCCAGCACCGCCCGAGGCACAGATTCCAGCGGCGCTGGCGCAGACTCCGGCGGCGCCGGCGCCCGGCTGGCCGCTTTCGCCACCTCCCGCGGCCGGTACTACGCGATCGTGCTCGCCGTCTTCTGCGTCGTGCTCATCGTCTCGAACATCTCAGCGACCAAAGTCATCGGCTTCGGGCCGATCGTCACCGACGGCGGCGCCTTCCTCTTCCCGATCGCCTACATCCTCGGCGACGTCATCAGCGAGGTCTACGGCTTCGCCGCCGCCCGCAAGGCCGTCATCACCGGCTTCGCGCTCCAGATCCTCGCCAGCTTCGTCTTCTGGCTTGTGCTCATCTCTCCGCCCGGTCCCGGCTATGAGAGCCAGGAGGCTTTCGAAGCCGTGCTCGGCTTCTACCCGCGGATCGTGCTCGCCTCACTCGTCGGCTATGTGGTCGGGCAGCTGCTGAACTCCTATGTGCTCGTGCGCGTCAAGCGGGCGATGGGCGAGAAGCGGCTGTGGGTCAGGCTCATGTGCTCCACCGGCGTGGGCGAGTTCGCCGACACGCTGCTGTTCTGCACCATCGCCTTCGCCGGTGTCATCCCCGGCAGCGACTTCATCGTCTACATAGTCGTCGGCTTCGTCTACAAGGTCGCCGTCGAGGTGCTGTGCCTACCGCTGACGTACCAGGTCATCAAGGTCTTCAAGCGGCACGAGCCCAGCTACGGCAACGTCGACGAGACCGAGCACCTGCGCGCCAACGCCGCAAAGCTCTAGGAGCCGACGGCGAAGCTCGTCACAGCGGGCCGACGGCGAAGCTCGTCACAGCGGGCCGGCAAGCGACGCAGTGGACCCATACCTGCACACTGGCGAGACCGGTCACGCGTGCCGGTGGCTGAAAGTTTGAAAAGCTATTCATGGTTTGAGGGCTCCAAACCATGAATAGCTTTTCTAACTTTCCCAGTGGGCGGACCACCCAGGGGGCAGACCGCTGAGGTGTGACGGTCCGATCGGTCAGGTGATCTGCTGAAGCCAGAGCACCACTTCTCGCGCTGGCTCCACCGCGCTGCCGCTCAACCTGCCGTGCTGGCTCCACCGCCCTGTCCCTCAACCTGCCGCGCTGGCGCTCAACCTGCCGCGCCGTGGGCGCCGCGCTCGACGAGTTCGAAGCCTGCGCCTGAGTACACGACAGTCCAGTCACCGCCGAAGCGCTCCTCAGCCCAGATCTCCACGGGCTGCCCGACGTCATCGGGCCGGCGCAGCACCGCCTCGGGCACGGTGTCGCCGACACTGCCGATCCAGAACGTCTGCGTGCACGGTACAAGGTGGGCCAGCAGCCGGACGTCGGCGGCGACGGAGCCGTATCTGCACGCCTCAGCGATCGCCTGATCAGCATTGAGGTCGAAGGCCTGCCAGCGCCACAGCAGCTCGATCTGGGTCTGTGAGAGCATCGCGGCAGCCGCGATCGCGGCGATGAACGGTGCGAACACGCGGTGCCGGCGGGCGGCTGCGTCGATGAGGCACACGGCGGCGATCGGCATGAGGACGGCCGAGTAGTGGAAGTCCGTCTCCCAGTAGCCTTCGACGCTGCCGAGGAACCGCCAGGCCAGGGTCGGCAGCATGAGCAGGATGAACGGCGAACGCACCCCGATCCCACCGGCGGCGAGCACGAGGAACCCGGCGGTGCCGAGCTTCGTCGTCAGCCCTGCGGTCAGCGTCTCGGCAAGCGTGAGCTGGCCGGAGTAGTCGTAGCCGCCGGTGACGTTGAAGGCCGGGATGAAGATCGCCACGGCGAACACCGTCCAGGCAACACCCCAGGCGGCGAGGAAGATCGCCGCGCCTGTCTCAGCGCGGTTGCGCAGCCAGATGACGAGGCCGAACACTGCCACGGTGATGCCGAGGTCCTCTTTGACGAAGACGAGCAGCGCGATCGCGATGAGCGCCGGCAGCCGTGTGCCGCGCATCCACCACACGAGCCCGAAGGCCAGCAGCGGTACGGCGAAGGCGATCTCGTGGAACTGCGCGATGACGGCGTTGACCAGGCCCCACGAGAATACGTACGCGCCCGTCACCAGCCAGCCGCCGCGGGTGCCGAGGCGTTCGCGGGCGAGCGAGGCGATCGGCCACACGGAGGCGGCGAAGAGCGCAGCCTGCGCGATCATGAGCGTCAGCCCGGAGGGTGCCAGCCAGTACAGCGGGGTGAGCAGGACGAGGATCGGGTGGAAGTGATCGCCCCACAGATGGAAGCCAGGGCCCTTGATGTCGACGATCGGCGTCTGCCCGCGGGCGTACTGGTCGAGCAGCTGCGTGAAGATCCCCAGGTCCCAGCTCGGCGCGTAGTTCGCCCGCCACATGAGGATCGACAGCACCGTGTACAGCACGAAAGCCGCAGCGGTGCCGATCGCCGGCATCCACTGAGTCAGCAGCCTACCGAGCGTAGGCCCGGTGTCAGCGTGGGCGGCGCGAGCTCCCGTGCCCGAGGCGGGACTCTCCTCGGTGCCGGCGGCAGCGTGGGCACCAGTGCCGGCGGCAGCGTGGGCACCAGCGCCGGCGGCAGCGTGGGCACCAGTGCCGGGGTGCGCGTCGCTCACTGCATGGCCGCCTTCGGGGCGTAGTAGCGGCCGAGCACCTCGGCTTCGAGCTCGTCGAACCGGCCGTCCTCGATCGAGGCGCGGATCTCGTCGACGAGGGTGACAATGAAGTGCTCGTTGTGGATCGTGCACAGGGTTGAGAAGAGCATCTCCTTGGCCTTGAACAGGTGCCGCAGGTAGGCGCGGGAGTAGTTCCGGCAGGTGTAGCAGCTGCACTCCGGGTCGATCGGGCCGAAGTCGCGGCGGTACTTCGCACCGGTGATGTTGTACCGGCCGTCCCGAGTGTAGACAGCGGCATTGCGGGCCACCCGGGAGGGCGAGACGCAGTCGAAGGTGTCAGCACCGGCCTTGATCGCGGTGAACAGGTCGTCGGGTTCGGAGATGCCGAGCAGGTGGCGCGGCTTGTCCTCGGGCAGCTCCTCGCACACCCAGCCGACGATCGTTCCGAGGTTCTCCTTCTCCAGCGCCCCGCCGATGCCGAAACCGTCGAAGTCCATCGCCCCGAGGTCGCGGGCGGCTTTGCGGCGCAGGTCCTCGTACTGTGCGCCCTGCAGCACCCCGAACAGCGCCTGGTACGGCCGGTGGGAACGCGCTTGGGTCAGCCGTTCGTGTTCGGCCAGGCAGCGCTCGGCCCACAGGCGGGTGCGCTCAAGCGACATCTCCTGGTAGCTGCGGGTATTCATGAGTGTGGTGAGCTCGTCGAAGGCGAACATGATGTCAGCGCCGAGCTGATGCTGGACCTGCATCGACACCTCGGGGGTGAAGCGGTGCAGGGTGCCGTCGATGTGGGACTTGAACGTCACCCCATCGTCGTCGACCATCGCCCGGCGCTCCTTGTCCGCAGCCATCGCCGAGTCGTCCGGGGAATCGGGGACGTCCATCGAGATGACCTTCTTGAAGCCCACCCCCAGGCTCATGACCTGGAACCCGCCGGAGTCGGTGAAGGTCGGGCCCGGCCAGTTCATGAACTTCCCCAGCCCACCGGCCTCGTCGAGCAAGTCGGCTCCGGGCTGCAGGTACAGGTGGTAGGCGTTGGCAAGCACCGCCTGCGCGCCCAGTGCTGCGACGTCGTCGGGTTTGACGGCTTTGACGGTCGCCTTCGTGCCGACCGGGATGAACGCTGGGGTCTGGATCTGGCCGTGCGGGGTGCGGATCGTGCCGGTCCGCCCGCCGGCCTCCATCCGGGCGCCCACGGCGAATCCGAAGTCCTCCCGCCGGCACACGGCCTCGGTTCCTGCCGCGCCCGAGGCGCCGGTGTCCTGTTGCTGAGAAGTCACCTCAACAGTTTAGCGACGGAATATATGGTGCGAGTATCGGCACCGGCGCCGCAGCCCCTGCGGCATGAGCGACGGAGGACACCATGAGACTGGCGACGATCACCCTGACTGCAACCGGCGGCACGACCGCGGCACGGCTGACCGATGACGGTTATGTTCCCATCCACGGTTTCGCCGATGTCGGCCAGCTACTGGCCGCCGCCGATGGTCTTAAGCAGGCGCGCACCGCCTCGGCGCCGGCGATCCCCGCACACGAGGTGCGCACACTGCGGCCGGTGCTGCATCCGGCGAAAGTGCTGTGCATCGGCCTGAACTATCGCAATCACATCGCCGAGGTCGGGATGGACACCCCGGAGTTTCCGACGGTGTTTGCGAAGTTCGCCCGTTCGCTCACCGACCCCGGCGCGGAGATCACCGCCCCGCAGGAGGACGAGAAGCTCGACTTCGAAGGCGAGCTGGCGATCGTCATCGGCACGCAGGTCCGGCGGGCGAGCACTGCCGCGGCGGCTGCTGCGATCGCCGGGTACACAGTGGCCAATGACTTCTCGATGCGCGGATATCAGCTGCGCACCCAGCAGTGGCTGCAGGGCAAGATGTGGGAGGCCTCCTCCGCTGTCGGGCCGGTGGTGGTGACCGCCGATGAGTTCGATCCGGCGGCTGCGACGCTAACGACGCGGGTGAACGGGGAGGTCCGGCAGCAGGATTCGACCGGCGATCTCGTCTTCGGACCGGCGGAGCTCGTGGCGTACCTGTCGACGATCATCACGCTCGAACCCGGCGACCTCATCCTCAGCGGCACCCCGGCAGGTGTCGGGATGGCCGATGAGCGGTGGCTGGCACCCGGCGACGAGGTTTCAGTCGAGATCTCGGGGATTGGGGCAATCAGCAACCGGATCGGCGCCGGCGAGTTCATCTGAGATCAAGGTGCGCTGGGGCGCCGCTCGGTGGGTGGCTCAGGCGTTCTGGGTGGCGAGCGCGCGGATGCGCCGCAGGGACAATGCCGACATCACCGCTGTGACGACACGGATGACCGGCAACAGCCGGGCTGCGCGGGTATCGTGCGGCTGCCAGCGAGCGCGCACGTGCAGGCGGGTGGCCACTGCGTCAGGGCGCAGCACCACCGCCCACGAGGAATTGACAGCGCAGAACTCGCGCGCAAGCGTGGCGATCGTCCCACCGCAGGTGGTGACGACGAGGCACTCCCCCGGACTCACCGCCGCTACCCGCAGGGTGATGAATGGGGCCACCGGGAAGGCGTCGCCTGCGTGCACGTCCTGCCATTCCGGGTGGATGCGCTTAGCAGCCTCAGAATCGCAGCCGATCGCCTGGTCGATCACCGGCAGTGTGTAGAACCCGGCCCTGTGCTGACCGAGCTGAGCGATCCGCGGCCACACCGCCTCGGGAGCGGCAGCGATCGCCACGACCCGATCCACCTGGACCGGCGCGGCAGGCAGCAGGTCATCACCGGGCAGCACCGCCTCGGACGCGGAGGACTCAGGCAGGCAGGCGAGGCGGCGGGCGGCCTGGCCGAAGGCGAATCCCAGGGCCAGGCCGGCCGTCAGCGTCACCGCCTGCATCCTCAGCTCACAGTACGCCGAGCATCTTGCCGGGGTTGAGGATGCCGAGCGGGTCGAGGGCATCCTTGATCTTCAGGTGCATGGCGCGGGTCACCGGATCGAGTTCGCGGGCCAGCCACTCCTTCTTCAGATAGCCCACCCCGTGCTCACCGGTGATGGTGCCGCCGAGCTCGAGGCCGAGTGCCATGATCGCGTCGAACGCGGCAAGCGCCTGCTCGGTGGCCTCTTCGACACCTGCGTCGAAGAACACACACGGGTGCATGTTGCCGTCGCCTGCGTGCCCGGCATTGGAGATGAGCACATGCGGGTGCTCAGCGCGGATGCCGTCGAGGCGGGTGAAGAACTCGCGCATCTTCCCGCGCGGGATGCACACGTCGTCGATGAGCTCGCCGCCACCATGAGCGTTGGCATACTTCTCACCGGCCGGCCCGACGGCGCGCCGGGCGGCGACGAGGAGTTCGGAGTCAGCCGGGTCTTCGCTGAAGACGACCTCGGCGGCGTTGCAGGCGTTGGCGACCCGGGTGAAGGTCTCCATCTCCTCAGTGGCGTGTTCGAGGCTGCCGTCGCCGTTGGACTGCACGAGCAGCATCGCGCCCATGCCCGAGGGCAGGCCGAAGTCGCCGTAGTCGTTGATCATGTCGATCGAGGTGCCGTCGAGGTACTCGAGCATCGAGGGCCGGGCGCCGGTGGCCATGAAATCGCAGACTGTGCTCGCGGCATCGGCTGCCTCGGGGAACAGCGCGATCGCCGTGAGCGGGTCGGGCAGGGCCGGGATGAGGTCGAGGGTGATCTCGACGATGACGCCGAGCGTGCCCTCGGAGCCGATGAACAGCTGGGAGAGCTCGAGTCCGGCCACGCCCTTCCGGGTGGGCCGGCCGACGCGGGTGATCTGCCCGTCGGCGAGCACGACGGTGAGGCTGCGGACGTAGTCGCGGGTGACGCCGTATTTCACGCAGCACAGGCCACCGGCGTTGGTCGCGACGTTGCCGCCGATCGAGGAGATCGCCACCGAACCGGGATCCGGCGGGTAGGCCAGCCCGTACTGGGTCAGGGCCTTCTTGAGGTCCTGGTTGATGACGCCAGGCTGGACGGTGCAGGTCTGTTCGACGGTATTGATCTCGACGATCTCGTTCATCTTCGCCACCGACAGCAGCAGACAGCCCTCGACGGCGTTCGCCCCGCCGGACAGCCCGGTGCGGGCACCCTGCGGGACGACCGGGATGCGGTGGGCGGTGGCGAACCGCAGAGTCGCCTGCACATCCTCGACCGAGGCGGCGCGCACGAGCGCTGCGGCCTCACCGACATGGGAGAACAGCGCCCAGTCTTTCGAGTAGGTGCCGATGACGTCGCGGTCGGTCACGAACGCGCCGGCGCTCAGTTCGGCGGCCAGCTCATCGAGCGGCACATCGGCGCCTGCCTTGTCCACCGCCTGCTCAGCGGTCTCGTGGGCGGCGGTCACTTCGGTGCTCCCTCTGCCTTGTCCGGGGCACCGGCGTCGGTGACCGCGCCGCCGTCGGCGGCGAAGTCACCGGCGACCTGCAGCACCCGCTGCATCGCCTCGGCCGGGCCCACGGAGATCCGCACCCCGTCCTTGAGGTTGCGCACGGCCAGCCCGGCCTCCAGGCAGGCGGCCTCGAAGTCGTCGGAGCGCTCCGCGAGGTTGAGCCACACGAAATTGCCGTGGGCCTCGAAGACCTCGTAGCCGAGACCGCGCAGCCCGGCAGCCAGGTCATCACGTAGCCGAGCGACCTCCTTGGCGCGGACCTCCATATCCTGGCTGTGCTTGAGCGACACGAGCGCAGCCTGCTGGGCGGAGGCGCTGACGGAGAACGGCAGGATCGACTTGCGCAGCTCCATGATGAGCTCGGGATCAGCCACCGCATAGCCGACCCGCAGCCCGGCCAGTCCGTAGGACTTCGAGAAGGTGCGCAGCAGCACGAGGTTCGGGTGCTGGCCGAGCGCTGCCAGCCCGTCTGCGGCGTCTTCGGCGTCGCAGAAGTCGATGTAGGCCTCGTCGAGGACGACGATGACATCGGAGGGCACCTGGGCCATGAAGGCGTCGAACTCGTCCTGGCGCAGCGCCGGGCCGGTCGGGTTGTTCGGGGTGCACAGGATCACGAGCCGGGTGCGCTCGGAGATCGCAGCGGCCATCGCCGGCAGATCGTGGCGGCCGTCGGCATCGACGCTGACGCGCTGGTGGGTCGCCCCGCACAGGTTGGCCAGCTGCGGGTACATCTCGAAGGACGGCCATGGGTAGACGACCTCGTCACCGGGGTCGACGGCGATGTGGAAGAGGGCCTTGAGCATCTCGGAGGCCCCGGCGGAGAACAGCACGGCATCAGCGCTGACGCCGAGGTGGTCGGCGAGCGCGGCGGTGAGCTCAGCGACCGAGGGGTCTGCATAGCTGGCTGGGGCGCGGCCACCGGCGGCGATCGCCTCGGCGACGGCCGGCAGCGGATCCATGTGGTGCTCGTTGGAGGACAGTTTGAAGGTCTTGAGACCCTCGGTGGCCTTCGGCGGCTTGCCCGGCACGTAGGCCGGCGTGGTCTTGAGGGCAGGGCGCAGGCGGAACTTTTCACTCATAGCGTCATGGTGCCATATCCTGCCCCGTGCCCGAGGCGTTGCCCGGGTTCCGCGACCGCCGCCGAGGTGGGAGCCGGCTGGGTGGGACATGCGGGCTGATCTGAGACACTGGGCAGATGGCAGCACAGCGGCAGTGGCGTGAGGACATCCTCGGACCCCGGTTCCGCATGCTGCCGATTGAGGTCGGTGACGGGCAGAACGCCGTCATCATCGCCCCAACGCTCCCCGATCCGGCCCCGGCACCCGCTGCCGACCCGGCTCCGGACGCGCTGCGGAAGGCGCAGCCGTCCCTGCAGCCCGCCGGCACCGGGCACCCGGCGATCCCCGCCGACACCGCGGTGATCTACCTGCACGGCTGGTCGGACTATTTCTTCCACCACCGGCTGGCCGACTACTATGCGTCGCTGGGCATCGCCTTCTACGCCATCGACCTGCGCCGCTACGGCCGCAGCCTGCTCATCGACGCAGCCGGCGGCCCCGAGCGCTGGGCGCCCGACACCTCGGGCGCGGATGCCGCCCTGAACGACGAGGCGGCCGCTCAAGCGCTGGCGGCAGCGGCCGTTCAGGAGGTCGAGGACGATCTGCCCGGCCGGGTGCTCACCGGGCATGAGACCCATGCCGGCTATATCGAGGATCTCAGCGACTACGATGAGGAGATCGCCGCAGCACTGGCAGTGGCACGAGAGGAGAATCCCGGCTGCAGGGTCCTGTTGCACGGCCATTCGACCGGCGGGCTGATTCTGTCGCTGTGGGCGGCACGGCATCCGGAGGAGCCGAGCGCGCTGCTGCTGAACTCGCCGTGGCTGGAGTTCCAGTACGATGCCGCCGCCCGCAAGCTCATGAACGCGTGGATGAGTCTGCGCTCGATGTCGGCGAAGCCGCTGAACGTGCGGATGCCGAACTTCTACACCCTCGCCAGCGCTTCCCTCGGCCGGCTGCCGTATGACCTCAGGCTCAAGCCGCCGGGCGGGTTCCCGATCTACCCGGCGTGGCTGCAGGCGATCTTCGCCGGCCATGAACAGGTCGCCGCCGGTCTCGACCTCACGATCCCAGCGCTTGTGCAGATCTCGGCTGCGACCCTGCGCGGCGGCTCCTTCTCCCCGTCGATGGCGGCCGCCGACATCATCCTCGACGTCGATGTCATCGCCCGCCGGGCGCTGTCGCTGGGCCGTTCCGTGACGATCGAGAAGATCCCGAATGCGATGCACGACGTCTTCATGTCCGCCGAGACCCCGCGCCGCCAGGCCTATGACGGAGTCGCCCGGTTCCTCTACGGCACCCTCGGCTGAACCGGCCGGCTGGCTGGGGCCTGCGCACCGGGTCCCCGCCAGGATCCGGCCACGCCCGCCAGTCCTCTGTCCTGCCCGCCAGTCCTGTGCCCTGCCCGGCAGATGGGACGGTGTCGTTACCGGCACGGAAGCGCTCTAGAGTGTCGGCATGACACAGCACGGTGACCTGTCCCATGTTCTAGCCCGCCGCGCCCAGGGCGGACCCGGTGAGCTCTCGGCGATCCTCGCGCTCGCAGCCCAGGGCGGGGATCTCATCGACTTCACCGGCGGGTTCCCCGACCCCGGCCTGTTCGATGCGCAGCTGCTGAGCGAGCTGGCGGCCAAGGCCGTCTCCACCGCGCCCGAGGTGGCGCTGCAGTACGCTTCGAACCGCGGGCTGGCCCCGCTGCGCGAGTCCCTGCGCACCCTCGTCAGCCAGACGCAGGAGCATACACCGGCCGACGGCGAGCTCATCGTCACCTCCGGCGGGGTCGACGCGCTCACCCTGGTGACGAAGGCGCTGGCCGATCCGGGCGCTGCTGTCCTCGTCGAGGCGCCGACGTATCTGGGGGCCTGCACGGTGTTCACCACCAATGAGACGGTGCCGGTGGCGATGCGCAACGACGCTGAAGGCCTCGTTCCCGAATCCCTCGCCGAGGCGTGTGAGACCGCCCGCAAACAGGGCGCGGAACCGGCGTTCGCCTATGTCATCCCCGACTTTCAGAACCCTTCGGGTCTGCTTCTCTCGACTGCGCGCCGTGCTGCGCTCGTCGCTGCGGCCCGGGAGGCCGGCATTCTGCTCGTTGAGGATGTCGCCTACCGCGATCTCGCCTTCGACGGCTCGTACCTGCCTTCGCTCTATCAGCTCGGCCCGGACGTCACGGTGCAGATCGGCACGTTCTCCAAGACCTTCACGCCCGGCACCCGGCTGGGCTGGGCGTGCGGGCCGGAGGCGATCATCGCGGCGATGGCCGAGGTCAAGACGACGACCGACCAGTGCGCCTCCGCCCTCGCGCAGTGCATGCTCGACGCCTACATCCGCGAAGGCCACTTCACCGCCGGGCTGCCAGCCATCCGCCGCGCCTACGCGCAGCGGTGCTCTGCCCTGCTGGCCGCACTCGCCACGCACCTGGAAGGCGCAGCGACGTGGACGCAGCCCGCTGGCGGGTTCTTCACCTGGGTGGAGGTTCCCGGCATCGATGCGAAGGCACTCGCCTCGGCCGCCGTTGAGGCGGGAGTCGCCTATGTGCCCGGAGCCCCGTTCTTCGTCGACCGGGTCACCGATGACCACCTGCGGCTGTCGTTCTCGCGTACCCCGGCCGAGCGGATGGACGAGGGTGTCAGGCGGCTGGCCGGTGTGCTGGAGCGCGCGAGGGGCTGAGCTGACCCTTCCTGCGGCTGGCGGTCTCCCGGGCTGACGTCTGCTGGGACTGACCGCTTCTGGACCTGACGTCTCAGGAGAGTTCGGCGCCGGCGGCGTTCATCTCCTGCAGCGCTTCGGCAGACCGGTTCTCATCGACGCCGGCGACAAGATCGACGAGCACCCGGACGGCGAAGTCCTCATCGCGGCCGTCGAGCACGGTGGCGCGCACGCAGTGATCGGTGGCGATGCCGCACACGGCGATCGAGCGGATCCCCTCTGCCCGCAGCCAGTCGGCGAGCATGACCGAGTCGTCATCGGTGAGATGGCCTTCGAATCCCGAATAGGCCGCCGCGTACTCACCTTTGCGGAAGACCGCATCGACGCTGTCGATGGCCGGCCTGAGCTCGGGGTGGAAAGCAGCACCGTCAGTGCCGGCCACGCAGTGGACCGGCCAGGTGCTGATGAAGTCGGGGTGGTCGGAGAAGTGATCGCCGGGATCGATGTGCCAGTCAGCGGTGGCGACGATGCGGGCGTAGTCGTCCCGATGCGCGGTGACGAAGTCGGCGACCCGGCGGGCCACTTCCGTCCCACCCTCGACCCCGAGGGCGCCGCCTTCGCAAAAGTCGTTCTGGATGTCGACGAGGACCAGGGCGGTGCTCTCGCGGTTGAGTTCGGAAATCATATCCTTCAGTGTATGGCAGGCAGCAGCGGAAACCGGCTGTCGCAGGACTGCAACAGAACCTCGTTGTCCCCTCCCGGTTCCGCCCTTTAAGCTGAGGATCACAGCACCCGCCTCACGCCAGGAGCACCGCATGGAACACCCGTCCCCCTTTCGGCTGGCCGCCGGTTTTGCTGCATCAGCCGGCATAGCCCTCGTCCTCTCTGCCTGCTCCGGCGGTTCCGGCGCAGCGGACAAGTCCGCCGAACAGGCCGGGGGCGGCACTGCGCAGCCCGCTGAGGAGACCTCCGCGCCCGCAGACGATGCCCTCAAGCAGCTGAACGAAGACGAGCTTGCCACATAGCTCAACGAGCTGACGTACGACGGGAAGAGCTTTGCGACCATCGATGCGGAGCCGCCGGAGGTGCAGAGCGCAATCGAGCAGTTCAAACAGGCCGACGTCGAACCAGCCGCCTGCCAAGACGTCCTCATCGAGCTCGTGACCAAGCCCTCTGCCGATGTCCCGAACAAGTCGGCGCTGAGCGACGACAATGGCTACACGGCGGCGATCGCCTCATATGAGACGGACGATGATGCCGCTGCGGCACTGCAGAACATGATCGACACGAACTCCACCTGCTCGAACATGACGATGACAGTGGCTGGAGAGCGCATCGAGATGGAGATGTCTGTTGACGTCGTCGACATCCCCGGCGCCGGCCAGGCAGCCGAGACCGTCACCACGAGCCCGATGGCTCCGGGCACAGAGCAGCACACAGTCTCAGCCGTGGTCAAGAACGGGCTCGTCACCGGCTCCGCCCTGCACGACTCAACGACTGAGAAGTCCGTCGGCCTCACCACTGACCTCGTCAGCGCCTACGACGAAGCCGTCAGCTGACCCCGGCTCACCTAAGCTGATTCCCGCCTGGCACCCTTTCAGCTCCTCTTCGGCAGCCTGACGCCACGTGTCCTCGAGCGCCAGCAGGGCCGGAGGGAGGGCCCATTGCCGCACGAGCCGCAGCCCGGGTTCGGATCCGGACTGCGGCTCGCTCGTCGGCACGGAACCGCACGGGCCGCGGGCCGCCAGTGCCACCGCGCGGGCCGGCCGGATCTCAGCGTAGAGCTGACCGGTGCTATCGGTCACCGTCGCGCAGCGCTCGGCCATGGCGGCTGCTTCGCACGCTGCCTGCAGCTCGCCCGGTCCGGGGCAGAAAGCCCGGTGTGCACAGACATCGAAGCGTGGGCGGGCCCGGCTCCATTCCGGAACCACATTGTGGACCCGCGGGTCGGCGGCGAAGACGCCCGGCATCTCGGGGCCGGTTGCAGCAGCGTCCTGGCCCGCGGTGACCACGACGTGCACGTCGCCGGCGGCCAACAGCGCGGTGATAGCGGCGACGTCGCAGCCCGTGTCGCCGCTGCTCGGCAGGTGGACGAGGATGTCGGGGACTGCGAAGACGATGCCGGCAGGGCGCATGATCGGATGCGTGATGCTGGCGGCCAGTGCCATCGACTCGGCGTTCTTCTCCGCGCGCTTGCCGGCGGTGTCTGCACCCCAGCGGTGGGCCCAGTCGCCGCCGAGGTGGTGGGCAAGGGCGTGCGGGAGGTGCCGGTAGTCTGCGCCGGCCAGGCGGGCCTGCCAGGCGAGTTCCCAGTCCTCGCCGCCGTAGCCGATGAAGCCGGCGTCGAACCCGCCGATCGTCTCGAACAGCTCGCGGGTGAGGGCGAGGACGGCGGAGATGATGAACCGGAAGCCGGTGTCGTCGATGCGCTGCAGGTCCGACGTGTCCGTCCAGGCGCGGGTGAGCCAGGCAGGTTCGCCGAGGTCGGTCGGCGGAGTAGTGTCGGTGTCGAGCATGCGGCGGCTGCCGACGGCCAGCGTCCACGGCTCAGCGACGAGCGCCTCTGCCAGGGCGGCGATGCAGCCAGGCTGCGGGATCGTATCGCCGTCGAGAAAGACGAGGATCGTCCCGCTGGCGTGCGCGGCACCGAGGTTGCGGGCGGCTGCGGCACGGAAGCCCCGGTCGTCCTGGCGGACGAGTCGCACGCCGGCCGGCACCTCGGGCGCGGTGGCCGAGCCGTCGTCGGCAACAATGATCTCGATGTCGCCTGTGTATTCCTGCGCGCTGATCCCGGCGAGCACCGCGCTCAGCCCTGTCGGATTCTCGTAGTAGGGGATGATGACGGACACGGACGGGGCTGTCATACGGTGCTCCAGATACGGCGGTAGGCGGCGGCGACCTCAGCCCAGCCCCAATCCGGAGGGGGTGTGTCAGCCCATGTCGACGCGGGTGTGCGGCAGGCGGCGGCGAGTGCCTCGGCAAGGGTGCTGGGCGTGCAGAGGCGCAGCCGGCCCGGCCAGCGCGCGGCGACTTCGGTCGTGTAGTCCGAGATGGTGGTCACCGGCACCCGGTTATGGGCGATCCAGGTGTTGAGGGAGCCGGAGGCGGAGACGTGGCGGTGGGCGCAGACCGGCACGGTGACCGCATCGAGGGCGGCTGGGAGTTCGGTGTCGGGGATGTAGCCGGTGCACTGCAGGTCGATGCCGCGCTCTGCCGCCCGCGAGCGCAGCCCGGCAAGGTAGCCGGCGTGGCCGTCAGCGACGTCTCCGAGCAGCAGGATGCGGGTCCCGGCCGGAGCCGCGTCGATGACGTCCTCGCAGCCCTTGCCGGGGTAGACGAACCCGAAGATGCCGATGACCGGGATGCCCCCGTCTGAAGATCCGGCCGTCGGTGGGCCGGGAGCTGCAGCCAGCGGACGCGCTGCTTCGATCGGCAGGGGCACAACGTGGATGGCCCCGGCGGATTCCAGCCGGCGGGCTTCAGACTCAGAATTCGTCACCACGACGTCAGCGGCGCGCACGAGCCTGAGGTAGGCCGCCTGCCGGCGGGCGCAGCGATCAGCACCCTCGCCAGGCTGCGGGATGTCGTGCAGAGTCAGGCTCAGCAGCCGACCGGCGGCCAGGCGCAGCACTGTGTCGACAGCGGTTTGCGGATCGGGGCCGCAGAGGTGGTCGGTGAAGCTGATGTGGACGAGCTCGGCGTCGGCAGCCGGGGCCGGCAGCTGCGCCGGGTTGAGAGCCTCACGAACGAACCCCTGTCCCAAAGCCTGGTGCAGATGTCGCCCGAATCGGATCACTCCGTGGGCAGGCGGGCCGGTGAGAATGTGCTCAACGGCATGTGCGTCCACTGTTCACCTCGACTCTGACCCGGAATCATGTATGCGGAACCGGATCGGCGCCGCACGGTGATACTATCAAGTCACCTTACCCTGCACCGGCACCGACAAGCTTTCTTGTCCTCGCTTACGCAGGTGCACGAGTTGCTTGCTGCGGCGACCGCGCTGCACGCATGCAGCTGACTCCATTGGAAAGGCCGGTCCGGCGATGAAGACTCCGGAGCTCGACGCTCGACCCCGAGTTCTCTCCATCCCTGCCCAGCACCCATTCGTCGATGCCACCTGGCCGCCGACTGCCGAACCCGTCAGGCCCGCTCAGCTGCCTGTCGGCGAACGCTGGCATCCGCACCCCGGGCTGGAGGCCGACTGGATCCGGACGCACGCCGGCGAGTTCGACATCGTCCACGTCCACTTCGGGTTCGAGCATCGCAGTCTCGCACAGATCCGCGACTTCATCGGCGCCTGCGCTGATGCCCACGCAGCGCTCGTCGTCACCGTCCACGATCTGGCCAACCCGCACCTGAGGGATCAGCGTGCGCATCGCGACCGGCTGCGCGCACTCACCGCCGCTGCCGCTGCAGTCTTCACCCTCACCTCGGGCGCGGCAGCCGAACTGGCCGCCGACTACGGCGTGGCTGCCGAGGTCATTGCCCACCCGCCGATCGTCCCAGCCGCCCAAGCCGCCCAGATCATGACCGCCAGCGGCCGGCGCGGCCGCTCGGCGGCCGTGTTCCTCAAGGATCTGCGCCCCAACGTCGTCACCGACCCGGCGTTCTACCTGTCGCTGGCTTCAGGTCTGCACCGGTCCGGGGCGTGGCTGGAGGTGTGGGCGCACCGGTCGAGTGCCGCGCACCCGACGGTGACTGCCCTGCAGGCTGCCGCCGCCTCCGGTGCCGCACCGGGCCTCGACCTGCATCTGACAGCTCGACTCCCGGATGCTGTGCTCTACCGGGTGCTCTCGGGGTGCGCTGTATCGGTGCTGCCGTATGCGCATGGGACGCATTCGGGTTGGCTGGAGATGTGCCGCGACCTGGGTCTGAGCGTCATCGCCCCGGACTGCGGACACTATGCCGGTCAGGCGGACGCGCCCGAGGCGGTGCGCACCTATCGCACCGGTAGCGGCACCTCGGCGGCCGAGGTCGCGGTGTGGGCGATCAGGCGCGGGCGCATCGCCCGCGGGGATGTCGCCGGCCGGGCGCCGGCAGCCCAGCAGGCCTACGCGGACGCGTATGCGCAGGCCATGGCCCCGATGAGTGCTGGTGCGGCGGTGGCGGCTCCGGCGATGTTCCTCACCGAGGACGGCAGCTGATGCGCGTCGCCGTCGTCGGGCCTGCCCGCATGCCCATCGCCCCGCCCTTCGGCGGGGGACTCGAGGTGTTCTGTGACCGGCTGACCGCCGGGCTGCGCGAGGCGGGCGTGCAGGTCGACCTGTACGCCTCGGCTGGTTCGCGCGGGCACCGGCAGGAGTTCGAGCTGCCGGGCATCGACTGGACGGGGCATGAGCACATCGCCCGCGACGACGCCTACCCACCTGGCGCCCAGGACATCGAGCACACCGCCTACCGGCAGCTGTTCGAGCGCCTGCAGGACGGACCCTACGACCTCATCCACAACAACTCGGTCAGCCCGGCGTTCTTCTCCGGTGCCTCCGGCCGGGTGCCGATGCTCACCACCCTGCACGTGCCGCCGGGGGCGCCCCTGGATGAGGCGATCAGCCGGGCTGGCAGCAGCGCCGGTTCGTTCGCTGCGGTCAGCGCCTTCACCGCCGGGCAGTGGCAGCTGCCCGAACCGGCCACCGTCGTCCACAACGGCGTCGACACCCGCACCTTCGCCGCTGGCCCGGGCGGGGATCATGCCGTGTGGTTCGGCCGCATCACCCCGGAGAAGGGCCTGCACCTTGCCATCGATGCCTGCAGGGCTGCCGGTGTGCCGCTGCGCATCATCGGCCGCTGCGCCGAACCGCGCTACTTCACCACCGAAATCGAGCCGCGCCTAGGCGATGACGCTCTGTGGGTCGGGCATCTCGACGACGCGCAGATCGCCGCCGAGGTCGGGGCGGCTGCGGTCACGGTCGTCACCCCCTGCTGGGATGAGCCTTTCGGGCTCGTGACGATCGAGTCGCTGTCCTGCGGCACCCCGGTGGCCGCGTTCGCCCGCGGCGGGATTCCCGAGGTGCTCGCCGACGCCCCCGAACTGCTCGCCCGTCCCGGCGATGTCGACGATCTCGCCGCAGCGATCGGCCGGGCTCGACGCTTCGACCGCGCCCGCGCCCGCCGGATGGCGGTCACCCGGTTCGACTGCCGGCACATGGTCGCCGCCTACCTGCGGCTGTACAGCGAGGTCATCGGCACCGGACGCGTCGCCGCCGAGCTCATCTCATGATCGGCTTCTACGCTCACCATCACGGCACCGGCCATCTCTTCCGCTGCCAGGCGATCGCCGCTGAGATCCCCGAGGAGACGGTCATCCTGTCCTCGCATCCGCGCGCGGACATCGGGCTGCCGCTCGACGCCCCGGCCGAGGAGCGCGGGGCCGATGTCACCGCCGGTGGAGCGCTGCACTGGGTGCCGCGCGACCACCCGGGCCTGCGCGCCCGGATGGCGGCTCTGGCCGCCTGGGTGGCAGAGGCCCAGCCGCGGGCCGTCCACGTCGACGTGTCCGTCGAGGTCGCCGTGTTCCTCAGGCTGCTCGGCGTCCCCGTCACCACCCTGGCGATGCCCGGCGTCCGGAAAGATGCCGCCCACCGACTCGGCTACCAGATGTGCGAGTCGATCATCGCCGCCTGGCCCGACTGGGTGGAGCTGCCCGAGCACCTGCGCACACATGCCGGAAAGGTCGCCGCTGTCGGCGGGATCTCCCGGTTCGCCGGCCGCAGACCGACCGCGGATCCGCACGGGCCGGTCATCCTGCTCGGCCGCGGCGGGGCCGATGCTCCGGCCGGTTACTGGCAGCAGGTCCAGCACCACCTTGGGCCCGGCTGCCGGCTGCTGGGACCCGAGTCGTGGCGCGAGGACCCGTATGCCGACCTGGCCGGTGCCTCGGTCGTCATCTCCGCTGGCGGGCAGAACGCGATCGCCGACATCGCCTGTGCGAACCGCCCGGCGGTCATCGTGCCCCAGCAGCGGCCCTATGACGAGCAGGCCGCGACCGCTGCTGTGCTCGCCGATGCCGGGCTGGCCGAGGTCGTCACGGAGCTGCCCGCGCCCGAGGTGTGGCCTGAGATCGTGGCCGCTGCCGGGTCCCGGCAGCCGGGGTGGAGCCGCTGGCAGACGGCCGGGGCGGCGGGCCGGGCGGCACGTGAGATCCTCGCAGTTGCCGACCGCAGCCGGGCGGCGCACCATCCACCGGTGGAAGGCGCCCCGTGAGGCCGGCCGTCCACGTCGTCACCCTGGCCTCCGCCGACCGGGCCGAGCGGGTGCGCCTGCAGCGCGCGGCACTTGCCCGCTGGGCACCGGCGGCCGACCACACGACTGTGGCGATCGGCGAGAGTCTCTTCGAGCTGGACGGCTCGACGGTGCTCAATGCCACCGCGCCCGGCCGGCTGGAGCTCGCTCGCGCCCGCAACATGGCAGGCGACTACGCAGCCGATGCCGGGGCTGAAGTCATCGTGTTCCTCGACGCCGACTGCCTGCCCGGCCCACGTCTCATCGACCGCTATACCGCAGCACTGGCCGAGCGCCCGGACGCGGTGGCCTGCGGGCCGGTCACCTACCTGCGTGAGGACCAGCCGGTCACCGCGGAGACGCTCGACGCCCTCACCGGATACCGCAATCCGCACCCGGGCCGGCCGGCCCCGGCAGACGGGGTCATGCAGGCGGCCGCTGAAGATGAGTACCAGCTGTTCTGGTCACTGTCCTTCGCCCTCACCGCCCGGCTGTGGCGGGACTGCCGGGAGGCCTTCGGCGGGTTCAGTGAGGACTACCGCGGATACGGTGGGGAGGACACCGACTTCGGCATGCAGCTGCGTGCCCACCGGATCCCGATGCTGTGGACCGGCGGCGCTGATGCCTTCCACCAGTGGCATCCGCCCAGCCACGCTGCGGCAGGCAACCGGGAGGCGATCCGCGCCAATGCCGCGCTCTTCCACTCCCGCTGGGGATACTGGCCGATGCAGGACTGGCTCTAGATCCCCGTACACTGAACACCGCAGGCCACCACCGGCAGAGCCGCCGGTTAACAGGCTGAGCAGAGAGGACCCAGATGGGACAGCTAGCCGTCAATCTCTTCACGACACTCGACGGGTCAGCCGAGCGCCCCGACCGCTGGCATGGGCCGTACTTCGACACCGCGATGGGCAAGGCCGTCGATGCGCACATCATGCGCTGCGACGGCTACCTCATGGGCCGGGTGCTCCACGATGCGTGGGCTGCGTACTGGCCGCAGGCCGAGGACCCCTTCGCCGAGTTCATCAACCGGATCCCCAAGTACGTGCTCTCGACGACGCTGGAGTCCTCGCCGTGGGAGAACACGCAGGTGCTCTCCAGCATGGCCGAGGTCAAGGCGCTCAAGGAGCGCACACCGAACTGGATCGGGATGTCCGGCAGCCTCGCCACGTTGCGCGGGCTGCTGACAGCTGGGCTGGTCGATGAGCTCAATCTGCTCATCGATCCGGTCGTCGTGTCAGGTGAGCAGAAGTGGACCGATGGGCTTGATGGGCAGAGCTTCTCGATCGTCTCGCATGAGACCTTCGACACCGGCGCTCAGCACCTCATCATGCGCCCGAACTGAGCGGCGTTCCGCCTGCCCCGGGCGGGAATGACATGAGCCCTGACCTGCGATGTTCTCGCTGGTCAGGGCTCATGTGTCATGCGCGGTAGCGGTGGGATTTGAACCCACGGTACGGGGTTGCCGTACACAACATTTCGAGTGTTGCACCTTCGGCCGCTCGGACACGCTACCGCGGAATACTCTACAACGGGTGCCCGGGCGTCACCAAATCAGCGGCGGGAGGCGAAGAACTCGACCAGCCCGGCGGCGCACTCATCGGCACACACGCCGCCCACCACCTCGGGCACGTGCAGGCTCGCCCGGTCCCGGGCGACATCCCACACCGAACCGCAGGCACCGGCCTTGTCGTCATAGGCGCCGAAGACGATCCGCTCGACGCGGGCAGCAACCGCGGCACCGGCGCACATGACGCACGGCTCCAAAGTCACGACGAGGGTGGCGCCGGTCAGCCGCCAGCTCCCGAGGTGTCGGCCGGCTTCGCGCAGCGCCTGCACCTCAGCGTGGGCAGTCGGGTCGTGCAGCGCTTCGCGCTCGTTGAAGCCGGTGCCGATGATCGTGCGGGCAGCGTCGATGACAACGGCGCCGATCGGGACATCGGCGCTGGCATCGGTGCGGGCGGCGGCGTCGAGGGCAGCGCCCATCCATTCCCGGTAGACCGCCGGGTGGGCGATGCCGCCGCGGTCAGCCGGCTGAGCCGAGGGCATCGGCGAAGCCGGCCTTCTCTCCGATGTGGGCGACGACACGCGCCGGGTCGGACTGGTAGCGGCTGACCTGCTCCATCAGCTCATCGGCGGTGACATCGCGATCTGCGTAGATGTCTGCGTCTCCGCCCCAGACGGCGTCGGCTTCGGGTTCGAACATGCCGACTTCGGCCTCGTCCTCGGCATCATCGTCATCGCCGTCATGCTCGGGGCCGGCGTCGAAGTGCTCGGAGTCGTCGAGTGTCGACGGGCCGGAGTCGAGGTAGTCGGCGAAGATGTCGGCGTACGGGCTCTCCTCAGCGGCAGCGATATCGGAGATGAACACCCGCACCTCGTCATCGGCGAGCAGCCGGACGAGTCCGAACCACTCGTCTTCATGCTCAATGACGGCGATCGCCTCGCCGTCCTCACCGGCGCTACGCATCATGTCGATGAGATCGTCCAGCGTTGCCGCATCACGCATGTCGAGGTCGAGGGGCCGGTATCCGTCCGCGCCCTCGGCGAGGATCTCGGTGAAATAAGCCATGTCTCCATTCTGTCCGATGCCGGCTCGGCAGACCAGCCTCTGCCCAGATGCAGAAGATCCACATCTCACCGGGTGACCGCAGGCCGTCTCGATCCGGTAGATTCAGGGGCATGGAGCTCCATATCGCAGATCACCCGCTCATCGCCCATAAGCTCACCGTGCTGCGCGACGAGCGCACCGATCCCGGTCGCTTCCGCGGACTGACCGAAGAGCTCGTTGCACTGCTGGCCTACGAGGCCACCCGCAACATCCGGGTCGTCGACAAGGAGATCAACACTCCCGTCTGCCCGATGACCGGCACCAAGCTCTCCTCCCCCAGGCCCGTGGTCGTGCCGATCCTGCGCGCCGGTCTCGGCATGCTCGATGGGATGCTCAAGATGCTGCCGACCGCTGAGGTCGGGTTCCTCGGGCTCGTCCGCGATGAGGAGACCCTCGAAGCCCACGCCTACGCCAACCGGCTGCCCAGCGACCTGCGCGACCGGCAGGTCTTCGTCATCGACCCGATGCTGGCCACCGGCGGCACCCTGGCGATGGCGATCGACTTCCTGCTCGAGCGCGGCGTCTCCGACGTCACTGCGATCTGCCTCGTCAGCGCCCCGGAAGGCGTGCGCCACATCGAGGAGCGCTACGAGGGCATCGCAAATGTCACCGTCCACACCGCGGCCCTGGACGAGAAGCTCAACGAGAAGGGCTACATCGTGCCCGGTCTCGGCGATGCCGGCGACCGCATGTACGGCGTCGTCTGAGCCGGTGCGAGGGGCCTCTTCAGCTCCGATGCGCGTTCAGTGCTGAATCCGGAGGCGTGGTTTCTACACGAAACGCACACGATCCGGGCTGATCATGTGCGTTTCGTGCTGAATCCAGATGCGTCGATTCAGCACGAAACGCTCATTGGCGCGTTCATCCTGGTCAGCGGGCTGCGCCCCTGAGGTGGCCTCACGCTGATCTTGGCCCGCCCGCAGGCCGGCCGGAAACACGAGGACAGCGGCTCACTGTCGGCACATAACTGGCCAGAGATTGTCATAAAACGTCATATAAGTCTCAGATCCGCACCCGCCGATTGCGTTGCGCGAAATCTGTGAAGAATAATGACAGCCATGCACCGTTCACCCTGTCACCGCCTCGCGCGCAGCGCCATCGTCATGATGCGCTGCGTCCGCGGCCTGCGGTGACGACAGGCATGGGCCGCGGACGTGAAGCACGACGCGCCTGATTCCACTGCTCACGCCCAAGGACTTCGACCATGACTGTTTCAGCCCTTCCCTTCCACCCGCGCAGCGCCGCGGCCACACGCCGCCAGGGAGCCCGATTGACCTCCGTTGATCCCGCCACTGCGCCCCGCGTCTTCGGCCCGGACGGCCGCAGCCGCCAGACCAGCGAAGCCCCGGCCCATAAGCCGGCCCGCGGCATCATCGTCTACATCGGCCTCGATGAGGACAAGGCAGCCGAAGACGGCACCAACCTCACCGCCATCGCCCAGTCGCTGCAGGAGCACATCCGCGAGCTCTCCCCGCAGGCCGAAGCGCAGACCGTCATCGCCCTGGCCCCCGACGGACCGGACCGCGATCTCGACGCCGTGCGGGCAGTGGCGACCGGCTCGCCGGCAGCCACCGGCAACCCGGCCGGACGGCACGGCCCAGTGCGCTCCCGCGTACCGGCCCGCGTGCGCCCACCCCAGCTGCGCGAAGAGCTCGCCCCGCAGGCCGAAACCCGGGTGCGCATCGACATCCCGCGCCGGGAAGTCACCGT
This sequence comes from Brevibacterium sp. UBA7493, assembly GCF_002479565.1. Lineage (NCBI taxonomy): Bacteria > Bacillati > Actinomycetota > Actinomycetes > Micrococcales > Brevibacteriaceae > Brevibacterium > Brevibacterium sp. UBA7493. The sequence goes on along the minus strand of NZ_DLOD01000002.1, from coordinate 40,404 downwards.
CGACGGACAGCTGGCGGCAGTGACGACCAAGGAGTTCGACCTGCTCGCCACGCTCGTCTCGGCCGCCGGTTCGACGCTCTCACGCGGCGATCTCATCACCGCGCTGTGGGGCGAGAGCCCCGAGCGGCCCGACGAGCGCACCGTCGACGTGCACATCCGCCGGCTGCGCAATCGGCTCGGCGCCTTCTCCTCGATCGTGCGCACGATCCGCGGGGCCGGTTACCGCTACGATGCCCACCCCGACGTCACCGTCTGGAAGGCGACCGCCTCCCGGTGACCACCGCCTCGGCGCCGGTGAGAAGGCCCGGCATGGGGGCCTTGCCGAGGGTGCTGTGAGACCTTGCTGTGAGTCCCCTGCCCGGGCCGTCTCACCAGGGTGTCCTTAAGCGTTCAATCAGCTTGACGGCCTATAGTTCAACCGATGCAGAAACGTCAGTCTTCGCCCGGCAAGGGCATTGTCGTCTTCGTGGTGGGGCTGCTGCTGGCCGCCCTGCTCGCGATGCATACCCTCATCCCGACGACCCGCGGGATCGCGCTCATCGTCGAATCCCTGCTGCCGTGGGCGTGGGTGCTGCTCGTCCTGCTGCTCATCGCCGCACTCATCCGGTTCTCCGTCTTCGGCATCCTCGGCGTGCTCATCCCCGCGCTCGTATGGGGCGGTATGTTCTACCCGTACCTGCGCCCGGCCGACACCCCGGATTATGCCGATATCGTCGTCGCCAGCCAGAACGTCGGCGCGCGGATGCCGCAGCCCACAGCCACCGCGCAGAACCTCATCAACCACGACCCGGATGTCGTGGCCATCCAGGAGATCGAGTCGCTGTCGGGCAAGATCATCAAGAAGCAGCTCGACTCCGCCTTCGAGCACACCGCGGTCACCGACACGATCGGGCTCTGGTCGCGCTGGCCGATGACGAAGCCCGAGGAGATCGACCTCGGCATGCAGTGGCCGCGCGCGATCGCCACCACCCTCAAGACCGACAAGGGCAACGTGCGCCTGTACTCGGTGCACATGCCCTCGGTGCGCCCGGGCCAGGAGTCCCTGCGCAATTCGGCGCTGAACGAGCTGGCCGAGCGGATCAAGTCTGATGACGCCCAGCGGGTCATCGTCGCCGGTGACTTCAACTCCGCGAACTCCGACCGCTACTTCAAGGAGCTCAGCTCCGAACTCGTCGACGCCCGTGAGGCTGTCGGCGGCGGGTTCGGGTTCACCTGGCCGAGCGTGTTCCCGGTCGTGCGCCTGGATCATGTGCTTGTGCGCGGTCTCGACCCGGTCGGTGATCGTGTGCTCAATCGCGGTACGAGCGATCACCGGGCGATCATCAGCTACCTCGACGTCCCAGCGAGCTGAGCGCTCAGCCGGTCTGCGTCTGCTGCTGATGCTGCGGGACCTGCTCGGCGCACCGATCGGTACTCACCGGGGCAGTTGCCTGCTGGCCGCGGCGCAGGATCCCATCGATCTCATCGAGGGTGAGCGCATAGCCGGTCTCCGCCTCAGTCGCCGAGCGGGCGAACACCATCCCCACGACCCGGCCCTCGGCGTCGAGCAGCGGGCCGCCGGAGTTGCCTGAACGCACGATCCCGCGCACCGAGTAGATGTCGCGGGTGACGCTGTCCTCGTTGTAGATGTCGAGGCCGCGGGCCGAGAGTTGCTCGCGCACGCGCGCCGGCGAGATTGTGTACGGCCCGTTCTCCGGGAATCCGACGAGCACCGAGTCTGCCCCGGCGCCGAGGTCGGAGCCGAGTTCCAGCGCCGGTGCCGGCAGGTCGGGCACCCGCAGGACTGCCGCATCGGTGCCGGGGTCGAAGGCGACGACTTCGGCGTTGTACGGTTCGCCAGTGCCGGCGATCTGCACGGTCAGCGACTGTGCGCCGGCGACGACGTGGGCGTTCGTGGCGACGAGCCCGTCGCCGTAGACCCAGCCGGTGCCCTCCTGCAGGCGGCCGCATTCGGTGTGTGAGGTCACGACTTTGACGACGGATCCGTCGACTTGCCGGCCGACGTCGACCATCGCCGGGTTCGGTTCGCCGACCCCGCGGATGCGTTCGCGCTGGCCTTCGAAGACCTGCGGGAATCCGTTGTCGGCTAAGGCGGTGCCGAGTGTGCCGAGCGCCTCGGTCGAGGTGATCGGCAGCATCCGGTCCATCGCGGCGACGATCGCTGAATCGGCGACCCACCGGTTGGGCTGCAGGAACGGGGTGGTGCGGATCCAGCCGGCGGCCAGCCAGATGACGAGCAGGGTGGCGATGATGCTCGAAAGCGCCCCGCCTGTGGCGTCGAGACCGCGGCCGCTGGGGCTCGTGAGCTTCGTGCGCAGGTACGCACCGAGCAGACCGAGACCGACCGAGCAGGCGACGGCCAGGAGCAGCGGAAACAGCACCTCGGCGGCGGGGTGATTGCGGTCGTGAACGATGTCCGTGCTCACCAGCAGCTCGGCGACTGGGCCGGCGAGCAGCCGGCCGAGCACGAGACCGAGGATGAAGCCGACGAGCGTCGAGGCACCGACGAGGAAACCGCGGCTCCAGCCGAGCAGCAGCGCGCCGATGGCGAGCAGGACGATGACGACGTCGACAGCGGCCACGAGTGGGGTTACCTGCGCATTGCCGGGTTGAAGCCCTGGGGCTGCTGGACGCGGCGCATCATGTTCGTGCGGATCTTGACGAACTGGTCGAGCTCGTACTTCTCGACCTCCCGCTCCTTCTCCCCGCCGACGCCGGCGAGCACGCGGGTGCGGATGCTGGCGAGGTCGGCGGACTTGCGGATGAGGCGGCGCATCTCCGGCAGGGCGCCGGGGTACTGGTTGGCCCAGCGCTTGCCGGCGCGGCGGCCCTTCCAGGTGCCGAGCATGTCGACCTCACCGTGGGTCAGCCAGCCGGCGTTGGCGTAGTCGCCGAGCGACTGGCGGGTGTGGATCGACTCGTTGCGGCGCAGCAGCAGTCCGCTGCCGAGCCAGAAGCCGGACATGATGGTTGAGAGGCCGACCATGATCACGAGGCTGAGGAGGCCCAGCGAGCCGACGATGGTGGCGGTGCCGTTCCACAGTGCGTGGAGGAACATGCCGGCGATGAGGCCGGGGAACCACATGAGCACGACGAGCCACCACTGGCCGCGGCGGGCGGCGAAGCCGATGGACAGGCCGTGGCAGATGACGAAGGTCGAGTGCAGCAGCGGGCTCATCACCCCGCGCATGACGAAAGTCATCGCGAGGCCTCCGAGGGCGGCCTCTTCGAAGGATGAGGAGAGGTAGAGCAGGTTCTCGGTGAAGGCGAAGCCGGCACCGATGAGGGAACCGTAGACCCAGCCGTCGAGGGGTCCTTCGAAGTACTTGCGGGCGGCGAGGACGATGACGACGAGGAAGACGCCCTTCGTCGACTCCTCGAACAGCGGCGCGAAGACGACTGCGCCGAGCACGTCGCCGGATGCGTCGATGCCGGCCAGGGCCAGGGCGGTGATGCCGATGACCTGGGCGACGAGCGTCATGATGATCGAGGCGACGGCACCCCACAGCAGGCAGGCGACGAGCAGCAGGATGGGCTGCGGCTTCCAGCGGTCGAACCACCACACCATGAGCATGATGAACAGCAGCGGGATCGCCGCCAGCAGGATGACGATCGGTCCGGCCGGCAGCAGGACGGCGCTGAACCCGAGGATGAGGAGCAGCCCGATGCCGAGCAGTCCGACAAGCCCGATGCTCACGATGGTGCGGGCGAGATCAGCGCCCTCGGTCGGGTTGGCCAGCTGGGGCTGGCGCTGGATCGCCTGCGTGACCCACGGCTGTTCGGCAGGCCCGCCGATGCGCGGCTGGAGCTGCGCGCGCATGCGCATCTCCTGGGTCACCGTCGGGGAGAACCGCGGCTGCGCGTAGGCGCGCTGCTCCGGCTGGCCGTAGCCGCCGGGGCCGATCGGCTGACCGTGCGGCGCAGGCTGCTGGGGCGGGAAGGGCCGGCCGTGCGGATGGCCGTGCGGTCCCGGCTGCTGATGTGCCGGACCGGACCCGTGCGGGCCGGGCTGCGGCTGGGGGCGGAACCGGTCGTGCGCCGGGCCCTGCTGCGGCGGCCCCTGCTGCGGGAAGGGCTGGCCCTGCTGCGGGTAGGGGTGGCCCTGCTGCGGGAAGGGCTGGCCGTGCGGGGGTCGCTGGTGAGGCTGACCCTGGGGGCCGGGGTAACGCGGGTCAGACATGTGCTGCGCCCTCTCAGTCCGTATCGCAAGTGGTCAATGGTGGCGGTGTCACCTCAGTCTACGCACGCACACGGACACCGCCGGTCACCTCGTGTGGCAGATGCGGCACACTCTGCCACATCCGCCTCAACTGAAGCCACAGGCGATCTGTGCTGGAACTGAACCACCGCCTCGGGCACGGCGAAGGCCGCCGGACACGATGCCCGGCGGCCTCCATCAGCTTGAACTTCAGTCCAGGTCGCGGTTCTCGCGCGGGGTGATCTGCAGGGTGCGGGCGGTGTACTCGGACAGTTCGTCGAGCAGCGCCTCGTCCTCGTGCAGCTGGCGGCCGAGCGAGGGCACCATGTCCTTCAGGCGTGCCTCCCAGCCGTCGTATTGGCGCGGGAAGCATTTCTTGAGCAGGTTGAACATGATCGGCGCGGCCGTCGAGGCGCCCGGTGAGGCACCGAGCAGGGCAGCCAGCGAGCCGTCTGCCGCGGAGATGAGCTCGGTGCCGAAGCCGAGCACGCCGCCCTTGTCCTTGTCCTTCTTCATGACCTGAACCCGCTGGCCGGCGGTGATGAACTCCCAGTCGGCCGGGTTGACCTCAGGGGTGAAGTCGGCGAGCGCCTCGTAGCGCTTCTTCTTCGTCGAGGCGAGCTCGCCGAGCAGGTAGCTGACGAGGTCGAAGTTGTCCTTAGCGACGTTGAGCATGACCGGCAGGTTGTTGCCGCGCACTGAGAACGGCAGGTCGGGGAACCGGCCCTTCTTGAGGAACTTCGGGGTGAAGCCGGCGTATGGGCCGAACATGAGGTATTCCTTGCCCTGCACGACGCGGGTGTCGAGGTGCGGAACCGACATCGGCGGGGCGCCGAAGGCGGCCTGGCCGTAGACCTTGGCGTGGTGGCGGGCGACGAGCTCGGGGTTCGAGGTCCGCAGGAACAGGCCGGAGACCGGGAAGCCGCCGTAGCCGTGGCCCTCGGCGATGCCGGAGCGCTGCAGCAGGTGCAGGGCACCGCCGCCGGCGCCGATGAAGACGAACTTCGCGTCGACGGCGAAGGTCTCACCGGCGGTCGTGTTCTTCACGTGCACGCGCCAGCCCTCGGCGGTGCGGTTGAGGTCGGAGACCTCGTGGCCGGTCAGGATCTGGGCGTTCTTCGTACCAGCGTGGGTGAGCAGCTGGCGCGACAGCGAGCCGAAGTCGACGTCGGTGCCAGTGGCGACCTTCGACAGGCCGTTGACCTGGCCGGGTCCGCGGTTCTCGAACATCAGCGGCAGCCACTCGGCCTGCGCGGCCGGGTCGTCGGTGTACTCCATCTCCTTGAACAGCGGGTTGCGCACCATCGTCTCGTAGCGGGTGCGGATGTAGTCCCGGCCCTTCTCGCCGCGGCCGTAGGAGATGTGCGGGACCTGGTTGATGAAGGTCGAAGGATCGGTGAGCACGCCCTCGTCGACGAGGTGCGACCAGAACTGGCGCGAGACGTGGTACTGCTCGTTGATGTTGATCGCCTTGGTGATGTCGACGTTGCCGTTGGCATCGGCCGGCGAGTAGTTGAGCTCGCACAGCGCGGCGTGGCCGGTGCCGGCGTTGTTCCACGGGTCCGAGCTTTCGCGGGCGACGTAGTCGAGGCGCTCGTAGACGCGGACATCCCACTCCGGCTGGAGTTCGGCCAGCAGCGCCGCCAGGGTGGCGCTCATGATGCCGCCGCCGATGAGGACGACGTCGGCGCTTTCCTTCGTGTAAGTCAATGAAATCCCTCGGATCGTAAGGTCAGGCCGCCCAGTGCGGGCACGCCGCTGATAAAAGGAGGATCATCACGCAGTTTACTCCCCGTCCACGCTGCCTCCGAACTCGGGGAGGCCCTGCTCTCGCGCGCTGCGGCGGCTGTGGATGGTGGGCGTGTGTCCACAGCCGTGCCCGAGGTGTTCTGTCGTGGGCAGGCGACCGCTGGACTGGGCGCATGAGACGAGTGAGCATTCCCGCCCGGCAGCTGCGCCGGGCCGCCGCAGTGACGACCGTGTCCGTTCTGGCTGCCATCGGCCCGGTGGCCGCCGCGCCACCTGTGCTGGCTGCCGGCCTGGCCGGAGGTGAAGTGCCGCCTGCCCTGTCAGGTCCGCCGGACCTGCGCCCGGACGTCGGACTCGACGGCGGCCCGCAGCCGAAGCGCTACCGCAGCACGAATGCCGGCATGTATGGACCTGGTCTGTGGCATCACGCTCCTGCCGGGCGCACCTGGTACGGCGCATACTTCTCCCTGCCGGGCAGTTCGCTGTCCCACGCGGCGGCCTACTGCATCGACGCCGGGTTGAAGTCGCCGTATCCGCAGTACTTCACGCAAGCGAACGGGCAGACTTTGGCGTCTGCGGAGACGGCGTGGGCGCTCTCAACACGCAGCTCGGCTGATGATGCCGGGATCCAGGCGGCGCTGGCGGCCATCGCCCGGCTCGATGAGAACCTCGAGCACGATCATGCGATCGCGCCCGCCGAACCAGGTGAGCTCGGCGCGGAGTTCGCAGAGGCGGCCGAGGCGTATGCGCACATCACGAAGGACGCCGCTGACCTGGCGGGACCCTACCGGGTGGAGCTGAGCCTAGGGGAAGGCGATGAGCTGGCTCTCGACGGACCGGCGACCCCGCAGCCGGCGACCGACCCGGCAGGTGAACCGGCCGAGGCCGGCAGCAGTCCCTTCTACCGTCCGCTTCAGGCTCGGGTCAGCGTGGTGTCCGCCTCAGGCGAGACGCTTGATGACATTCCGCTGACGGTCGAGGTCTCCGGCGGAGCAGTCGAGGAGACCGAGCTGCGTTCGGCTGCCGAACCACTGATCTTCAGTGTCCGGCCCGACCGCGGGAGCACCGAACCGGTGGCCGTCACGGTCACCGCGACCGGACTGCCGGCCACCGATGTCATCGTCTACGACCCGATCGACCCGCAGACAGGCGAACCGGCTGCACGCGTGCAGAGCATCGTGACCGCCGGTGAGCCGACGACGGCATCGGCCAGCGCCGAGCACACCATCGAACCCGCTCCCCCGATTCCACCCATGACACCGCCGATCGTCACCGTCCCGCCGATCGAATCACCGCCTGCCACCGAACCGCCTCCGACGCAGGAACCCCCGCAGGAGACGACGCCGGCACCTGAGACGACCGCTCCACCTGAAACCCAGGAGCCTCCTGAGACGCAGGCACCGCCGACGCAGACGCAGCCGGCAGAAACGCAGCCGCCGAGCTCCACGACTCCTCCCCCACCGGCACCGACGACGCCGCCTGAGGACAGTCCCGAACACCGCACCGCGGCACCCCTGCCGCCACCGACGACGCGGCCGCAGGCAGAGGCGCCCACCTCAGATGAGCTGCCGCGCACCGGCCCGGTCGGCACCGGCGCAGCACTCGGCTCGGCGCTGCTCCTGCTCGGCTGCGGCATCGCAGCACTCACCGTCGCTCGCGGGCTGAAACGCGAGGACTGATCTCAGCGGCGATCGCGGGCGAAGGCAGAGGCTCGTTCGATATACCAGTCGAGCACCTGCGGTTCGGCCGCAGTCGCCCGGTTGATCGACTCAGGAGCAGCGCCCTGGAAGATCCGCTTGATCGGCACTTCCATCACCTTGCCGGTGCGGGTCGTCGGCACAGCCGGAGCTTCGATGATCTCGTCGGGCACATAGCGCGGGGAGATCTGCTCGCGGATGGCTGTCACGATCGTGCCGCGCAGCTCATCGGTCAGTGCCCGTCCGGTCGCCGGGACGACGAACAGCGGCATGTAGTAGTCCCCATCTCCGAGCTCGGCACCGATGACCATCGAAGACTGCACACCGTCGACGGCATCGACGACCTGGCAGATGTCGGCTGAGCCCATCCGGATGCCACCGCGGTTGATCGTCGAGTCCGAGCGGCCGTGGATGATGAAGCTGCCGTCGTCGAAGTGGGTGACCCAGTCGCCGTGGCGCCACACTCCGGGGAACGCGTCGAAGTAGGCTTCGCGGTAGCGGCTGCCGTCCGGGTCGTTCCAGAAGAACACCGGCATCGAGGGCATCGGCTGGGTGACGACGAACTCGCCGAGCTCGCCGGTGACCGGCTGGCCATGGGAGTCGAAGGCCTGCGCATCGACACCGAGGTAGGCGCCCTGCAGGTGCCCGCGGACCACCGGGTCATACGGGTTCGAGCCGATGAACCCGGAGGCGATGTCGGTGCCGCCGGAGTCGGATCCCAGGTGGATGTCGTCGTGGACGTGCTGGTAGATCCAGTCCCAGGTGCTCTCCGGCAGCGGAGATCCGGTCGAGAGGATCTTGCGCAGAGCGGAGAGGTTGTAGCGGGCTGCCGGTGACAGCCCCGATTTCTGCACGAGGGTGAGGATCGCCGCCCCGGTGCCGAATGAGGTGGCGCGTTCGCGTTCGAGGATCTCGAACTGCTTGTCCGGCACACCGGCGACGGGGGACCCGTCATAGGTGATGATCGTCGCTCCGACGGTCATGATGTTGACGAGCAGGTTCCACACCACCCACGTCGTCGCCACTGCCATATAGCAGCGATCATCTGGAGTGAAGTCGTACTGCAGCGCGTTGGCCTTGAGCGCTTCGATCGTCACTCCGCCATGGCCGTGGACGATGCCCTTCGGCTTACCCGTCGTGCCCGAGGAGTACAGCACCCACAGTGGGTGGGAGAAGTCGACGGGCTCGAAGACCGGATCGACCGGGTCCGCGACGATCGCCGAGTGCAGTGTGGTCCCCTCGGCCAGCTCACGGGCTTCGAGCTCGTCACCGAGCTGGTCGATGAGGATGTGGTGTTCGATGCTCGGCAGCGCCTGACGCAGATCGGGCACGATCGAGCGCATGTCGAGGTGCTTGCCGTTGAAGAGGTATCCGTCGACGGTGATGAGGACCTTCGCCTCCAGCTGGGCGAAGCGATCGGCAATGCCGGTGAGCCCGAAGTCCGGGCCGACGACCGACCACACAGCGCCGACGGTCGCGCAGGCGAGCATCGCCTCGACGGCCTGCGGGATGTTCGGCAGCACCGCACACACGGTGTCGCCTGGCTTCACGTCGTGTTCGCGCAGCCAGGCGGCCAGCGCCCCGACGCGTCCGGCGAGCTCGCGCCAGGTCAACGACTCGCGGCGCTCATCCTCATGCAGCCCGACCAGCGCCTCAACGTCCGGGCGGGTGTGCACGCGGCGGAAGATGTTCTCGGCGTAGTTGCACGTTGCTCCGGCGAACCAGGTGATGTCGGGCATCTTCGTCCCTGTGCGCACGGGGCCGTCGCCGCGGTCGCCGATGACGTCGAAGTACTCCCAGATGCTGTCCCAGAACGCATCGAGCTCACGCACCGACCAGTCGTGCAGCTGCCGGTAGCCGCGGGTCTCGACTCCGCGGGTGCGTGCCAGCCACCGCTGGTAGTCATACATTCGGCTGGCTTCCACCCGCTCACGCGGCGGCGTCCACAGCACAGCGTCACCGCCGTTGGTCTCTGGGCTCATCTCTGCTCCGTCCTCCGGCTTGCCTGCCGGGTCGCTGGCGATCACCGTAGCCATTGTGCCAGCGAATGTGGCCGGCGTCTCATCAGCCGTCAGCCCGTCAGCCGCGCCCACAAGCCGATGTCGAAGCTGCGGTGCTGGACCATTCCGGCCATGTGCCTGACGGCGTTGTCGAGTTTGCCGCGCCAGGCGTCGATCGCTGAGTCTGCGTCCCCGCGTTCGAGGGCCTCGACGATGCGGGTGTTGTCGTAGATGATGCGCCGTGCAGCCGGTGAGTAGTCGACGCGCAGCACCGAGATGTAGAGCCGCAGCCGGAGGATGAGCGCTTCGAAGGTGCGGGCGGTCTGGGCGAGTCCTGCTGCGCGGGCGAATTCCTGCTGGAAGCGCAGATCGGCATCGCCGACGCTGAGCCCGGTGCGCAGTCCGAGCCGGGCGACGGCCGGGATCCGGTCGAGGGCATGCCGGACGGGCACAAGGTCGCGGCGCGGGCGGGTGGCCAGATTGCGCAGCAGCACGATGCCCAGTGCCTGCCGGCTGGCGTAGACGTCGAGCACATCGCGTGAGGTGATGACTGGGATGCGCACATCACCATGCGAGCCGTCGAGCAGCTCGTCATCGACCATGCGCCGCAGCGGCACGTCGACAGCCGCTCTGCCGATCCCGAGGCGGGAGGCCAGCTGGACTGGGCGGATCCGGTCACCGACGGTGTAACCGGAGTCGATGATCTCCTCGCGCAGAGCGAGGGCGAGCTGCTCGGTCAGGGAGGGCTGTTCGCGCGGCAGCCAGGCCGACACATTCGGAGCCGGCAGACCAGCAGCATCGCCAGCGCCAGAAACCCGGTCTTTCGATTCAGAACTCTTGTGATCTGCTGGCCTGGTTCCGGCGATCCAGGCGAGACCTTCCAGGCCGCGGGTGACCTGCTGGGCCAGGGCATCGAGCAGGTCGCCGGGCACGTCGGCGCAGTCGGCCAGCAGTGCTCGCAGCCGGGTGCTGAACTCCTCCAGGTCGGTGATGTGTGCGATCTCGGCATCCCGCCATGCCGCTGGCGAGAGGCGGCTGTCGTCGCCCGCCACAACGGCGAGCGGGTCGAAGATGAGAACGCGGTCGGCAGGCACCTCGGCAGCGGCGGTGAGCGCCCGGGTGACGGGCCCGAACCGGGATTCGGCTGCTGGACGCCGCGCCCAGGCGGCCAGCCCTGCCGCGTGCATCCCGGCGGTCACACTGGCCGCCCGCCGCGATCGAGCCCGGGGCCCGCGGGTGGAGATGCGGGCTGAGCGCGAAAGCCGGCTGGCGGTGATGACGGCCAGCGGGAACCCGACAGCGCAGGCCTCCAGGCGCAGCGCAGACCGGGACTCCTCAGCGCGCGACTGTGCAAAGGGTGTGAAGCGGGAGACGGCACGGCTGACGATCGGCTGGCTCAGCCCGGTCATCTCCGCGATCCCGCGCGTCGAATAGGCCCGGGCATCGATCCGTGCTCCAGCACCGGCGAGGATCGCGGCCACCACCTGATCAGCAGTGGCCTGCACGGCCGGCCGGCCGCTGCGCGGCCGGTCGGCCAGCCGCTTGTCTGCTGGCAGTGAGGGATCGGATTCCTGCCAGCGTCGCACCCAGCGCCGCACGGAGGCGGCCGAGACTCCACTGCCTGCAGCTGCCTCGGCGACGGACGTCCCGGCCAGCACCTGCTCGACAGCGTGCAGGCGCACCTCGGTGGGCACCGCGCGTCCTGCCACGGCGACCACCTCCTCGGGAACAGTCAATACTTCTGACTCATCAGTATGGCAGATCGATGTGAGATGCATGACGTGGCCGGCGGGCCGACCGCATACTGGGCGCACACGCGGCAGGACGCCGCAGGGCATATCGCTCGGTTCGGCTGCCCGGGGCAGCCTGGCAAGGAGGCACCATGATCGAGGACACCAATCTCACGGCCATCACCGAGGCCGCCGTCGACCGCGTGCGCCGGTGGCTGCGGATCTCGGCCGGCACGCCTGCGGCCAAGGACCCGGCCGCCGAACGGCTCGCCGCGATCCTGTCCGACCCCAAGGGCCTGGACTTCACCGTCGGCTTCGTCGACCGCGTCATCCGCACCGAGGACTCCCACTCCGCCGCCCAAGCGCTGCGCGAGGTCGCAGCGATGGCACCGGCGACGATCTCGGCTCTCGACCGCGCCCAGATCAAGGCCGGTTCGGCACTCGCCCCCATCGCTCCGCAGGTCGTCGTGCCCGCCGCCCGGGCCCGCCTGCGCTCGATGGTCGGGCACATGATCGTCGACGCCCGGCCTGAGCAGCTCGGCAAGGCCGTTGCCACGCTCACCGCTGACGGGCACCGTCTCAACATCAACCTGCTCGGCGAGGCTGTCCTCGGTGATGAGGAGGCTGACCGCCACCTGGAGCGCACCCACGAGCTGCTCGCCCGCGATGACGTCGACTACGTCTCCATCAAGGCCTCCTCGATCGCCTCGCAGATCAATCTGTGGGCCTTCGAGGACACCGTCGAGTACGTCCTCGACCGGCTGCGCCCGCTCTACCGCGAGGCCGCCAAGGCCCCGGCCGGTTCGAAGTTCATCAACCTCGACATGGAGGAGTACGGCGACCTGGAGATCACCCTGGAGGTCTTCACCCGCCTGCTGAGCGAACCGGAGCTCAAGCACCTCGAAGCCGGCATCGTGCTGCAGGCCTACCTGCCCGATGCGCTGGCCGCCATGCAGCGCCTGGCCGCCTTCGCCGATGAGCGCGTCGCCGACGGCGGGGCCGGCATCAAGGTCCGCCTCGTCAAGGGCGCGAACCTGCCGATGGAGCAGGTGCATGCTGAGATCGCCGGCTGGCCGTTAACGACCTGCCCGTCGAAGGAGGCCACCGACGCCAACTACAAGCGCGTGCTGCACTGGCTGTTCCAGCGCGAGCGGATGACCGGGCTGCGCATCGGCGTGGCCGGCCACAACCTCTTCGACATCGCCTTCGCCCACGAGCTGTCCCTGTCGCGCGGGGTCGCCGACCGGGTCGAGTTCGAGATGCTGCAGGGCATGGCGACTGAGCAGTCGGCGGCGATCAGCGCCGATGTCGGCCAGCTGCTGCTCTACGTACCGGCCGTCCACCCGGCTGAGTTCGACGTCGCGATCTCCTACCTCGTCCGCCGCCTGGAGGAGAACTCGTCTGCGGAGAACTTCATGTCGACGATCTTCGAGCTGCGCAACGGCAACGCCGCCTTCCGCCAGGAAGAGGAGCGCTTCCGCGCCGCCGTCGACGATCTCAAGGAGATCCTCGCCGCTGACGGTGAGACGGCCCCGCGCCCGAACCGCACGCAGGACCGCACCCAGGAGTACGCCGGCGACCACCGCCTCGGCGAGTTCGTCAACGAACCCGACACCGACCCGGCACTGCCGGCCAATCAGCGCTGGGCCGAGCAGCTCATCGAACCGGTGCGCGCCGGTGACTGGCTGGCCGGCCGCCCCGCTCCCGAGGCGGTGGAGTCGGTTGCCGATATGGAGTCCCGGATCGCTGCGGGCAAGGCCGCTGCGAGCGGCTGGCGGGAGCTCGGTGCCGCCGGCCGCGGGCAGATCCTGCTGGCTGCCGCCGACATCTTCGCCAACCGCCGCGGGGAGTTCCTCACCACAATGGCCGCCGAGGCCGGCAAGACCTTCGCGCAGTCCGACCCGGAGGTCTCCGAGGCGATCGACTTCATCCGCTACTACGCCGGCCAGGCCCTCGAACTCCAGCAGATCGCCGGCGCCCGGTTCGAACCCGATGAGCTCGTCGTCGTGACCCCGCCGTGGAACTTCCCGGTCGCGATCCCGACCGGTTCGACCGTCGCCGCACTGGCCGCCGGCGCCTCGGTCATCCACAAGCCGTCCTCACCGACCCCGCACTGCTCGGCCCTGCTCGTCGAATGCCTGTGGCAGGCCGGTGTGCCGCGCGAGGTGCTGCAGATCGTCGCCCCGAGCGAGGGCGACATCGGCAAGGCGCTGCTCGCCCACCCCGACGTCGACCGCGTCATCCTCACCGGCGCCTCGGAGACGGCCTCGCTGTTCAAGAGCTTCAACCCCGAACTCGAGATCAACGCCGAGACCTCGGGCAAGAACGCTCTGGTCATCACCCCGGCCGCCGACCGCGATCTCGCTGTCGCCGACCTCGTGGCCTCCGCGTTCGGCCATGCCGGGCAGAAGTGCTCGGCGGCATCGCTGGGCATCCTCGTCGGCTCGGTGTACGACTCCGAGCGCTACCGCCGGCAGATCGTCGACGCCGCCTCCTCGATGGTCGTCGACTACCCGACGAACCTCTTCGCCGAGATGGGCCCGCTGACCGAAGAGCCCTCCGAGAAGCTCGAACGTGCCTTCACCCAGCTCGACGAGGGCGAATCGTGGCTGGTCGAGCCGAAGATGCTCGACGACTCCGGCCGGCTGTGGAGCCCCGGCGTCAAGGACGGCGTCAAGCCCGGCTCGTTCTTCCACCTCACCGAATGCTTCGGCCCGGTGCTCGGCCTCATGCACGCGAAGGACCTCGATGAGGCCCTTGAGCTGCAGAACGCCGTCGACTTCGGCCTGACCGCCGGCATCCACTCACTCGACACCTCCGAGGTCGCCCAGTGGCTCGACGAGGTCGAGGCCGGCAACGTCTACGTCAACCGCGGCATCACCGGCGCGATCGTGCGCCGTCAGCCCTTCGGCGGCTGGAAGCTGTCCTCGGTGGGTCTCGGCTCGAAGGCCGGCGGACCGAACTACCTCATGCTCTTCGGCGACTGGCGCGATGCCGAGCTGCCCGGCGACGCGCACGCGACCGCCGGCACCGGTTCGGACTGGCTGGCGAAGGCCTACGGCGATGATGAGAAGGTCTACCGGGAGTTCTTCGGCAAGCCGGCCGACCCGACCGATCTGCAGGCTGAGGCCAACATCTTCCGCCACCTGCCCCGTCCAGTCACGATCCGTGTGACTCCCGATGCCGTGGGCGACCATGTGCGCCGCACCGCCCATGCCGGCCGGACCGTCGGCGCCCCGCTGCTCGTCTCGGTCCACCCCGACTGCTCCGACGAGCTTGTCGAAGCCGCCCGCGACGCACTGCAGGCGAGCACCGCCTCGGCGACGGACACCTCCGCCGAGGTGGTAGTCGAGACCGCCGACGCGTTCGCTTCCGCCGTGGCGGACGGCAACTACGACGACACCGTCGGCGCCCGGATCCGGATCGTCGGCTCGGTCGAACCGGAGCTGCGGGAGGCGACCGTCGATCGTCCCGAGGTCGCGCTCATCGACCAGGACGTCGTGAGCTCAGCCCGCGTCGAGCAGCGCTACTACGTCCACGAGCAGGCGATCTCGATGACGCTGCACCGGTTCGGCAACCCGAGCAGCGACTTCCACGAGCTCGCACACGACCTCATGGGCTGAGTCCCGCCCGATCGCAGCCATGGCCGCGGACGCATGATCGCATGCGCCCGCGGCTATGCTGTTTGCATGAGCGAGTACACCCAGGCGATTGCGACCGTCCAGATCGACAACGAGTTCACCCGCGTGACCGAATGGCGTTTCCCGCCGGGCTCGGAGACGACGATGCACGTTCATGAGATGGACTATGTCGTCGTGCCGACCGAACCGGGCACGCTGACGGTGGTGACACCGGAAGAGACGTTCGAGAACGTGCTCGTCCCCGGTGCCAGCTACACCCGGCCAGTCGGCAGCGAGCATAACGTCATCAACAAGTCCGACACCGAATGCGCCTTCGTCGAGGTCGAGTTCAAGCAGCGCACCGGCAGCTGAACCTGCCGAGATTGCTGACAGGTTACGTGTTGTTCAGCAGAACTTCGGACCGGGCTCCCGATTTCTGAGTGAATCCTGGGTACCGTGGAAGAGTCTCATCTGCACTCCCGGTCATCCGGGGTGCACTTCGACTGAAGGATTCCTCCATGCACTCCCTCCACCTGCGCGCAACGGCTGTGGCCGGTTCCGTGCTCATCGCAGCCGGCACCTCCGGTGCGCTCATCGCCATTCCGGCGGCTGCGGCACCGGCCGGCACGGCGACGATCTCCGAGATCGCCTACGCCGGTGCCGACGACACCGACTTCATCGAGATCGCCGCTGATCCCGGCACCGACCTCTCCGGCTGGACCGTCGGCTCGGTCACCCGTGGCGGCGACCCGCAGTCCGACGCCCACGTCGTGACCCTGCCGGCTGGCACCACTGCCCCGGACTCCGGCGCGCACGCGGTGATGGTGCCGATCACCAACTCCGTCAAGTCCGGCACCGCCGCCGATGGCGCATACGGCTCCTCTGCCTTCGTCGTCGATGCCGACGGCGAGCTGCAGGACTTCGCACAGGTCGGCGGCACCGCCGGCGGCCGCGGCGTCACCGCAGGTTCCAGCGACCAGCTGCCCGAGGCGGCTCAGGGCGCGCAGGCGACCCCGACCGGGGCCACGGCCCCGAAGGGCCAGTCGATCCAGAAGTCCGGCAGCAGCTGGAGCGCCGGCACACCGACTCCCGGCGAACTCTCCGGCGACGCACCGAACCCCGACCCGACAGACGACCCCACCGACGATCCGACGGATCCGGCCAACCTCACCCCGATCTCCGAGATCCAGGGCACCGGTCAGACCAGCCCGCTCGACGGCAAGACCGTCAGCACCCGCGGTGTCGTCACCGCCGCCTACCCCGAGGGCGGCCTCGACGGGTACTTCATCCAGACCGCCGGCAGCGGCGGCGACGCCCACCAGGTGCCCGGCGCCTCAGAGGGCCTGTTCGTGTACTCGAAGGACACCGTCGGCACGGTCAAGCCCGGCGTGCACGTCGAGGTCACCGGCACGGTCAGCGAATACTACGGCCAGACCCAGATCACCGTGACCGGCAGCGGCCTGACCGAGCTGAGCGAGCCGGCTGAGGCACCCAAGCCGTTCACCGGCGCACTGCCGGACGGCGATGAGGCCCGCGAATCACTCGAGGGCATGCTCGTCCACCCGGCCGGCCCGATCACCGTGGCCGACACCTACACCGCCAACCGCTACGGCGAGGTCGGCCTGACCAACGGCACGAAGCCGCTGCGCCACCACACCGACGCCCACCGCCCCGGCACCGATGAGGCCAAGAAGCTCGAAGCGGAGAACAACGATCGCTTCTACCTCCTCGACGACGGCGCGACCCGCGACTTCACCGGCAAGGCCAGCGACGTGCCGGTGCCCTACGTCTCCCTCGACAACCCGGTGCGCGTCGGCACTGAGGCGACCTTCACCTCGGCGGCGGTGCTCGGCTACGGACACGACACCTGGCGTCTGCAGCCCACCGCGACCGTCACCGGTGACAACGAGGACGAGGCCGCTCCGGCGACGTTCGCCAACAACCGTCCGGCCGCTCCCGAGGCGGTGGGCGGGCAGCTGAGCATCGCCAGCTACAACGTGCTCAACTACTTCCCGACCACCGGTGACGAGCTCTCAGGCTGCCAGTACTACACCGACCGCGAGGGCAACCCGATCACCGTGCGCAGCGGCTGCGCTGCCCGCGGTGCGGCCAACGCCGAGAACTTCGAACGCCAGCAGACCAAGATCGTCAACGGCATCAACACCCTCGATGCCTCGATCGTCGCGCTCGCGGAGATCGAGCAGTCGGCGGCCTTCGGCAAGGACCGCGACGACGCACTCAACCAGCTCGTCGACGCGCTCAACGCCGCTGCCGGTTCTGAGAAGTGGGCGGCTGCGGCCAGCCCCGAACAGGTCCCGGCCGTCGGTGAGGATGTCATCCGCACCGCGTTCATCTACCAGACCGCGAAGGCCGAGCCGGTCGGCACCCCGGCGGTCCTCGACAACGCGGCCTACAAGAACGCCCGCGCCCCGCTCGCGCAGGCCTTCGCGAAGCCCGGTGACACCGAGGCGGAGTTCGTCGCGATCGTCAACCACTTCAAGTCCAAGGGCTCCGGCTCCGGTGACGGCAACGAGGACTCCGGCGACGGCCAGGGCGCCTCGAACGCCGACCGCGTCAAGCAGGCGAAGGCGCTCGTGGGGTTCGCCGATGAGCAGAAGAAGGCCACCGGAACCGATAAGGCGTTCCTGCTCGGCGACTTCAACTCCTACACCTTCGAAGACCCGATGCAGGTGTTCTACGAGGCCGGTTACACCAACCTCGGCGAGGAGCACACCGACGAGCAGACCTATCTGTTCGGCGGCTGCGTCGGCAGCCTCGACCACATCCTCGCCAGCGCAGAACTCGCGGGCTCTGTCACCGGTGCCGATGTGTGGAACATCAACTCCGGTGAGTCGGTCGGGCTGGAGTACAGCCGCTACAACAACAACGTCCGCAAGCTCTACGACGATTCGGTCTTCCGCTCCTCGGACCATGATCCGCTCATCGTCGGCTTCAACGTCGACGAGGAGGCCGGTGAAGAGCCGACCGACGATCCGAGCCAGGATCCGACGGTCGACCCGACGGTGGATCCAAGCGACGACCCCTCCGATGACAACGGAGACGATCAGGGCAACAACGACGACGACCAGGGTCAGAACGATGATGACCAGGGCCAGGACGACGGGGACCGCAAGGGCTCGCCGGACTCGTCGAAGGATCCGCGCACGGATCGCCAGTACTCAGCTGACGATCGCCGCCTGCCGCGCACGGGCATGGAGCTCGGCAGCCTGGCCGTGGCCGGTGTGCTCGTCGGCCTCGGTGCCGGTGCGGTCGCACTGACCCGCCGCCGCAAGGGCTGACCAGGGCGTATACCTGTCCACGCAGACGCCGGCTGGAGACCGCAGGGTCCCCGGCCGGCGTTTTCTGTGTGCAAGATCACAACATCTTGACAACAGACTGAATGATGTGGTGTCGGTCACAGTTTCATCGGCGTATTGTTTCGCAGAGCCGCGTCCAATCCTGCGGCAGCGAAAGGAATGGTGTCCCAGTGTCTCCACCGACCGCAGCTATCGACTTCGAGAAAGTCGAATCCCAACCGGAGTTCCAAGCGCTGAAGAAGAAGCACCGCTCGCTGGTGCTGCCGCTGAGCGCGTTCTTCTTCCTCTGGTACTTCGCCTATGTCCTGCTCGGCGCCTATGCCCATGACTTCATGGCGACCCCGGTGATCGGCAACATCAACCTCGGCATCTTGCTCGGCCTCGGCCAGTTCGCCACAACCTTCATCATCACGATGGTCTACGTTCGGTTCGCCAACCAGCGCATCGACCCGGCAGCCAACGAGATCCGCCTGATGCTGGAGAAGCAGGCCGCCGACTTCGCCGAACGCCCCGCAGACACCCCCGGCGCCCATACCGTCGGCAAAGCCGCAGAGACCCCCGCCGAGAACGAGGAGGGCCAACGATGACGCTCGCAGCCGCACTGACCACGGTGGCCCAGGACAATCCCACCGCAGAGAACAATCCCGTCCTCAACATCGCGATCTTCCTCGTCTTCGTCGCCATCACGATGACGATCGTCTTCCGTGTCGCCAAGCGCAATGCGAGCGCTTCCGACTTCTATGCCGGTGGCCGATCGTTCTCCGGCCCGCAGAACGGCTTTGCGATCTCCGGGGACTACCTCTCAGCCGCCTCCTTCCTCGGCATCGTCGGTGCCATCGCGGTGACCGGCTACGACGGCTTCCTCTACTCGATCGGCTTCCTCGTCGCCTGGCTCGTCGCACTGCTGCTCGTCGCCGAGCTCATGCGCAACACCGGCAAATTCACGATGGCCGATGTGCTCTCCTTCCGCCTCAAGCAGCGCCCCGTGCGCCTGGCTGCGGCGATGTCGACACTGGCGGTGTGCTTCTTCTACCTGCTCGCCCAGATGGCCGGCGCCGGTGGACTCGTGTCCCTGCTGCTGGGCATCGACAGCAAGACCGGCCAGTCGATCGTCGTCGCCGTCGTCGGCGTGCTCATGATCATGTACGTCTTGTTCGGCGGCATGAAGGGCACCACCTGGGTGCAGATCGTCAAGGCTTTCCTGCTCATCGGCGGCGCTGGCATCATGACCGTCTGGGTGCTGGCGATCAACGGGTTCAACTTCTCCCAGCTGCTTGGCGATGCCGTTGCCAACGGCGACTGCTGACCCGCCCGAGGCGCTGCTCGCCCCAGGACTCAAGTACGGCGCGCTGCCGATCGACTTCGTGTCCCTGTCGATCGCTCTGGTGCTCGGCACCGCTGCGCTGCCGCACGTGCTCATGCGCTTCTACACCGTCCCGACCGCACTTGAAGCCCGCCGCTCGGTAGTCTGGGCGATCTGGCTCATCGGCATCTTCTACCTCTTCACCCTGGTGCTCGGCTACGGCGCTGCCGCCATGGTCGGCTCCGAGGCGATCGAGAACGCCCCAGGCGGAGTGAACTCGGCAGCACCGCTGCTCGCGCTCGAACTCGGCGGGCCGATCCTGCTCGGCACGATCTCGGCAGTCGCCTTCGCCACGATCCTCGCCGTCGTCGCCGGCCTGACGATCACCGCAGCAGCATCGTTCTCGCACGACATCTACAACTCAGTCATCAAGCGCGGCACCGTCACACAACAGACCGAGGTGAAGGTCGCCCGCATCACCGTACTGGCGATCGGCGGTGTCGCGATCTTCGGCGGCATCGGCGTGCAGGGACAGAACATCGCCTTCCTCGTCGCCCTGGCCTTCGCGGTTGCGGCGAGCGCGAACCTGCCGACGATCCTGTACTCGCTGTTCTGGCGCCGATTCACCACCCGCGGTGCGGTGTAGTCGATCTACGGCGGGCTCATCACCGCCGTCGGCCTCATTGCGATCTCCCCGGTGGTCTCCGGCACGGAGACAGCGATGCTCGGGCCGAACATCGACTTCGCGATCTTCCCGCTGCAGAACCCGGGCATCATCTCGATTCCTGTCGGATTCCTGCTCGGCTTCATCGGATCACTGACCGGCAAGCGCGGTGAGGATCCGAAGCTCGCAGCCGAAATGGAGGTCCGCTCGATGACCGGCTACGGCGCAGAGAAGGCCGTCGAACACTGAGCGACACGGCATCTCTGCAGGTCAGAGCATGAATCGCGAAACCGCCGCCCGGCTTCCGGGCGGCGGTTTCAGTTGGCGCGCCACGAGGGATTCGAACCCCCAACCTTCTGATCCGTAGTCAGATGCTCTATCCGTTGAGCTAGTGGCGCACTGTCGCAATGACCAGAACAACTATACACACGATCGCCCGCGAGCCAAAATCCGCACTCTTCGCTCTTTGCCACATCCGCCAACCACCGCCACGGGAGCGGCGATCTGAAGCCGAATCCAGTTTTAGACAAAAGCCGTCTTTTTCCTGGGAATATCCGTCTCTCATCTGACGCCTCTTGAGCATAAGTCCTCGGCTTGTGATTCAATGCACAGGCGCGAGGCCCGCGAATCTCCGGTGCCTGCGAAGAACGGTTCGTACGGTGGAGGCATCGCTTGGCGGCGACGTCCGCACAAGCAGAACTCCGAAACCCCGACAGATCAGGAGATCCTCATGACCGTCCTCGACCGTGGCTCAGTCGAAGACCTGCTTGCTGGTGCACCGACCAGCAACGAGAAGATCCTCAACTTCGTCCGCTCGATCGCCGAGCGCACCACTCCCGACCGCATCGAGTGGATCACCGGAGACGACGATCAGAAGCGCGCACTGCAGAACCAGCTTATCGAAGCCGGCACCCTCAAGCCGCTGCCCAAGCAGAAGGACTCGTTCTACGCCGCCTCCGACCCGGACGATGTCGCCCGCGTCGAAGAGCGCACCTACATCTGCTCGCGCGATGAGGCCGACGCCGGCCCGCTGAACAACTGGATGGCTCCCGATGAGATGAAGTCCATCCTCCACGACGTCTTCGACGGCTCAATGAAGGGCCGGACGATGTACGTCATCCCGTTCGTCATGGGACGTGCGGATGCCGACCAGCCGATGTTCGGCATCGAGGTCACCGACTCCGCCTACGTCGTCCTGTCCATGCAGATCATGGCCCGCTGCGGCACCGCCGAACTCAAGGCCATCGAGGAACACGGCGGCGAGTTCGTCGAATGCGTCCACTCCGTCGGCGCGCCGCTGGAGCCCGGCCAGGAGGACGTCGCGTGGCCGTGCAACACGACGAAGTACATCACCCACTTCCCCGAAGAGCGCGCCATCTGGTCGTTCGGCTCCGGCTACGGCGGCAACGCGCTGCTGGGCAAGAAGTGCTACTCGCTGCGCATCGCCTCGGCGATCGCCCGCGAAGAGGGCTGGCTGGCCGAGCACATGCTCATCCTCAAGCTCACCAGCCCGGAAGGTGAGGTCAAGTACATCGCTGCGGCCTTCCCGAGCGCCTGCGGCAAGACCAACCTCGCGATGATCGAACCGACCCTTGAGGGCTGGAAGGCCGAAACGCTCGGCGACGACATCGCCTGGATGCGCTTCGGCGCCGACGGCCAGCTCTACGCCGTCAACCCGGAGTTCGGCCTCTTCGGCGTGGCACCTGGCACCGGCTACACCACCAACCCGACCGCGATGCGCGCGATCGAGGCCGGCGGCAACGTCTTCACCAATGTCGCGCTCACCGATGACGGCGACGTCTGGTGGGAGGGCATGACCGAGGAGACCCCGTCGCACCTGACCGACTGGAAGGGCAACGACTGGACTCCGGAGTCAGGCACCCCGGCCGCGCACCCGAACTCGCGCTTCTGCACCCCGATCACCAACACCCCGACGCTTGCCGATGAGTACGAGAACCCCAACGGCGTGCCGATCTCGGCGATCCTCTTCGGCGGCCGCCGTAAGACGACGATGCCGCTGGTGACCGAGACCAGGGACTGGACCCACGGCGTGTTCATGGGATCCACCCTGTCCTCGGAGACGACCGCTGCGGCCAAGGGCCAGGTCGGCGTCGTGCGCCGCGATCCGATGGCGATGCGCCCGTTCATCGGCTACAACGTCGGCGACTACTTCCGCCACTGGCTGGAGATCGGCCGCACCGAGGGTGCGAAGCTGCCGAAGATCTTCTACGTCAACTGGTTCCGCCGCGATGACGACGGGTCGTTCCTGTGGCCGGGCTTCTCGGAGAACTCCCGCGTCCTCAAGTGGGTATTCGAGCGCGTGGCCGGCACCGCTGAGGCCGTCGAGACCCCGCTGGGCCACACCCCGGCCGAGGGCTCGCTCGATATCGAGGGCCTCGACGTGACCGAGGAGCAGCTGCGCAAGGCGCTCGCCATCAAGCCCGAGGAGTGGGCTGAGGAGCTCGCCTCGATCGAGGAATGGTACGACTCGCTCGGCGATCACGTCCCGGCCGAGCTCAAGGCCGAGGTCGACAACCTCCGCCAGCGCCTCGGCGTGAAGTGACGCCGCACCCCTGACTGAGTCGGGCCGCACCCATGAGCCAGGGTGCGGCCCGGTTCGCATTCATTCCCGCTCCCGAGGCGGTGGCCGGCTGCCGCTAGTCTGGTGCCATGGCATATTTCGAACGGCTCTCGGACACGCGCCTGCGCGCGACCGCTGCGACGGCGGGTGCATGGAATGAAGCGGAGCAGCACATCTCCCCGATCATCGGGTTGCTCATCCACAGCTTCGAACGCGACCACGCCGCCCGCCGCGAGGATGCGCCGCTGCAGATGGCGCGCCTGTCGGCCGACATCTACGGGGTCATCCCGATCGACGCGTTCGACCTCACCGTCTCCGTGCGCCGTGCCGGCCGCACCATTGAGCTGCTCGAAGCCGAGGTGACCTGCGGCGAGCGGACCATCGTGTTAGCCCGCGCCTGGCTGCTGACGGACACCGACACCTCGGCGGTGGCCGGCACCGCCTTCGAACCGATCCCGCCGCCTGAGGAGCTGGCGCCGTTCGACCCGCGCAGCGTGTGGCCTGGTGGCTACATCGCCTCCCTGCAGGGCCGCCGCAGCCAGTTCTCACCGGGTCGGGCAATGTACTGGCTGCGTTCGGATGAGCGGCTGCTCGACGACGAGGAGGTTTCGGACTTCGCCCAGGCATGCACGCACCTCGATGCCGCCAACGGGATGACGGTGCGCCGGGATCCGGCTGAGGTGATGTTCCCCAACGTCGATCTCACCGCGCATTTCCTGCGCTCGGAGCTCGCCGGCGACTGGCTGGGCTTCGACACCCGCGTGACCTTCGGTGAGACTGGCCTGGGCCTGACCCATTCGGTGCTCCACGACGCCGCCGGGCCGCTCGGTTCGCTCGTGCAGTCGCTGACCGTCCGGCCGCGCTGAACCGGTCTAGCCGTGCAGGGCGGGGACGATGAGGTAGACGCCGATGAGCACGACTATTCCGCAGACGCCGAACACCGCATGGCTGGCCAGCGAGACGAGCGCATTGCTGCGCCCCGCTGAGCGCAGGTCGATCGAGTAGGCGCGCAGTCGCACAGCCACCGAGAACAGCGTGATCGTCACGGTCGCTGCCGTCAGGGTCGCGACGGCGACGATGATAAGGGACATCCAGTCGATCATCAGCGGTTCCCGCCTTTCATCTGCTTGGCCTGCTTCTTCGCCTTGCGCTTGGCGCGCCGGCCGCGGATGCGCACGGCGTCGCCGACGGTGTCGAGCTTCGAGAGCTGGACGAGGTGGGCGGTCTTGCGCGAGTGCAGGTAGATCCACAGCACCACGATCGTCGCGACGATGATGTCGGCCATGGCACCCCAGAATCCGAGGTTGGCCACGATCGCCGCGAGCGCTCCGACGGCGCCGGCGGCCGGCAGTGTGAACAGCCAGCCGGAGGCGATCTTGCCGGCGGTCGACCACTTGACGTCGGCGCCCTTGCGGCCGAGTCCGGAGCCGAGCACGGACCCGGAGGCCACCTGCGTTGTCGACAGCGCGAAGCCCAGGTGCGAGGAGGCGAGGATCGCCGCAGCTGTCGAGGTCTCGGCTGACAGGCCCTGGGCGGGCCGGACCTCGGTGAGCTTCGTGCCGAGCGTGTCGATGATCCGCCAGCCGCCGAGGTAGGTGCCGAGGGCGATGGCGAAGGCGCAGGTGGCGATGACCCAGAAGTGCGGGCCGGTGCCCGGCTCCTGCATCTGCGCGGCGATGAGCAGCAGGGTGATCACACCCATCGTCTTCTGCGCGTCGTTGGTGCCATGGGCGAGTGCGACGAGCGAGGAGGAGAAGATCTGCCCGTATTTGAAGGCCCCGCGCCGGTTGGCATTCGCGTACCGGCGGGTGATCGAATAGGCCAGCCGGGTGCAGACATAGGCGCTGGTTCCGGCGATGAGCGGGGCGGCGATGGCGGGGATGATGACTTTGGAGAGCACGACGGAGAAGTTCACCGCGTGCAGTCCCGCACCGACGACGGCCGCGCCGATGAGTCCGCCGAACAGCGCGTGTGATGATGAGGACGGCAGCCCGTAGATCCAGGTGATCATGTTCCACACGATCGCGCCGATGAGACCCGCCAGGATCAGCTGGGGTGTGATGTGGACGCCGCCGTCGCCTTCGTTGATGAGACCGCCGGAGATCGTCTTGGCGACCTCCGTGGAGAGGAACGCACCGATGAGGTTGAGCACGGCAGCCAGTGCGACGGCGGTCTTCGGCTTGATCGCGCCAGTGGCGATCGGGGTGGCCATCGCGTTCGCGGTGTCGTGGAACCCGTTGGTGAAGTCGAAGAACAGTGCCAGTGCGATGACGAGCACGACGAGAATGAGGAGTTCCACGCGCTACCTAACAGGGTGAGGAGATCTGAGGAGCGGTCTTCGCGACCCATGCTGAGTGTAACCGCAAAGTCACGCTGCGTTCATCCGCCCGTCACCTTCACGCCCGCGCACCGGACCCGAGGCGGTGGTTGCCCGACCGTAGGATGGAACCGTGTCCCAGCTGAGCTGGCGGGTCTACCCGCGCCTCTACGTCGTGGCGGTGCTGTGGGTGCTGCCGATCTTCCTCGTGCTGCTCATGCTCACCGGGTTCAGCTGGATCATCCTCACCTGTGCCCTGCTGCTGGCGATTCTCAGCTTCGTGCTCTCAGCGTCTGCGCTGCGGATCTGTGTCAGCGGCGGGGTGCTGACACTGCGCTACTGGTTCTACCTCGTCGAGGTCGATATCGCTGACATCACCGAGGTCGTTCCCGTGTCGAAGGCACTCGTCGGGATCGGTTACAAGCGCGCAGGTGCGACGACCTCGTTTCTCGTCGGCGGGCCGTACCTGCTGGCGCGAACTGCCTCGGGCAGGGATCTGGTCTTCTCCGTGCGCGAGGGCTTCGCCGCTGACCTTGAGGCGGCACTCAGCGCCGGACCCGGCGCACCAGCCGCCTGACCCGCCACCTCACACCGTGGATCCCGCGCCGCGCGACTGCCCCGGCCTCGTCGGCAAATGACCTCGAGCGCAGCGCCTTCAGCTCCGCGCGGAGGTCCGTCAGCTCACCGCCCAGCCGCTGCGCCTCCGCCTCCCTCTCACTCAACTTCTCCTCTGCTTCCTCCAGCCGCTCCCGCGTCTCCTGAAGCTCCGCGGCCGTCTCCTGCAGCTCCTCCCGGGTTCGCTTGTGCGCACGGTCGCTGAGAATGCGCGGCTCCTCCAGTTCGGCTGCCGCTGCGATATGAAAGCTCTCCCGCTGCGCGGCCTGCTCACTGATGGGCGCGAAGGGCTCCTGCGGCACCGACCGGCCCGCCACCGCTTCGTAGATCCCCGCCAAGTTCTGCTGCGAGATCTCCATCCACTCCTGCTGCACGGCCGCCAGGTCCCCCTGCAGCTGATCTCGCTGCTCCCACGCCGCCGCGACCGATTCGACGATCCGCTCCCCCAGACGCTCCGGCTCAGCTGCAAGCGTGAACTCAGGGTGGCCGACATCTGCGGCGAAGTAGCGCAGCTTGTTGTGCAGGTCGAGGGAGATCGGGATCGATCCGGCGCCGAAGGGAATGAGCTGGGCGTGACCGCGCCCGCCGAGGACGACCGGAGTGCCGGCGAAGAGCTCGTAGCCCGCGCGGTAGTCGACGTCGGGTCCGTGCAGGCGGTGCTCGGCCACCTCGGGAACGGCTTCTGCCAGCGCCTGCGCGAACACCCGGTCGTCGGGATGGAAGGGAGTGCTGACGATCTGCCAGCCGTCAGCCGCGAGCTGCCTGACAGCGGTGATGACCTCCCGGTGGATCGCCTCGGCGTCATAACCGGCCGCCCGCTGCCGGTGCTGGACGACCATCTGCACCGCCAGCCGCCGCTCGTTCGAAGGCGTCGCACTGCCGGAATAGATGAGCCTGCCGAGGGCGGTCGGGCAGGGCTGGAATTCGATCTTCGCTGCCGCAGAGTCTGGCAGAGTGTCGGCCATCGACTCCATCGATCCGTGGTTGCGCAGTCCGAAGAACACGCTTTTGTCCGCCACCGCGCTGACGTGGTCGACGAAGAGGTCGGAGAAGGCCGGCTGTCCGGGGAACCGGTTGTCACCCACGGCGAAGACGATGATCGGCACCTCCAGCCGGTCGAGTGCGGCGCGGGAGATGTTCCACTGCCAGCCGGAGTTCGCGTTCGGGTTCGTGTCCTGCAGGAACAGTCCCCCACCGCCGACGACGACGGCATCGGCACTGGCGTTGATCCGCTCGATGAGCTCGACGCTGACTTCGCGGCGCAGTGGCGCGGCACCGATGAACTCGAATGCCTGTCCGCCGGCGAAACCGGTGAAGAGATCGCGTACCACCGGGAACAGGGCCTTGTCGCCGTAGTTGCCCCAGGTGGGAATATCGAAGTGGAAGAGCCGTATGCGAGTCATGGCCTGCGACTGTACGGAATACCGGGCCGTGGCGGGAGACGGCGAGGTGAACAGCTGGTGAATCCGGCAATGCCGAAGCCCCGCCTGCCCGGTGATGACGGGCAGACGGGGCTGCGAGGAAAACGCGGAGCCGGTGGGATTTGAACCCACGGTCCCCAATTCAAGGGACTCCACCTTAGCAGGGTGGTGCTTTCGGCCGCTCAGCCACGACTCCTGGTGCGATGCGCGCCGCAGCGGGCTGGTCTCCCGGTGTGCAGGCGCGCGTAACCTCACCAATGATAACGAACTGCCAGCACCCGAGCAAAGCCGAGCCGCGAGCCGGAATCCGGCGCGCAGATGTGAGTTGCGAAGCTGGCACCAACGCGTAGCTCACGAATCTCGGAGGTTGAACTCGTACACTAAGAGCTTGTGATTATCACCTGTCCCTCGATCGTGCCGGTTTCCAAGGAGTGAGCAGTGTCCCACGATGACAATGGTGCCCCCACACCACGCCGTGGACCGAACGGCTCATCCCCGCACGACTCCTCGTTCAAGGCCTCCAGCCGCCCCCGCCTGCGCAGCTCCCGCCCGGCAGCCCCCGGCGACAGCAGCCAGGCTCAGGCACCGTGCTCCGGTTCGACCGCATCGTCCCGCCCAAGCACACTTGCCCCGGCCCCCGAGGGATTCGAGAACTCGACCCCGCGTCATGCCAGCCGGCAGGCCCGGGCTTCCACCGGCCCCCGGTTCACCGGGCTGCGTGCCGCCTCCGGTGCAGTAGCCGCCGGGGCCGGCGCTGTCGCCGGTGCCGCAGCCGCCAGGCGCCGCGAGCAACCGCGGCGCGAACAGCCCCGCACCTTCACACCCGCCACTGAGCCCGCCCCGGACCCGACTCCCGAAGACGCGCCACTCACCCGTCAGGAAGCCCGCGCAGCCGAAGAGCGCTCCCGCCGACCCCGGCTCCGCCGCCAGCCCGTGGCCACCACCTCGGGCACGGATACAGCCACCGCTGAGACCGACGATATCCCGGAGGCGACCCGGCACTCGCGCCGCAACGACGTCTTTCCCCGCATCGTCGGCTGGACGAGTCTCGGCACGCTCATCCCCGGCCTCGGCATGATCAAGAGCCGCAATTCGCGGCTCGGCTGGTTCCTCACCCTCGGCTTCCTGGCAGGCCTGGCCGCGATCGGCATCTGGGTGCTCTACCGGGGCCCGGTCAAAGCCGGCGCACGCGTCGTCTCCAGCCCGGCGATCCTCAACGTCATCGCAATCCTCCTCATCATCGGGGCGCTCATCTGGGCGTTCGTCATCATCCGTTCCTATGTGATGCTGCGCAGCGGCACCCGTCTGCGGCGTTCGCAGCGCGTGCTCGGCTCGGTGCTCGTCATGAGCCTCATCGTGCTCACCGGCGTGCCGCTGGGCGTCGGAGCGGCCTACTCCCGCGTGCAGGGTGAGACGGTGCGCAAGGTCTTCGGCGACGGCGGCGGGCCCGTGCTCGACTCCGCTGACCTGTGGAAGGACAAGCCGCGCATCAACGTCTTCCTCATCGGCCGCGACAATGGCGACGGCCGCGAGGGCACCCGCCCGGACACCATGCTCGTCGCCTCGATCGACACGCGGTCGGGCAAGACAACCCTCATCTCGGTGCCCCGCAACCTCGCGTTCCCGCAGTTCCCGGAAGGCTCGAAGCTCGCCGAGCGGTTCCCGCAGGGCTTCAACGCCTTCGGCTCCGAGGAGAGCCTCATCAACGCCGTGTGGACGTGGGCCGAATCCGAGCCCGAGGCGGTCGGCGATCCCGGCGACATGGAGCTCGGCATGTACGCCACCATGCAGGCGGTCGAGGGATCACTCGGGCTCACGATGGACAACTGGGCCTCGGTCGACATGCAGGGCTTCGAAGATGTCGTCGACGCGATCGGCGGCGTGAAGATCGACGTCGAGCGGCCGATCCCGATGGGCGGGGGCACGAACATGAACACCGGTGTGAAGAACCGGGTGTTCGGCTGGATCGACCCTGGTGAGCAGGTGCTGACGGGCAACAAAGCGCTGTGGTATGTCCGCTCCCGTGAGGGTGCCGACAACTACGATCGCATGTGCCGCCAGCAGCGGATGCTCAAGACCACCCTCGACCAGGTGAATCCGCGCGAGATCGCGCTGGCCTACCCGAAGCTCGCCGGCTCGGCTGAGCGCAACGTCGCCACTGACATCCCGCAGCGCGAGCTCAACGCCTTCGTTGAGCTCGCCGCGCTCATGCAGGGAACCGAGGTGAAGTCCGCGCAGATCAACAACGATGTCACCAGCACATTCAACCCCGACTATGAGGCGCTGCGCACCTGGGTCGACGAACAGATCAACCCGAAGGCCAAGAGCCAGCAGGAAGAGGCGACCGGCACCGACACGACCGAGACCGAGGAACCGCCGCCGGAGGAGACGGGTGCCCCCGCCGAGGGGATCGAAGACACCGAGGGCAAGTGCTACCCGAAAGACTACGAGCCGGGCTCCGGCTGGCCCGGCTACCCCGGCCCCGAGGGCGACGGAGAGCAGAATTGAGCCGCCGCCGAGACGGATCGGACAGTGGTGCGCAGGGCACCGCAGTGCCGCGCCGGGTGGGGATCATCGGTGCCGGCCCGCGTGGTCTCAGTGTTCTCGAGCGGCTGTGCGCCCTCGCTGCCAGTGACGCGTCGATCGAGGCCCATCTCATCGATCCGTTCCCGCCCGGGGCCGGGATCGTGTGGCGTACGGACCAGCACCCGGATCTGCTCATGAACACGACGATCGGCGAGCAGACGATCTTCCCCGATCCCAGCTGCGGCATCAGGCCGCACTCCACCGGCCCGGACATGGCGACCTGGTACCGCCGCGAGCACGCGGCGAGTGATGCCGAGGTGCTCTCGACCTTCGCCCCCCGTGCGCTCTACGGCCAGTATCTGCGCGATGCCTATGACCACATCTGCGCTACAGCCCCGGCAGGCGTGTCGATCCGCCACCACCCGACGGTCGCCACGGCCGTCATCGAGCCGCGCGGTGCCGCCGACAGCCCGGCCGGGCAGCGGGTCGCCCAGCTCATCCGCTTAGCTGACGGCCCGACCCTGGAGGTCGACGACGTCGTGCTGTGCGTCGGGCACATCCCCGCGCGGCTGAATGAGGAGCGGGTGGCCTGGCAGCGCTTCGCCGCCGGGGCGCACCTGACCTACCTGCCTCCGGGACTGCCCGCTGAGGCCGATGTCGATGTGCTGCAGGCCGGTGAGACGGTGGTGTTCCGCGGTTTCGGCCTCAACTACTTCGACCATCAGGCGCTGCTGAGCACTGGCCGCGGGGGCACGTTCACGCAGACCGGCACGACGGATGCCGGGGCGCCGGTGCTCGCCTACCGGCCCAGCGGGCAGGAGCCGGTGCTCGCTCCGTCGTCACGGCGCGGCGTGCCGTATCGGTGCAAGCCGATCACTGCCTCCCATCCGCTGTCGGACTACCCGCTGCGCTACTTCACCCCCGCCACCCTGGAGCGGCTGGCCACCGAGGCCGACGGCGGTGACCTGCGGTTCAACGATCAGCTGTGGCCGCTCATCCTCGCCGACCTGCGCCATGCCTGGTATGCGGCGCTCTACGCTTCCGAACCCGAGGCGTTCGTCAGCGACCCGGCAGCGCTCACCGAAGCCCTCGCCGAAGCGGTGGACCGGCATGTCTCCCGCCGCGCAGCTGCCGAGACCCGCGAGGTCGCTGGCCGCCCGGGCCGACAGACGCAGGAGTCCAGCGCGTGGTCCGATATCGAGTCAAGTGTCATCGGCGACCCTGAGCGGATCCTCGACCTCCATACGCTGCTGCGGCCGCTGGAGGACCGGGCCTTCGCCTCGCGGGCGGAGCTGAATGCGTGGATGCTCGACTTCCTGCGCCGTGACCTCGACGCCGCCTATCGCGGGCCTGAGCGTGCGCCGCAGAAGGCGCTGTTTGCGGTGCTGTGGGCGGCACGGGCATTTCTCAAGGAGCTCATCGCTGACGGTCGGGTCGATGACATCAGCTTCCACACCGAGGTGCGCGGCTGGTTCGAGGGCTTCGTCTCCGGCATCTGCGACGGCCCGCCGCCGCAGCGCTTCGCCGAGCTCATCGCCCTGGCTGAGGCCGGGCTCGTCGAGTTCGTCGGGCCCGAGGTGCGCATCACCACCTCGCGTGCCGGTGAGCGCTCCTGCTTCCGCGCCTCTTCCCCGGCCGTGGAGGACCCTGTCGAGGCTGGCGCACTCGTCGACGCCGCCTCGCCTGCCAACCAGGTGCGGCATGCCGCGGACGAGATGGTGGCCGGGATGCTCGACCGCGGACAGCTCGCCGTTGCTGAGCTCACGCTCAGCGAGGGTGTTGCGCAGCCGCTGTCCGGTCTCGATGTCGATCCGGACACGATGCGCACCCGCGATGCACGCGGCTATGACCACCCGCACCGGTACTGCCTGTCGATCCAGCTCTCGGCTGTGCAGTTCGGGCTGGCGATCGCGGCCAATCCGCACAAGTCGGCGCGCACTCTGCGCGACGCTCACCGCATCGCCGAGCAGATCCTCGGCGGCTAGGGCACCGGCCCGCCCGCTCAGATGTGGGCGAGCCGGGCGACCTGGCCGGCCCCAAGTGTGCGCTTGCGCACGACCGCGGCGAAGCTGCCGGCCACACCGATGACCAGCCAGCCGAACAGGGCGGCCCATGCCCCTCCCAGTCCGGGCATGCCCGTTGCTGCGGCGGTGATGCCGTCCATCGCCGGGGTCATCGGCAGGAACGGGGTGATCGTATGGAAGAACTCCGGCACCGCCCCGATCGCTCTGCCGGCGACGGCCAGCACGATGAGCACCACTGAGATGAACCGGCCGGTGCCACCGAACCATGCGACGAGCGCATAGTTCAGCGTCATGAACACGAGCCCTGCGAAGAGCACGAGCAGCAGCACGGAAGCGAAGTCGAACAGGTTGAGCTCCAACACGATGTTCGCGATGATCGCCAGCACCACGGCCTGGATCGCGGCGATGACGAGGCCGGGCAGCATTCCCTTGAGCATGACTGAGAAGGATGACCGGCGCGATGTCAGGGCGGTTGCGGAGACGGCCCGCACGACCGTGTAGGTCACGAGTGCCCCGACCCACAGCGCCATCATGAGCAGCAGCGCGATCGATGATGCCTGAGGGATGTCGTTGAGCAGGCTGCCGCTCTCGGCCACCGGTGCGATGACCGTGTTGGAGAGCTTGTCGCGTTCGGGTGCGGTGTAGGACGGGATCTTGTCCTTGCCCTCGTCGAGGCCTTCGGCGAGTTCTCCGGTGCCGTCGGCGAGCTGTTCGGCCCCGTCGTCGAGGTCGGTGAGGCCGTCGGAGAGCGTGCTGGCTCCCGTGGCCGACTGGTCGACGCCCTCGGTGTACTTGTTCACACCGGCTGAGTACTCGTCTGCGCCGTCGGCCAGGGTGCCAGCGCCGTCGGAGAGCTGGTTGGCTCCGTCGGAGAGCTGGTTGGCTCCGTCGGCGGACTGCTTGACGCCGTCGGCAAGGGGTCCCATGCCGTCAGCGAGCTTGTCAGTGCCGTCGGCCACCTGGCCAGCGCCGTTGCGCAGCTCCTTCGAGGCGTCGAGCAGCTCGTCGGCTTTGCCTCCGAGTCCCTTGAGGTCGTCGAGCAGCTTCGGCAGCTTATCACCGAGGTTCTTCACCATGTCCTGGATGCCGTCGTTGAGCTCATCGGCCCCGTCGGTGAGATCCTGGAGCCCGTCCTTGATCGAGCGGCCGTTCTCGCCCTTCTTATCGAGACCATCAGCAGCCTCTTCGAGGGCGGACTGAGCAGTCTTGAGCACTCCGCGGGCGTAGGCGTCCTGGGTGCGTTCGCACTGGTCATCGTCACCGTCGGGGCACAGCTCCTGCTTGAGCTGATCTGCTTCGTCCTGTTTCATCAGCTTGGCGTCGACGAGATGTTGCAGCGTCAGTGGCTTCGTCTGCTGGAGCTTGTCCAGGTAGTCCGCGCGATCACGCAGCTTCTTCTGGTAATCGCCGACACCGTCGTTGATGCGGTTGATGCCGTCGTTGAGGTCTTGGGCACCCTCCCCGAGCCCGTCGAGCTTGTCCTCGAAGTCGAGGTCTTTGCCGTCACCGAGCCCGTCGGCGAAATCGCCCAGGCCGATGATCATGTCGTCGACACCGCGGGTGTACTCGTCAACGCCGTCGGAGAGGTCGCCGGCACCGTCGGCGAGCTTCCGAGTCTGGTCGGGCAGGTCCTTCGTCTGCTCGCGCATCGTGCCGAGTCCGTCGGCCAGTTCCCCGGCACCATCGGAGAGGTCGCCGGCGCCTGTTGACAGGTCACGCGCGCCGCTGGCGAGGTCGCCGGCACCGCTGCGCAGCTGGCCGCTGCTGGCCGACAGCTCGCCGAGCCCGTCGGAGAGCTTGCCGGCGCCATCGGCTGCGTCGCCGGTGCCGTCGGCGAGCTGTCCGGCGCCGTCGTTGATCTCGTTGGCAGCATCGGACACCGTCTTGAACTGCTTGCTGATGTCGTTGAAGCCGAGGTAGATGCCGTCGAGGTACTTCTTGGCGAACTCGGAGTTGAAGCTCGCCCGGGCGGCCTCGGCGATCGACTGTCCGATCGCGGAGTCGGCCAGCGGGGTGACGTGGGAGGTCTTGACGCTGATCGTGGCCTGCCGGGCCATCATCGGGTCATCGTCGCTCGACGAAGTGACCGCTTCGGAAAAGCCCTTGGGGATGGTGATGACAGCGGCGTACGTGCCGTTGCGCAAGCCGTCATCCGAGTCCTCTTCGTCCGAGAGCACCCAGTCGAAGTTCTCGTCGTCGCTGTCGACGAGCCCGGCCGCCAGCTGGCGGCCCAGCGGTACCGTCTGACCGTCGATTTCTGCGCCCTCGTCAAGGTTGACGATGGCGGCCTGGACATTGTCGAGCCGGTCGGTGGCCTTCCAGATCGCAAAGACGAATCCGGCGGCAATGACGATCGGCACGAGGATGAGCCCGAGGACGGAGTACCACTTTGCCGTACGTCCGGTATCAGCTCGTTCGAACCAGGTCATGAGCCGTGTCCTTCCCCCGATTGTGGGTATCGAGATCTAGCAGTCGGTAATGGGTCTGTGGCGGGAGCATCCAGTCTGCGTCCCGGTTGCCGAGACCGAGCAGCACGCTCGACCCGGCGGCGATGGCGGCGGAGATGAGCTCCTGGGCCGCCTCTGCGGTGTCGCGGTCGCGGGCCTGGTCGGCCCGGTCGATGAGGACGATGTCCGGCATCTGCTTCCGTGTGCGGCGCAGGTAGCCGGGACTGGTGATGAGGGCGTCTTCAGCCGAGTTGAGCACCATGTACGGGATAGCGCTGCGCACCTTCGGCGCTTCTTCGGGCAGCACCCGGTTCAGCACCTTGAGTTCGCCGCGGTCGGGGGTTGCGCGTCCTGCGACCGTCAGCAGCAGCGCGGTGGCGCCCTGTCCGGACACGGCGAGGACCTCACCGGGCTGCACAGCCAGGTCGACCTTGTCGAAGACCGTCCGGCCGGATCCGTCGAGTCCGAGGCCTTCGCCGTAGACGGCGTAGTCCTTGCCGTCGCCGGGCCAGTCCTTGTACTGCACCTGGTGGTACAGCCCTTCGCCTTCGACGTCGAAGTGCGGCAGCGTCCGCTCCAGCCAGCGCGGCAGCCACCAGGCCTTGTCACCCAGCAGCGCCATGACGGCCGGCACAAAGGTCATGCGCACGACGAACGCGTCGATGAAGATGCCGACGGCCAAGCCGAAGGCGATCGATTTGATGATCGCGTCACCGGCGGGGACGAAGGCGGCGAAGACGGCGAACATGATGATCGCTGCGGCGACGACGACGCGGGCTGAGGACTGGAATCCGCGGTGGATCGCGTCCTTCGCCGAGGCGCCGTGGGCGAAGGCCTCACGCATGCCGGAGACGAGGAACACCTCGTAGTCCATGGCCAGGCCGAAGAGGATGCCCATGAGGATGATCGGCAGGAAGCTGATGACCGGGCCGACCTTCTCGACTCCGAAGATGTCGGCTCCGTGGCCCTGTACGAACACGAGGGTGACGAGTCCGAACGCCGCCCCGACCGAGAGCAGGAAGCCCAGAGTCGCTTTGATGGGCACGGCGATGGAACGGAACACCATCATGAGCAGGATGAGGGAGAGTCCGACGACGAAGATGCCGAAGGGCAGCAACGCCCCGCCGAGCTGGTCGGAGACGTCGATGGCGACGGCGTTCGAGCCGGTGACCGAGGTGTCGAAACCGTATTCGTCCTGGAAGTGCGGCTTGAGGTCGCGCAGCTTCTTCACGACTTCGGTCGTGCGCTCATCGCTGGGGCCGTATTCGGGGATGATCTGGATGAGGCCGGTGTCGGCGGAGGGGTTGGGCACGGCCATGATGACCTTGTGCACCCCGTCGATCTTCTCGATGTCGGCCTTCATGTCGTCCAGGTCGCCAAGCGGGTCGGTCGAGCTGATGATGTTCGCGGTGACGACCAGCGGGGAGTTGAAGCCCTCGCCGAAGTGCTCGGAGATGAGGTCGTACGAGATGCGCGGGGCGGTGCCCTCTTCGGCCCCGCCGTTGTCGGGCAGGGCGAGCTGCAGGTTCTTGGCCGGCAGGGCGAGTGCGCCCAGACCGACGATGACGATGATAACGGTCAGCAGCGGGATCTTCGTCGCTGCCGCCACCCAGGCGTCGTAGAAGCGGGTGACGAACCCTGGCTTGCGCGGGCGGCTCTCGGTCTCCTCGCCTTCCGTGCCCGAGGCGGTGGACGCGTGGCGGCTGCCGCCGGGCCGGTGCTTCTTGGGCACGAGCCGATAACCGAGGAATCCGAGCAGTGCCGGCGTCATGGTGAGCGCGACTGCCACGGCGATCGCGACGGTGGCGGCGGCGGCGATGCCCATGACCGTGAGGAACGGGATGCCGGCCACCGACAGGCCGGTGAGGGCGATGATGACGGTAACGCCGGCGAAGACGACGGCCGAGCCGGCGGTCGCAACGGCGCGGGCGGCGGACTCCTCGGGGTCGTAGCCGTCGAACATCGTCTGCCGGGCACGGGAGACGATGAACAGCGCGTAGTCGATGCCGACGGCCAGGCCGAGCATGAGGGCGAGCATCGGGGTCGTCGAGTTGACGGTGGCGAAAGCAGTGCTGCCGAGGATGAGCAGCATACCGATGCCTACGCCGATGATCGCGGTGACAAGCGGCATGCCGGCCGCCCATGCCGAGCCGAGGGTGAAGATGAGGACGATGAAGGCGATGACGACGCCGATCGCCTCGATGATCGAGATGTGCACGCTCGTGACCGTGTAGAGGTCACCGCCGGGGCTGACGATGCTGCCGTCGGGCAGCTCGGCCTGAAGTTCGTCGGCGACCGCCTGCAGATCATCCTTCGCCGAGTCCGGCAGCAGATCCGAGGCCTGGTCGTACTGGACGTTGACGATGGCGGCATCCCCATCAGCGTTGATGACGCCGTCGATCATCTCGTCGAAGGGGGAGGTCGCTCCGTCGACGTGGGGCAGGTCGTCGATCTTCTCGACTGCGTCCTCGATCTGAGCCCGATACGGATCGGCATCCACCGGCTGGCCGTCTGCGCTGACGACGAGCATCGTCGCCGAGCCGCCAGCCACCTCGGGGAAGGTCAGTTCAAGCGCATCGAGAGCGTCCTGCGATTCACTGCCGGGCAGACGGAACTCGTCATTGAAGGAGTCGCCGAATGCGGCGACGAAACCACCGAGGACGGCAAGGATCGCCAGCCAGACGGCGACCACTGTCTTGCGGCGGCGGAACGCGGTGCGGCCGAGCTCGTAGAGAAAGGACGACACAGGCAACCCTTCACAGATGAAAGATGAGCGGATCAGAGAGTCAATCGGTGGCCCTGCGCCTATGCTACGCCGTGCGCACCGCGACCTGTCTAGGACACACAAGTGTATCGGATACAGAAGTGTATCGTAGTGGTATAGTCTGCGTTCGTACAAGTCGGCAGACCCGTGGCGCGCGAAAGAAGGAGTTCGACCTGTGAGCGAGGCAGTCAGCAGGCGCCGGAAACAGACCCGGGAGGCACTCATCGATGGGGCGCGACGAGTCTTCGCCGCACGCGGGGTCGCGGCGTCGTCGATCGAGGAGATCTGCGAGGCGAGCGGTTTCACCCGCGGCGCCTTCTATTCGAACTTCGCCTCCCGCGATGAGATCGTGCTCGCGATCATGGAGCGTGAGATCGACACCGCACAGCACAGCGTCACCGAGCTGGTGGAGAACCGGGACGCGGATCTGCAGCACACGGCGGCGAAGTCACATGACGAGCAGGAAGACCTCATCCGCGCGATCGTCACGCAGTTCCATGCGCTTCACGACAATACCTCGGCATGGATCCTCGCTGGGCGCGAGATCGAGCTCTACACCCTGCGCAACCCGGAGCTGCGCTACCGCTATGACGAACTCATCGCCGCTCACTTCGAGAACATGAGCACGGTCATCGGTGTGGCGATCGAGCGCGCCGGCGGTCGGCTGACGCTGCCGCTGACGCAATTCGTCGACATCCTCGCAGCGGTCTCGCTGGCGGCCGGCAACAAGGCCGTCGCCGAGCGCTTCCGCGGATGCACCGGCGATGAGGTCGTACCTGATGACGAACCGCTGGCGGTCGATCCCGAGCCGATTGTTCAGGTGATTCTCGGACTCATCGACTTCAGCTGAGCGGTTCAGAGCTGCGGGTGGCGCAGGTGATGTTCGGTGACGGCTTCGAAAGCGTGGGCGATGCGCATGAGCTCGACGTCACGGCCAGGGGCCGCCACGATCTGGATGCCCACCGGCAGGCCTGACTCCGAGAACCCGGCTGGCACGGAGACTGCCGGGCACCCGGTGGCCGAGATGAGCGTGGCCGCACGCATCCATGACAGGTAGTCGGCCATCGGCTCGCCGTTGATCTCCGTCGGGTATTCGAGTTCGGCGTCGAAGGGCAGGACCTGTGAGGTCGTGGTGACGAACACGTCGCAGGTCTCGAAGTACTTCCACAGCTCGGCGCCGAGCCGCACGCGTGCGGCGTCCTTCGAGCGCACATCAGCGGCGGTGAGCGCGAGTCCCGCGTGGATGTTGTCGACCAGGGACTTCTTCATCTGCTCCCGTCCGCCGGCTTCGACCATCTCCTCGAACACCATCGCGAAGTCGTAGGCCCGCTGGGTGCGGAACACCTCGTCGGCGTCCTCCAGGTTCGGCACGTCCTCGGCGACCTCGGCACCCAGGCCGGCGAACACCTCGGCGGCGGCTGCGACGATCTCTGCCACCTCTGCTTCGACTGGGATCTGGCCGCCGAAGTCGGGGCTGAAGCCCACGCGGATGCCGGAGAGCTCCGGCTGGTAGACGGTACCGAGGCGGAATTCGGGCAGGTCGAAGACCGAGCCGGGTTCGCCGATCTCCCAGGGGGCTCCGGTGGCCGGCCCGCAGCCGGCCTGCATAAGCAGGGCGATGTCGCTGACGGTACGGGCCATGAAACCGGACTGGCTGAGCCAGGCGTGTGGGTTGTCCGGGGCGAGCTTGGGAATCCGGCCGTGGGAGGGTCGGAAGCCGACGACGTTGTTGAAGGATCCCGGCGTGCGCAGGGATCCGCCCATGTCGGAGCCGTCGCCGGAGGCCTGTATGCCGGCGGCCAGTGCCGCACCGACGCCACCGGAGGAGCCGGAAGCGGATTTCGTCGTGTCGTAGGGGTTGACGGTGGTGCCGAATACCGGGTTGAAGGTGTGAGAGCCGGCAGCGAACTCCGGGACGTTGGACTTGCCGGTGGTGATGACGCCGGCGGCTTTGAGCCGGGCGATGATGACGGAGTCGGCTGCCGGCACGCGGTCGGCCCACAGCGGACTGCCGTGCGTCGATCGCATGCCGGCGGTGTCGTGGGTGTCTTTGTGCGTCATCGGCACCCCGTGCAGTAGGCCGAGGCTCTCCCCGCGGGCGTGTGCGTCGTCGGCCGCCGCGGCGGCCTGTTCTGCGGCCTCGGCGTCGAGGGTCACGATGGCATTGATGGCGGGGTTGACCTCGTCGATCCGGGCGAGGTGGTCGGCGAGGGCCTCACGGGCGGAAATCCGGCCAGCGGCGATTTCGGCGGCGAGTTCGCGGGTGGACAGCCAGGTCAGCTCAGACATATGGGCTCCTTTCGACAGCGGGCGACGGTGCCCGCCGGTGGTTCAGTGGTCGATGGTTCCGGTCAGGCAGGCGTGTCCTGCGGGGTCGAGGATGGCGACTTCGGTGGTCGAGGCGGTCGTCTGGCGGCCCACGGCAGCGACGGGGGTGCCGTCGAAGACAGGCCGGCGGGCGGTGAAGGAGAAGGAGTCGATCTGCTCACCTGGACGGTGGCGCAGGAAAGCGTCGAGCATGAGCGTGGCGAGCAGCGGGCCGTGGACGACAAGGCCGGGGTAGCCCTCTTCGTTGATGCAGAAGTCGCGATCGTAGTGGATGCGGTGGGCGTTGAAGGTCAGCGCGGAGTACCGGAAGAGCAGCGTCTCGTCAGGCCGGGTGATCCTGCCGTAGTCCCATGCCGAGGTGTCGGCTGGCTTTCGTGCCGCGCGCTCGGCTGGCGTTTGTACTGTGGACTGCTGCGGTGCGGCGGCCTCGCGGAAGACGATGGTGTGCCGGTCGGTGATGGCGTGGCTGCCGTCTGCCGAGATCTCATGGGTGGCCGTGACGAAGACGAGCTGACCGGTTCGGCCGGTGCGGACGCTGACATCGGTGACGGTCTGGACGTCCTGCAACTGCTGCCCGACGGCGATCGGCCGGTGGAAGATCAGTTCTGATCCGGCCCACATGCGGCGTGGCAGGGGCACTGGTGGCAGGAAGCCGCCGAGGTGCGGGTGCCCGTCGACGTCGAGAGCGTGCTGCGGTTCGGTTGGGTTGAAGTGGGCCCAGTGCGCGAGCGGAAAGAGCTGCCCGCCCCAGGGGTCTGCGTCGTAGTCGAGTGCAGCGGCCAGGGTGCGCGACTTCGCTTCAGTGGCGATGTCGTCGAGGGTCTGGCTGCGGCCGACCCACTCGCGCAGGCGCGAGACGTCGATCGGT
This sequence comes from Brevibacterium sp. UBA7493, assembly GCF_002479565.1. Lineage (NCBI taxonomy): Bacteria > Bacillati > Actinomycetota > Actinomycetes > Micrococcales > Brevibacteriaceae > Brevibacterium > Brevibacterium sp. UBA7493. Next base: position 235 of record NZ_DLOD01000002.1, on the reverse strand, counting down.
GCATCCATGTGCTCTCAGCCCCCTTCGCCTACCTGGAGTGCATCTCCTGCTCGAAGCCTATCGGGCACGGTGATGCCGATGCAGGTGCGTCCGCAGAATGACTGTTCTGAACGACCTTTCTGCAGCCGACGTTCTGGCAAGCAGGGCCCGGACACTATGTGGTTGTCAAACATCGTTCTGTCACTGCGGTGGTGCTGCAGGCAGCGCTGGTAGAGAAACGACGAGAAGTCGCTTC
>NZ_DLOD01000018.1:0-67917 GCF_002479565.1 Brevibacterium sp. UBA7493 | reverse complement strand
GAAGCGACTTCTCGTCGTTTCACTCCCAGCGCTGCCTGCAGCACCACCGCAGTGACAGAACGATGTTTGACAACCACATAGTGCCCCGCCCCGTTCATCTGCGCTCCCCGCAGCTGAATCTGCTGGCGGCTACCGGTCCGGTCACTGGCTGGGCGTGCCCACCTGTGTCAGGATGTTTGCGTGAGCTCACTTGTGACCGGCGAGGCGATCGCCCTTGATATTCGTCCAGCGTCGCTGGCGATGCGCGCCGTGTCGTGTGCCATCGACTACGTCATCATCACGGCGCTCTACATCACCGTCGTGATCTCGGCCTCATGGCTGTTGGATCAGCTCGCGATCAGCGAGCCGCTCGTCTTCGAGACCGTGGTCCTCCTGCTGTCTGTCCTCTGTCTGCTCATCGTCCCGTTCACCATTGAGATGCTGACCCGTGGCAGATCGATCGGAAAGCTCATCTGCGGTCTGAGGATCGTGCGAGACGACGGCGGAGCGATCAGCGCCCGGCACTCCTTCCTCCGCGCACTGCTCTACAGCTTCGAGATCTTCGGCACCGCTGCCGGACTCGCCGCACTCGTCGGCCTGCTCTCACCGCAGTCGAAACGCCTCGGTGACTACCTGGCAGGCACAATCGCAGTCAATGAACGGGCGAAGATGCCCCCCATCGTCCAGATCCACGTGCCGCCACGACTCCGGGCCTGGGCACGCAGCGCAGATATCTCTGCGATTCCCAACGGCCTGTACTACCGCATCACCCAGTTCCTCATCTCAGCACACCTGCGCGAACCGGATTCGCGCTGGGATCGTGCCGTTGAATTGGCCGAGGAACTCAACCCGTATATCGCCCCTGCTCCCCCAGAGGGAACTCTGCCCGAGGAGTTTCTCACAGCAGTCGTCGGGCGCACCCGCGCGGAACACGCCCGGCAGATGGAGAAGACCGCACGTACAGCCCAGCGTTTCCAACAGCGTGTCGGACAGCTGCCCTTCGGCCTCTCACTTGATGCCCCACGACGCGACACTCATCAGGCTGCCCCGACATCACCGACGGCGGAGGCTGGCCACCAGCAGCGCCCGGCCTCGTCCGTGTATTCGCAGATGACTCAGTAGCGGTGACGACTCAGTAGCGGTAGTGCTCGGGCTTATACGGCCCTGCCACGTCGACGCCGATGTACTCGGCCTGTTCCTTCGTCAGTTCGCTCAGGTGAGCGCCGAGAGCCGGCAGATGCAGTCGCGCGACCTTCTCATCGAGTTCCTTCGCCAGCCGGTGCACACCGGCTGGGTAGTCCTCGTGCGAGGCGAACAGCTCGATCTGGGCCATCACCTGGTTCGTGAACGAGGCACTCATGACGAATGACGGGTGCCCGGTCGCGTTGCCGAGGTTGAGCAGGCGTCCCTCGGAGAGCACGATGAACGACGTCTCATTCCGATCCAGACCGGCCTCAGCCGGCACCGGCACCGTCCATTCGTGGACCTGCGGCTTGATCTCGACGACCTCGACTCCGGACTGGCGGCGCACTGCCGCCAGGTCGATCTCGTCGTCGAAGTGCCCGACGTTGCCGACGATCGCACCCGGCTTGAGAAGCGCGAGGTGCTCGGCGGTGATGACCTTCGTATTGCCCGTCGTGGTGATGATGAAGTCTGCTGAGGAGATCGCGTCCTCGGTGCGCACGACCTCGTAGCCGTCCATGGCAGCCTGTAGTGCGCAGATCGGGTCGATCTCGGTGATCTGCACCCGGGCGCCCTGCCCGCGCATCGCCTCGGCAGCGCCCTTGCCGACGTCGCCGTAGCCGATGATGAGCGCGACCTTGCCGCCGATGAGCACGTCAGTGGCGCGGTTGATGCCATCAGGCAGGGAATGGCGGATGCCGTAGCGGTTGTCGAACTTCGACTTCGTGACCGCGTCGTTGACGTTGATCGCCGGGAACTTCAGGTCACCAGCTGCAGCCATCCGGTACAGCCGGTTGACACCGGTCGTCGTCTCCTCGCTGACGCCGAGCATCTGCTCGCTCATCTTCGTGAACCGCTGGGCGTCCTCGGCAAGCGACTGGCGCACCCGGTCGAGGAAGACGTGCTTCTCCTCCGGGTCGTCCTCCCCTGCCTCCGGCGCACCCCCGGCGGCTTCTGCGCGGGCGCCTTCGATGAGCAGCATCGTGGCGTCACCGCCGTCATCGAGGATGAGGTTCGGGCCGTCGGCGAACCGGAAGATCTGGTCGGTGCACCACCAGTATTCCTCCAGCGTCTCACCCTTCCACGCGAACACCGGCACACCGTTGGGCGCCTCCGGGGTGCCGTCCCCGACGACCACGGCGGCAGCCGCCTCGTCCTGAGTGGAGAAGATGTTGCACGACGCCCAGCGCACGTCCGCTCCGAGCGCGGTGAGTGTTTCGATCAGGACAGCCGTCTGCACGGTCATGTGCAGGGAACCGGCGATCCGCGCTCCGGCCAGCGGCTGCGCGGCACCGTACTCCTCGCGCAGGGCCATGAGTCCGGGCATCTCCCGTTCGGCCAGGCGGATCTGATGGCGGCCGGCTTCGGCCAGGGACAGGTCTGCGATGCGGTGGTCGAGCATGGAGATTCCTCTCGGCTATCGGCGGATGAGTTCCAGAGCTGTGGACACGAGCTGATCGGTGCGCTCCTGCGTCGGCGCCTCGCAGTTGAGGCGCACGAGCGGTTCGGTGTTAGACGGCCGGACGTTGCACCACGCCTCGGGCATCTCGATCATGACCCCGTCGAGGTCATCGACCTGGCATTCGCCGAACACGCCCTCGAAGGCGGCCTGCCGGATCCGGGCGAGCGCCGCCTCGGGGCCGTCGACAACGGAATTGATCTCCCCGGAGGCGACGTACGGGTTCCATTCGGCGACGAGCTCGCTCAGCGGCTGGGTCGTCTCGGCCAGCGCCGCGATGACGTGGCAGGCGGCAAGGATTCCGGAATCAGCGCCGTAGAAGTCGCGGAAGTAGTAGTGCGCGGAGTGCTCGCAGGCGAACACGGCATCGTGCTGGCGCATGAGCTGCTTGATCCGCGAGTGACCCACCGGCGTGCGCACGGCCTGTCCGTCGGCGGCGGTGATCGCCTCGGGCACGGCGCGTGAGGTGATGAGGTTGTGCAGCACGACCGGGGTCTCCTCGCCGCGCTCGGTGCGGGCTCGGCTGATCTCGCGGACGGCCACAAGCGCGCCGATCGCAGACGCCGAGACTGCCTCACCGTGTTCGTCGATGAAGAAGCAGCGGTCGGCATCGCCGTCGAAGGCCAGGCCCAGGTCAGCGTCGTGGCCGACGACTGCAGCCTGCACATCGCGCAGATTCGCCGGGTCGAGCGGGTTCGCCTCGTGGTTGGGGAAGGTGCCGTCGAGCTCCGTGTAGAGCCCGATGACGTCGATCGGGGCAGCCGCCAGCCCAGCTCCGGTGGCGAACACCTCGGGCAGCAGCTTGCCAGCCATCCCGTTGCCGCAGTCGGCGACGATCCGCAGCGGCCGGTCGATCGCCTCAATCCCGGTGAGCGACCGGATCCGGCGGGCGAAGGCCTCAGCGAGTTCGCTGGCGGCCGTGCCCGAGGCGACGGGCACCTGCCCAGTCGTCTCACCTGGGTGCTCAGGCGCTTCGAGGGCGAGCAGGCGGATGGCGTCGAGTCCGGAATCACGGGAGATCCCGGCGGCGGCCGGGCCGCAGATCTTGATGCCGTTCCAGTCAGCAGGATTGTGACTCGCCGTGACCATGAGGCCAGGGGCATTCCAGTGCCCGGAGGCGAAGTACAGCTGGTCCGTCGACGTCATGCCCAGCCGTGTGGCCTCGAACCCGGCGGCTTCGACCCCGGCGGCCAGCGCCTCGGCGAACCGCGGGGAGTCCGGGCGCATATCGCAGCCGATCACGACCCGGCTGCTGCCGTGCTCGCGGTGCATGACGTGAGCTGTCGCCCAGCCGATGGCGAAGACGACGTCTTCGTCGAGGTCGACGCCGATCCGGCCACGGATGTCGTAGGCCTTGACGGCGCGCGAAAGCTGTGCGGCTCGGGTCGTCATCAGTCTCCGTTTCCGATCACACGCAGATGCCCGTGGGTGCGCCCCTCGGGCTCCGGCTTGGGTTTGGCGGCCTCGCGCACGGCGTCGGCGATCGCAAGCAGGTCATCGCGGCTGCGCTCCGGGGTCTCCTCCCCCTGCCCGAGGCGGATGAGCTGCCAGCCGACGGGTGCGGTCAGCCTCTCGGCGTGCATGCTGCACAGATCGTGGGCTCCCGGCTGGGCGTGCATGGACAGCGGACCGATGACAATACACGCATCAGCGTGGACGTATGTCAGCGTCCACGCTGCTGAACGGTTGCAGTTCATCTTCGAGCACAGTCTCACTCCAGGCACGCCACGAGTCTAATACAATCGCGGTATGCCAGCCCGCCGCCTCCCCCGTGACCGTCACGGCCGCGGCGTGCGCGGTGAGCTGTTCCTCGCCGAGGTGCCGGCCAAGCGCACCCGCGCCCAGCGCTTCGCTGCGCTGGCCGCGCGCATCTTCGAGCAGATCCGGCTGCGTGCCGACGGCGATCTGTCTGAGGTGCGCCTGGCTGTCGATCAGGTGCCGCCGCCCTCACGCCAGGTGGAGCTCGGCCGGGTGTTCCCGGCCCGGCGCGACCGCCCGGCCACGATCGTCATCTACCGGCTGCCGGTCGTCAGCCGGTGCCAGGACTTCGAGGAGCTCAACGAACTCGTCGCCGAGGTGCTCGCCGAGCAGGCCTCAGTGCTGTGCGGCCGCCACCCCGACGATCTGCTGCCCTGACGTTCAGTCCGTCAGCCGGATGTTGCGATAGCCGATGCCCGACGGCGCATCGGGCACGGTCAGCGCGCTGATGCCCCGACCGGTCAGGGCCACACCGGCGGCGAAGGCGCTGACATCGGCAGGCGTTTCGATGATGACCGCAGCGGTGTCGTCGCCGAGCAGCTCGGCGGGGTTGACCTCGGTGGCCCGGTCGCCGGACAGGTCGACAGGGAACTGCCCGGTCGCTGAGCCGTCACTGCGCAGGCCAACGACCCCGAGCGTGCCCTCACCGGGGCCGAACAGCATCGTCGCGCCGGTATTCTCCGGCAGCATGAGCAGCTGACGCGAATTCAGCTTGTCAACCGCTGGGAACACCGCGAAGTCAGCTCCGCCGTCTCCGTCGCGGGTGACCTCGACGGCGGCGGTGACCCGGTCTCCGGCAGTGATCGTCAAGGCGGCGGGCGGGATCTCGCCGATGTCGAGGGTGACGGTGCCGTGTGCCGGGATCGAGGTGCCCGAGCGGGCCAGATCGACCGGCCCGTCGACGCCGACAGCGCTGACATCGACGCTGACCGGCTCGCCGTTCGGGTTGCTCAGACGCAGCCGTGCCGGTCCCCCGACGGCCACGGGCAGGTACACCTCGCGCGCCGGGTCGGCCACCGGCCCGCTCATCTCGATGCCCTCGGCGGTGAGCCCGGAGCGCTTGGCATGCTGCAGGACCGCGCCGATGAGCCCGCCGTCAGCACTCACCGTCAGGCCCACCTCGGGCTCCTCAGCAGCGATCGCACCGAGCTGGATGACCCGCTGCTCGCGCGGCTGCAGGCTCACGGTCGCATCACCGCCGATGTCGATCGGGCCGTGCGCGCCGGTCGCCTCGGTCGTCGCGGTGATCGTCGTCTCGCCTGGGTTGGTGAGCACGAGGCGCACATCGTCGGTCGCCGAGGCACCGGAGGTCGCGAACCGGGCGTGGGTGGCCGGGCGGACGCATTCGAGGGCTGCGACCCCAGCCCAGTCGCCGTCATCGGCGCGGGTCACCTGCACCGCGGAGACGAGAGCAGGGTTCTCACCCTCGGCCACACCGGTGACGGTCGTCGGAGCCTGCTGCTCGTCGGCACCGGAGACGAATCCGTTGGTCGTCCCGACCGTGTAGTTGTCTTCGCCGCCGAGCGTCCGGGATTCGACTCCTGCGGCGAGGATCGTCGAGTCCGGGGCCTGGGTCAGCGCCGAGGCGGTGCGCACGGTCGGGGTCGGGACCTCGCTGGTCTGGAACTCCTCATCGGTGCCGGCAGCATCGTCTTCGGTCTTGAACGGCCCGGGGCACATCGACACGGTGTCGGTGGCTGGCAGCCGCACCTGCTCGGCCCCGCGCGGCACGGATCCGCCGGCCAGCGGCTGCAGGTACCCGGTCACCGCGATCATGAGGCCCGGCAGCCCGATCGCGGTGAAGGTGAGCACGGAGCGCAGGTTGCGGCGGTTCATGCGCTGACCCTTTCGTCGGTCCGGTGTTCGGCCGTGCCCGAGGCGGTGGTCGCCGGCCGTGGGGCGGTGCGGGCACGCGACCGGTTGCCGAAGGGGATTGCGACGAGCACGGACACGAAGACGAGCACCCAGCCGATGCCCACGCCGATCGCGTACTGCGGGTAGGTGTAGCTGATGGTCACCGTCGATGCCTCGTCGGGCAGCTGATAGGCGGCCTGCCAGCTCGGCGCGCCGGTGCGGGCCTCCTCGCGCACGGCGTCCTGACCGTTGATCTGCACGCGGGCCAGTCCGGCTCGCTCTGCGAGGATGAGGGTGCGCTGGCCGGCGCCTGCCGGGATTTCTCCGCGGCCGTCGACGATCTCGACGGGGCTGAGGCTGCCGTCATCGGCGACGACGGAGGCTGAGGACAGCGGTGATCCGTCGGGCACCACCTGGTAGAGCAGCCCCTGATCGGTGGCCCCGAGGCGGGTGAGACCTGGGGAGACGGCAACGGTCTGGGCCAGTTCGCTGGCCCCGGATCCGCGGATGACGACGAAGCCGATGCCGAGCTGGTCGAGCGCGGTGCGGGTGTCGTCTCCGCTGCCGCTGGTGAGCCGGCCGATGACGCGGGCGAGTGCGATGTCGGCGTCGTCGATGGCGACAGGACGGCGGTCGAAGGGGTGGCCGCTGATGCTGCGCGCTTCGTGCATCGTCGAGGTGGTGAGGATGGTGTTCGACTCCGGGGTGACGAGCTGTCCGTAGAGCTGGTCGTCATCCGATTGCAGGATGAGGGTCTGCTGGCCGAGCGCACCGGTGTGGCGTTCGGCGGCGAAGGCCGGCAGCGGCGAGGCGGTGGTGCGGTGGATCGGGGTGCCGACGAGCAGGGACTGCAGCGTGAAGGCGGTGATCATGAGCAGGGCGCCTGCCGGGATGAGGCCGCGCAGCGCGTAGTTGCGCACCCGGGAGCCGCGGTCGAGGGCCACCGGCCACAGCGCGGCGGCGGTGAAGCCACAGAAGCCCAGGCCGATGAGCAGCATCGAGTCGCCGGTGAAGGAGGCGACGAGTCCGTCGGCGGTGAGCTGTCCTTCGAGTGCAGCCTGGACGATCGCGCCGGCGAGTCCTGCCGAGTAGCAGACGACGGCCAGACCGAGGACGGCGAGGTTGTTGCGCACCCGCAGGGCGGCGAGGACGAGGGCGGCGAGCAGCGGCAGCAGCAGGGCGGCGAGCACCCACGGCACGGCAGCTGCGGGCAGCCAGTTCTCCAGGACGCTCAGCTGCGGGCGGGTGGCCCAGCCGAGGGCAAGCTGGAAGCTGTGCGGCTGGGCGTAGTCGAGGACGCGGCCGGGGTTGGTCAGCAGCGCATCGGGCTGGCGGATGGCGGCGATGAGCCACGGCCAGGACAGGCCGATGCCGGGCAGCAGCGCCCAGATGAAGCTCGTGGACCGGTAGAGGATCATGACCGTGATGACGACGATGATGATCGGGACGATGAGGAAGGGTGAGCCTGCCATGATGACGGCGAAGGCGAGCCCGCAGGCTGCGGCTGCGGCGACCGACCGGTAGTGGATCGAGCGGTCGAGTGCCCACAGTGCGGCCGGGGCGACGATCCAGGACAGCACGGTGCCGACGCGGCCGCCGTGCAAGGAGATGAGGAAGGCGGGCTGGGCGATCCAGATGAGGGCCAGCAGAGCCCGCAGTCCGGCGGCGGGCACGACGCGGCCAGCACACAGGTACATGATGGTCGCTGCCAGCGGCAGGGCGAGCAGCCAGAGGCTGCGCAGCATGAGGTCGAGGCTGCCGCCGAAGGGCAGACTGAGGATCGCCAGCACGCTCAGCAGCGGATCGGCAGGCGTCGAGCTGCCGAGGCCGAGTTCGAGGACCGGTGAGAAGATCCTGGTGACGACCTCGGCGAAGGGTACGTCGAGGCGGGCCCAGGCGCCGCCGGTGATCGCGCCGGGGCCGATGAGCCGGTAGAACATGAGCGCGCTGGCAATCGAGCTGACGACGATGATGACGACGAGCGGGTGGAAGAGCAGGCTGCGCTTGGTGCGGGTGTCGATGCCGGAGAACTCGGCGAGGTCGCCGGCGGTGTTGAGCGCGCCGTCTTCGCGCAGGTGGTCGGCCGCGACCTCGCCGCCGACTCCGGCGAGTTCGCGCCGGGCCGAGCGCAGGTCGTGTTTGCTGGCGTAGACGCTGGCCGGCAGGCTGCCTCCGGTGCGGTAGCGGCGCAGCCGGCGGGTGGCGTGGGCGTCCTGCGGCAGCGCCCAGGCGGCGCCGAGCCACCAGGAGGCTTCATCGGGTGAGTTGGCGAGTAGGTTGCCGAGTGCTTTGAGAACAGCGAGCAGTGTGAGTTTGAGCTGCATGATGCTCGAGCGGCCGCGGGTGGCGGTCGCCAGCCGGTAGCGGTGCTCGTGGCGGACGATGTGCTTATGCGGCAGCGGGCGCGGGGACGAGTAGTAGCGGCCGATTCCCTCGGTCGGGATGGCGATGCGGGCTTGGGGAACGACTTCGACGCGGTGGCCGGCTCGGCGCAGCCGGTCGCAGTATTCGATGCCGCGGTAGCTCACCGACAGGGTCTCAGAGGGCACACCGAGCTGGCGGACGACGGCGGCGGCGACGAGCATGCCGGGTTCGTCGACGGCGAAGACGTCCTCGCGGCGGTTGTGCTGTCCGGCGTCCTCCTCACCGGGGCTGACCGGTGAGTAGCGGGCGCCATCAGCGGTGGTCGTCACGCCGACGGAGACGAGGTCACCGTCGGCAGACAGGATCTTCGGACCGACGACGGCCAGTGTGTCGGCGGCGCTGAGCCGGGTGTGCAGCTGGGTGAGGCAGTCGGGTTCCGGAAGGGAGTCAGGGGAAAGGAACCAGACGTAGTCAGCGCGCTCGAGGTCCGGGGAGGACACCAGTTCGGCTGCGGTGAGGGTCTCGCCCGCCGGCAGTTCGGGATTCCGCCGGCGCCGGCGGGCGAGCTTCTGCGCTGTCCGAGAGTCGTCGAGCAGCGCCACCGAGGTGATCTGAGGGAAATGGTGCCGCAGTGCTGTCAGCCAGGCTCGGCTGACGGTGTGGCCGCCGGTGCGGATGACGGCCGCAACACTGAAACTCACACGACCCGCTTCTTCAGTCGCCGCCGTTCGCGTTCGGACAGCCCGCCCCAGATGCCGAAGCGCTCGTCGTTCTGCAGCGCGTACTCGAGGCATTCGGAGCGGACCTCGCAGGAGGCGCAGACCTTCTTCGCTTCGCGCGTCGAGCCGCCCTTCTCAGGGAAGAACGCCTCGGGATCGGTCTGGGCGCACAGCGCCTGGTCCTGCCAGCTCAGCGCAGTCTCGTCGGCGTCGCCGAGCAGCAGCGACAGCGGTGAGACGGCCGCCAGGCTCTCCGATGGGGTCGGCTCACCCGGCACTGGGCTCAGGTCGAGTGGATCGAGCTGGAGCGGATCCGGAACAATGGTCGGAGTGGCGCGGGTCGGATCGACGAACCAGTCTTCGGCGGTCCGCGCGGTCACACCCGGTGCGGAGACGGCCGGCTGCAGTGCCGGCTGCTCTTGTCTCGCGTAGTTGCGTGCAGTAGTCACGGTCTTCCCCTTTCGCTTGCCGGATGCCGTGAAGCGCTGGAGAACCTCAGTGCCGTTCCCCTGCTTCTGTACGGATATCCGGCCTTCCCGTACCTAAAATTACACGCGTGTCATTACCTATTAGTCAAGCGCCTGTTTGGTATTCAAAGGACCCAGCCGCAGCCCATTCGAACGAGTGTTCCAACCCAGAGTGCCCTTTATCACTACATATGGTGCCCGTGGCATGCACTGACCACAACCGGTGCCATTCTGTGATCTCTGCGGTTTTTCTCGCCACACCTGTTGGCGCGGGCACCGCTGAGGGCAAGGTGACATGATGGAGGCTATGAACGGCCCCGCACCAACCCCGCCGCCCTCCAGCCGGCTGCTGACCGCCTACGCGATCCCCGGCATCCGGCAGATCTCACCCGGTGACGACCTGGCCGTCGAGATCTCCTGGGCGATCGCAAACAACCGCATCCAGATCAAGGACGGCGACATCCTCGTCATCGCCTCGAAGCTCGTCGCCAAGGCCGACGGGCTCATCCGCACCGCAGCAGACCGCACGGAGTTCGAACGCCTCGTCACCGAGCATTCGACCGGGACTGTGGCCGCGCGGACCTTTCACACTGCCCGAGGCCCTGCGACCGTGGCGATCACCCGCACCCCGATCGGCACCGTGCAGGCCGCCGGCGGGCTCGATCGTTCGAACACCGGCACCCGGGACAGTGCAGGCGGTGGTGGCACTGTGCTGCTGCAGCCGGCTGATCCGGATGCGGCGGCTGAGAAGCTGCGGGCGAAGCTTTCACGCGAGCTGGGCGCGACGCTCGGCATTGTCATCTCCGATTCGACCTCCCGGCCGTGGCGGGCAGGCGTGGCCGACATCGCCATCGGCGCGGCCGGAATCGAAGTGCTCGATGACCAGCGCGGGCGGCTCGATGACTCCGGGCGGCGGCAGGGCGTGACGGTGCGGGCGATCGCCGATGAGATCGCCGCTGCTGCCGACCTCGTCAAGGGCGCCGCGCGCGGCCTGCCGGCTGCCGTCGTGCGCGGCATGGGTGCACATGTGCGTGCAGACGGGGGAAGCGCTCGGGAGCTGGTCCGGGAGTTCGTCGAGGACTGGTTCCGCTACGGTCACGTGGAGGCCGTCCACCAGTCGCTGGGCTGTCAGCGCCTCGACGTCGCACCGGCCTCGGCTGACGGTGATGACGACATCCTCACGAAGGTCTCGCGTGCCCTGGCGGTCGTGCGCCGCGGTGCGGCCCGCACCCCCGGCCAGTCGGCGTGGCGGATGCGCGTCGCAGGCTCCGGCGGACAGATCCTCATCTCCCCTGCCGACTCCCCAGCACGGTCGAGCGCCGGCGGGCACCCTCTCATCGAAGCGACCCTCGGCCTCGGCGCACTCGTCGACCGCCTGCAGTCCGCACTGTGGTGCGAGGACCTGCAGGCCAGCACCCAGTACACCTGGGCTGACAACGGCTCCCCGACCGGTGCGAGACTCTCGATCGAACTCGCCCACCCGCAGCCCTGAGAAGAAAAGGACCCCATGCAGCAGCTCATCGACGCACTTTCCTCTCGCCGCTACCCGGTGCTCACCTACCTGCCGGAAAGCAGTGAGCGGCTGGAACTCACCGGCACGGTGGTGGCGAACTGGGTGTACAAGACTACGAGCCTGTTCGCCGAGGCGGGAGTCGGCCAGAATCTGGGTGTCGGGATTGTGCTCGACGAGACCGGTCCCCTGCACTGGCGGGCACTGGCGGCGATGCTGGCCGCCTTCGGACTCGATGCGCCGGTGACGCTGCTCGGCGCGGATTCGGAGCCGCCCGAGGCGGAATGGGTCGCGTTTGCTGATGAATCGCATGCCGCAGATGAGATCACCACTGAGGCAGATGAGGTCTTCGTCTACGCGGCACCGGCACTTGCGCTGGCAGCCGAGGCGCCGGAGGGCTGCATCGACTTCAACTCCGAGGTCCGGGCCCACCCCGACGTGTGCCCGATCCCCGGCACCCAGATCAGCCTGACACTGCCCGGCGGGAAGCACGTGGCGAGCACGAGCCGGGAGGTGCCCACCGCCTCGGGAACGGAGCTTGAGACCACCGGAATCCCGGTGGATGGTGAGGAGCTGGCAGCAGTGCTTGCGGCGCTGGTGGCGGGGACGGTGACGCTGAGCGGACCTGCCGTCTCGATGTGATCCGGGTCATGCCAGAATGGTGGCATGGACAAAGTAGTTGCATCAGCAGCTGAGGCTGTGAAGGACATTGCGAGCGGGTCGACGATCGCAGTGGGCGGATTCGGGGTCGTCGGCGTGCCCGAGTACCTCATCCGCGCACTCCGCGACCAGGGCGCGGACAATCTCGAGCTCATCTCCAACAACGCCGGCCTCGATGGCCGCGGACTGGGCATGCTCCTCGAATCCGGGCAGGTGGGGCGGATGATCGCCTCCTATGTCGGTGAGAACAAGGAGTTCGCCCGCCAGTACCTCTCCGGCGAGCTCGAAGTCGAGCTCACCCCGCAGGGCACCCTGGCCGAGAAGCTGCGCGCGGCAGGTGCGGGCATCCCGGCCTTCTACACGATCACCGGCGCGGGCACGCAGGTCGCCGAGGGCGGCATGCCGTGGCTGTACGACTCCGAGGGCAACGTCGTCAAGGAATCCCCCGCCAAGGAGACGAAGACCTTCGAGACCTTCGGCGAGAAGCAGGAGTACGTGCTCGAAGAGTCGCTGCCGGCCGACTTCGCGCTCGTGCGCGCGGCCAAGGCCGACCGCCACGGCAACCTCGTCTTCCACTCCTCGGCCCGGAACTTCAACCCGCCGGTCGCCCAGGCCGGACGGATCACGATCGCCGAGGTCGAGGAGATCGTCGAAGCCGGTGAGATCGCACCCGATGACGTGCATCTGCCGGGCATCTACGTCCACCGGATCGTCGTGCTCAGCCCCGAAGAGGCCGCCGACAAGCCGGTTGAGAAGAAGACAGTACGGGAGGCTTGAGATGGCACTGACCAGACAGCAGATCGCAGCACGCGCCGCCCAGGAGCTGCCCGACGGCGCCTACGTCAACCTGGGCATCGGCCTGCCGACGCTCGTGCCGAACTACGTGCCCGAGGGCGTCCACCTCGTGCTGCAGAGCGAGAACGGCCTGCTCGGTGTGGGCCCGTACCCGACGGAGGATGAGCTCGACCCCGACCTCATCAACGCCGGCAAGGAGACCGTCACGATGCTGCCGGGTTCGTCATACTTCGACTCCGCGCTGAGCTTCGGGATGATCCGCGGCAACAAGATCGACGTCGCGATCCTCGGTGCGATGCAGGTCGCCGTCAACGGCGACATCGCCAACTGGATGATCCCCGGCAAGATGGTCAAGGGCATGGGCGGGGCGATGGACCTCGTCCACGGCGCCCGCAAGGTCCTCGTCATCATGGACCACGTCGCCAAGGACGGCTCGCACAAGATGCTTGAAGAGTGCGCGCTGCCGCTGACCGGCAAGGGTGTGGTCCAGCGGGTCATCACGAACCTCGCCGTGCTCGACGTCGAGGGCGATTCGTTCACCCTCGTCGAACGCGCTCCAGGTGTGAGCGTCGAGGAGATCCGCGAGGCCACCGGTGCCACGCTCAACGTCGACGGCGATGTGCCGGAGATGCAGCTCTAGACGCTGTCGGCTGCCGGCCGCCTCGCCGGAGGCGGTCGGCTCCCGATCAGCTCCCCTTCTGTGAGGACGTCATGAAGATCAGCGCACTCGTCTCCGCAGCCGCCGGGTCCGCACTGCTGCTGGCCGGATGCAGCGGGGTTGCTCCGGAGCCTGAACCGGAATCGGAAAAGGCAGTCGTCGACGCGTACTTCACCGCATTCGCTTCGAGCGATCCGGCGGAGATCGAGAACGCCGCGGACACCGCTGTCGAGGATTCCACGGCGGCCCGCTATCTCGCTCATCAGCTGAATGTGGCCAGGGCAAACAACGCCAACGGGCTGGATCATCGCAGCAGCAATGTCGAAGTCGCTGACGATGCGGTATCGGTGTGTCAGCACGGCAGGTGCACCGACTACGCAGACTTCACGTTCGAAGACGGGAAGCTGTCGGACTTCTCAGCCAACGGCACCAGCGTCGGCGAGCGCCTCGTGATCGGCGGCGGAAAGATGGTCACGTCCCACGATATCGCTGGCTTCGAGGTGCTGTCGGCTGCCCAGTCAGCAGATGACGAACAGCTGCTCGTCGTCGTCATCAGATTCCACTCCTACGACCGAAGCATCGAACCGGTCACGTCAGCGGTCTACCGGAATCCCGGTGGAGAGCAGGTCGACCACGGCCTCAACTCCGTCCTCCCGCGACGTCTCCTCCCCGATTCCCACCAGCTCGGCTTCGTGGGATTCCCCCGCTCCGAAATCGGCGGAGAGATCGTCGTCGAATTCAGAACGGAAGACGACCAGGAGGCGATCCGCGACAGTGCGCGCGTTCCCGTAGCTCAGGACTGATCAGGCAGTCCGGTGGTGGCGACGAACAGCCGCCCGGAGCCGGTGACGGTGAGTACTGGGACCTCGGCTGCGAGGAACACGGAGTCGCCTGCCTGCAGGCGGGTGTCGTCGCTGCAGGTGAAGGTGCCCGAGGTGCACAGCAGGATGGCAGGTCCCGCGCGGTGGACCTCCCGGTCCTCGGCGGTGTCGATGACCTGGAGGGCGAAGTCATCAGTCGCCCCGCGCAGCACGCCGGAATCATCAGCAGTGACGAGTTCAGGCTGGCCGGGTGTGTAGCTCACCACGGCGTCGAGTTCGTCGACGTCGATGTGCTTGCTCGTGAGCCCGCCGCGCAGCACATTGTCCGACGAGGCCATGATCTCGATGCCGAGCCCGCCGAGGTAGGCATGGAGGATCCCGGCATCGAGGGCGAGCGCCTGGCCGGGTTCGAGCCGCAGGCGGTTGAGCATGAGCGCGACGAGCACGCCGGGGTCGTGCGGGAAGTCGGCTTGGACTTCCCGCAGGGTCAGTGCCGGGTCGACGGCCGAGCCGGCGTGTGAGGGATCGTCGGCGGGCACCGGGTCGATCACGATGTGGGCGAGTGTGTCGGCGAGGCTGCCGTAGGTGTCGCGTTCGCGCAGCAGCAGGCCGGTGGCCTGCTGCAGACCTCCGGAGGTCAGGGCGTCGCGCCAGGCGGCCAGGGCCGGCAGCTGGGTGTTCTCGCCGGCGGCGTCGAGGGCGGAGGCGAAGCGGTCGAGCATCGCAGTGATTGCTTCCGGACGGCGGAAACCGCACAGGGCGTGGAATTCGGTGAGCGCGTAGATGAGCTCGGGCTTGTGCGAGTCGTCCTTGTAGTTCCGCTCAGGAGCATCGAACGCGATGCCGGCGGCGTTCTCGCGCGCGTAGCCGGCACGGGCCTGGTCGAGTGACGGGTGCGCCTGGATCGACAGGGCGGTTTCCGCTGCGAGGATCTTGAGCAGGAACGGCAGCCGGTTGCCGAAGGCGCCGATCGATGCCTTCCCAAGTGTCGCCTCGGGTGCGGTCTCAACCCATTCGAGCAGCGAGGCGACCGGCTGGCCGTCGGCGTCGAGCAGCTGGGAGGGGGCGACGGGATGGGCGCCCATCCACAGCTCTGCGGCCGGCTCGCCGGTGACAGGCTGGCCGAGGATTTCGGGGATGCCGCTGGGTGCCCCCCAGGCGTAGCGCTGAACTGTGTTTGACAGGAACCGCACGTCTTTCCCTTCGCTTCGATGGTGTCAGCCTAGGGCTGCACGAGGACGAAGACCAACCGTAGGCGGCAGCTGTGAACCGCAGGTGACGCCGAGGTGTCCTGGGAATGCGACAGGCGCCCCGCACCGGGAGGGTGCGAGGCGCCTGTGGCAGTGGTGTCAGTCGATGACTCGGACGAAGACCGCGCCGCGCTTGAGCATCCAGCTGTACGAGCGCTTCGTGGTGCCCGTGCGCTTGGAGCCGGCGTCGTACATCTGGCCCTTCGTCTCGGAGACGATGCCGATGTGGCCAGGGACCCAGATGAGGTCACCGGGCTTGGCCTGCGAGGCCGGGATCACCTTGCCGGCAGCCTTCTGCGCCGAGGTGTGGCGCGGCAGGTTGATGCCGTTCTGCTTGTAGACCCACACGGTGTAGCCCGAGCAGTCCCAGCCCTTGGTGGTGTTGCCGCCCCAGACGTAGCGGACGCCCATGCCCTTGCGGGCGGTCTTGATGATGTTGTCCCGCAGCTCCTTCTCCTGCTGAGCCTTGGACTTCTTCTCATCCTTCTTGGGCTTGTCCTTTTTGGAGTCATCCTTCTTTTTGGAATCATCCTTCTTCTTGGAATCGTCCTTCTTCTTGGAATCGTCCTTCTTCTTATCGTCCTTGTTGTTCTTGTCGTCGTCTGCTGGACCTTCCCCGTCGTCAGCAGGCGAATCGTTGTCGTCGCCCGGGGGCGAGGCCCGGTTGTGATCCCGGGCCCCTCCCTCGATCGAACCAGTGGGCGAGAACTCGGTGGTGCCGTAGCCGTTGGCCCAGACCAGGCGAGCGCCTTCGAAGACCTGCTCGCAGCGGCCGTCGGAGCACTTCGGCGCCTCAGTCGGGTAGCCGAGGTGGCCCTTCTCGTAGCCCTTCGAGCCCCAGTACTTCTGCAGGATGCCGTGCGTCGGCTGCGCGCCGGTGGCGCTCGTCCAGTGCACCGAGCCCTTCTCGAACTTCTGGTAGACACCGCCGTTCTTCAGGCCGCCGCGCTCATCGGAGGTCGGGAAGCCGAGCGTGTCGCGCATCGAATCCTTGTACATGCTCCGGATCGCGCCCTTGAGCAGGAAGGTCTTGCCGTTCTTGTGGAAGACCGCGCCCTTCTCGAAGTCGCGGGCGGTGCCGCCCTGGAAGCCGTACTCCTTGCCGGTGGCCTTGCCGAGCTTGTCGGCGTTCTTCTCGGCGTACTTGTCGATCGGAGTCTGCTTCGGCGGCTTCGGCTTCGGCTTGTCCTCCTTGGGCTTCTCCTCCTTCGGGCCCGAACCGTCCTTCTGCATCTTCTCGATGGCATTGCGCATGCCGCCGATCTTGGAGTAGAAAGCAGCTCCCGGGCACGAGGTGTTGCCGAGGTCCCGGTGACCGACGATCGTGTTGATCCGCTTGCCGGCCACGGTCGTCTTGCCCTTGGCGGGCACGCCGTTGGCCGAGAGCTTCCAGGCAATCGCGTGCTCGACGGCGCGCAGGGTCTCATTCGGCGGTGCGGACTTCTCGAAGGTGCCCATCACCGAGATGCCGAACGTGCCGGTGTTGTAGCCGGCGACGTGGGCGCCGATGACGGCCCGGTCGAGTCCTCCGGCACGGCCCTCCCACAGGCGGCCGTACTTGTCGGCGAGCACGTTGTAGCCGACGTCGGACCAGCCGCGGCCCTTGGTGTGGAAGCTGTAGATGCCGCGCAGGATGCCCGGCACATCGGAGGCCTTGTAGTTGTTCGAGCCTGCGGTGTGGTGGATGACGGTGGCCTTGACGCCGTTGGCGTAGCTCGGCTTGCCCTTGCGCAGGCTCTCCTTGGCACCCCAGGACTTGCGGGAGCCGATCGAGGGCTTGGGCACCTTCTTCATCGAGGTGTTCGCCACAGCGGCGTCACCAGGGACGTAGGCGGCGTTCTGTGCGTCGTACTCGGGCTGCTGCGCATCGGTTTCCCCGGCCGGATCTCCGGCCCCGGTGTCAGCAGTTCCCTCAGTCTCAGCGCCGTCAGTCGCGCCAGCGGCGTCAACGACCGGGGCGTTGCTGGCCACGGCATCGGCGTCTGCCGGTGAGGACTTCGGGTCGACGAGGACGAGTTCGGCCTTCTGCGGCGCGGCCTCGCCCAGCACGCGCATCTGCACGGCGGTCGCGGAGTTGACGATGAAGGGCTCAGTGCCCTCGGTGCCCTCTCCCTGGCCATTCTCGTGCTCGACTTCCTCCCACGGCGACCAGCCATCGGCGGACTGCACGCGCACCTCGATGGTGACGTTGGTAGTGCCCTGGTAGGCCGCGCCGATAACCGAGGAACGGCCGGCGGGCACGTCGAGGACGTCGGAGATCGCAGCGATGTTGACGCCGTCTTCGGTCTTCTCCTGGACGCTGCCGGACATGTCCGGCTTGCTCGTCTCAGTCGGGGCCTCGGTGGATTCGTCCGAGCCGCCTCCGGTTTCAGGGGCCTCGCCGCCGCCGAGCTCGCCCGGGGCGGTGCTCATGGGAGCGGCGCTGGCGCCGAAGACGCCGGAGCTGCCGACGCTCATCTGCTGGATGAACGCATCGGACTTCATGAGGTTGGGCAGATTGGTCATCGACTGATTCGCCGCATCGGCTGCGCTGCCGGAGGCTGCGCGGGCGCCGGGGGCTTCGAGACCTGGCTCGCTGACATCGGTCAGCGACTTCTTCTCGACGTCTGGCGTCACGGTGTCGGCCGAGGCCGGCAACACCAGTCCCAGGGTCGAGGTCATGACGGCTGCGGCACACGTCGCCACAGCGGGTATCAGTATTCTCATCGTTTCAGCCTTTGCGAGGAAGACAGGGAAGATAGGCTTCACGAGTGATTGCCGTCATTGGCAAGATGACGAATCAGCTCAACATGACAGAATTGTTACATACTTCGCGGCGTGTCGCTTTGAAAAATCCCTCGTGAGAAGAATTACAACGATGTCGTTCCGCGAGTTCATGCGCTTCAAGAGGGCTGAAAATTTTTTGTGATCCCCTTGCGAACTCGGTGAGATTGCTGACATCCGGGTCACGGGAGCACCGCCGCCGAGGCGGTCGGAGTCAGTGCGGAAACCGGGCTGGGCGACCGGTCAGGGGACGTGGCAGATGGCCTTGTCGTCCTCGTCCTTGCCCTTGCCGCCTTCCGGCTGAGCTGCGGTGATGTGCATGCCGCCGTTGGACAGGGCCACGCCAGCCAGAGCGGAGAGGCCCGCGGCGCTGTCTTCGGTCTCCTTCTCGGAGGCCTCAATCGTCGAGGAGACGAGTTCGTGGACGGCATCGAAGTCCGGGTGGGTCGGGTTGACCTTCGGCGGGGTGAGGTTGAGCGATTCCATCTGGTGCTCCCGCGACTTCATCGCCAGGTCGACGAACGTATCAACCTGCAGCTGCGGGATATCAGTGGAGACCACCTCGGGAGCGGCTTTGGCGATGTCCTGGAACCGCAGCATCACCGTCGAGGCATCGAGCTGCTTGAGCATCGCCTGCTGCACGCAGCGCTGGCGAACCATGCGCTCATAGTCGCTGGAGAACTCACGCGAGCGGGCGTACCACAGCGCGTGGTAGCCGTCGAGGTGCTGTTCGCCGGGTTCGATCCAGCCTTTGACCGGGCCGTGCTTGCCGGTCTTCGGGTTGACCTTCGAGGAGATCGGCACGCGTTTGCCGGAGACGATGTCGATGCCGCCCATGGCGTCGATGAGCTGCTCGAAGCCTTTGAGGTCGATCATCGCGTAATACTGCACTTTGAGCCCAGTGACGCCTTCGGCGGCGTCCTTGGTCGCCTGGATGCCGGCGGGGGTCTTGCCGTCGAACTCGTCGGCGTGCTTCTCACCCTGCTGGTAGACGGCGTTGAGGATGCATTCGTCGCCGCAGTTGAATCCCTGCGGGTAGTGCTTGTGCAGCGGGGACTCCTCGGGGAAGGGCACGTTCTGCATATTGCGCGGCATCCCGATGCTGACCGCCTTGCCGGTCTTCGCATCGATCGAGATGAGCGAGAGGCTGTCAGGCCGGATGCCGGTGCGGCCCTTGCCGGCATCGGAGCCGAGCAGCAGGATGTTGTAGCGTCCGTCGACGGCGCGCTGACCCCAGCCGGCAGCGAACACACCGGTCATGAGCTGGCGCTGGCTGTTGATCATCATCGTCCCCCAGGCCAGTCCCCCGCCGATGACGAGTGTGCATACGAGGCTGGCGGCCAGGAATGTGCGCCGCACCTTCGGCGACAGGGTCACAAGCTTGACTCGGCGCACGGTGTCGAGCAGGCACACGATCCAGTTGAGCGTGAACACGGCGAGGAAGGCAGTGACGCCGGTGAGCACGAACGGGTTGGTGCCCAGGGTGATGAGGAAGCCGCGGGCGAAGATCGCGGTCAATGCGGCGACGAGCAGCAGTGCCCAGCCGACGAGGGTGAGCGTGAGCGAGAACTTCGCCCATCGGCGCACCCGGAACAGCGACTGCACGGAACCGGGCACGAGGATCGTTGACGCGAGCAGGATCCAGCCGCGGGCGTTGCACACCGGCTGGTTGGCATGCTCCGGATAGCGCACCGGGTCGATGTACTTCAGGGGCCTGCGCTCGGCCATCGGCTGCCTCCCGTCTGCTGGCGTGCGCTCTCACGTCCTCGTCATGGGGCAGGTCGCACGCGCCGGAGGCGGTGTGACGCGGGGTGCGGCAGCTGCGCCGCACGGGGACGTCGCGTCGGTACTGAACCAGGTTAGCGCTCAAGCCTGAGACTGCCTGGGAGAATCCGGCTGCGAGTATCCGCGTGTCTTGCTGTCAGTCGGTCGTGTACAAGCTGTGAGAAGCCCCCTCGCTGTGCCGCAGGCTCCCCTAAGATGAGGGCTCCACTGGCACTTCGCAGATCGGACTTCGATGGCAGCTGAAACGGGACAGTTTCTTTCGTCCCTTCTGACAGCGAACAATTCAACTCAGGCGATGCAGGCGGCGGTCCGCCATGTCGTCGCGGTGGTGCAGTGCGACATCTCATGGACGGGTGTGGTCAAGGCTGATGCTGAGATGCACATCGGAGCCCACCACGGACTTCAGACGCCAGAGATGGCAGCGGACTGGCATCTGGCCGTCGGTGAGGGAATCGGCGGGAAGGCTGCGTCGCTGCAGCGCACGCAGAAGAGCAGCAACTATCTGCACGACTCACGCAGGGTGCCCGCCAAACGGCTGATCGACAACGAGAAGATCGGGTCAGTGCTCGTGTCTCCGCTCATGGCACACGACGCAGCGCTTGGGGTGCTGTATGCCGCAGACCGACGGCAGCGGAATTGGACTTCAGAGGACATCGACGAGCTGGAGTCGATCGCCGACCATCTCTCGGTGCGCCTGGCGCAGCTCGATCGCGTCCGCCTGGCAGAAGCTCGGGCCAGCGACGCCCGGCGACGAGCCGAAGCAGCCGACTCCCACCTGACGTCGGCCATCGAATTGGTCGAGCTGCTGAGCTCGGCATCGGCGGTCAATCACGCTCTGGATGCAGTCGCGGTTTACCTCAACGCCCGGATCGAACTGCATGACCGCCACAATTCAGTCATCGGAGCATCCGGTCCAGACCGGGCATCATGCCATGGAGTAGAAATCTCCAGCCGGCTCAGCCCGCAGAGCAGACTGACGGTGCACCTGTCCTGCGTCGATGAGGACACGACCCTCACCGAGCCGTCTGCCCGGATCGCTCTTCATGCGCTCAAGCTTCAGCTGCTGCGCCTCTGCGAGCGATCGGCGACAATCGAGACGCTACGCGGAGACCTCCAGGAGAAGCTGCTGACCGGCAACTTTACTAATTCGGCCCATATTCAGCGGCGACTCGCGCTCATCGGGTGCTCACCGATCGGATCAGATGCACGGGTTATCGTCATCAGAGCACGGGACCAGGCCGATCAGATCTCTGAGCGCTTCCACAGCGACCTGCGCACGACGTTCCCGGACTATCTTGTCGATCATCGCGATGAGTCCACTGTCGTCATCATCGGCAACGGCGGGTCGGAAGAAGAGCTCTCACTTCAGATCGCAGATCTGCTTGGCCGCGAGGAGCATCGTCGGAAGCGAAAAGGCACGGCCGAAGGAAGCCCAGGCGACAGCCGCAGATTCGTCGCCGGTATCGGACGTCGCACAGAACAGCTGCATGAGGTGTCCATCTCCTACGATGAAGCACGGGCCGCATGCACCGTGGGCATGTCCAACCCGCAGACCAGCATCGACGGGTTCGCCAGCGCCCGGGCTCTGGGTCTTCAGGGGCTGGCGAGCATCCCTAATGCCCAGCTCCAGGCGATGGTGACGGACACGTTCGGGCCGATCATTGCCCATGACGAGCGCCACGGAACGCACTACATGACAACCATCAGCTCGTACCTGGCCAACGACCGACACCTCGGCGACACCGCAGCCGAGCTCCACGTGCACTACAATACTGTGCGCAACCGCATCGCCCGCATCGAAGAACTGCTCGACCTCAGCTTCGCCCGCACCGACGACCGGTATCGCGCGGAGACTGCCGTGCGCATGGCTGCCGTGCTAGCGGCCCGCACGACACCAACGACAGCCCTGTGACGATCTGACAGGCGACGGCCGGAAGTCTGTACCCGATTCACATAGCCAGCCCTGCATGCGTGCGACATCCTGACTGACAACGTGGCGCGGGCCACATCGCTCAAGGGAGAGGGAGTCGCAACGATGCAATGTGATGTCATCCGGGACCTGGTTCTGCCGGCAGTCAAGAAGCACGGGAGCCGCACAGCCGTCATCGCCGACGGACGAACCTGGACGTACCGGGAGCTGCACAATGCCGCACGCGAAGTCGCCAGCATTCTAATCGCACGAGGGGTCAAAGCCAGCGACCCGGTGGCCATCATGCTGGACAACAGCGCCGAATACCTCGTCGCCGACCTGGCGATCGCATCCGTCGGCGCTGCCAAAGTCCCCATCAACCTGATGCTCTCGCCAGCAGAGATGACCTACATCCTATCCGATTCCGGTGCGAAGCTGGTGCTGACATCGGATGCTCGCAGAGGCACGCTGTCCGATGCGACAGGCGAATCCGTTCTGGAGAAGCTCATCCTCAGCGTCTCCGACGAACGACGTGTCGCGGTGGCCGACGCCGACGGCCCGCTCACAGCAGATGCCGCACAGGAGCTGCCTGCTGTCAGCGCCGAGGATATCGCGCTGATCATGTACACCGGAGGCACGACCGGCCGGCCGAAGGGTGTCGTCCACCTGCAGAAGGGCTTCGCCTCCAATCTCCTCTCGCACGTCATCGAAACCGAGATCACGGCTGACGATCACCTGCTGCTGTCCTCGCCGCTCCCCCACAGCGCAGGCGTCCTTGCACTCGCCGGTCTGCTGCAGGGAGCCGTTGTCGAGGTGATGAAGCAGTTCGACATGGAGTCCACCCTAAACAAGATCGAGACCGGTGGCGTGACGTATCTGTTCATGGTGCCGACCATGATCAACCGGCTTCTGGATGCGACCGAGGAACGCCCGAAATTCGATCCCGGCCGACTGCAGACGATCCTCTACGGCGCCTCCCCCATTTCGGAGGAGCGACTGCGTCAGGGACTGCGGATCTTCGGCCCGGTGTTCATGCAGCTCTACGGACAGACCGAGGCACCGAACTTCCTCACACGCCTTCGCAAAGACGACCACGACGCCGACCGCTTCCCCAAACGGCTGCGCAGCTGTGGCCAGCGCTCGCTCATGGCCGCCGTGCGCGTCGTGCGCAATGACGACACCGACTGCGATCCGCATGAGGTCGGCGAAGTCATCGGAAGCGCGCCCTATGTCATGGACCGCTACCTCAACCGTCCCAAAGCGACAGAGGAGACAGTCCGCAACGGGTGGCTCTACACCGGCGACCTCGGCTACATGGACGAAGACGGTTACGTCTACCTCGTCGATCGCAAGAAGGACATGATCATCACCGGCGGCTTCAACGTCTACGCCAGCGAGGTCGAACAGGCGCTGTCTGCGCTCGATCTCGTCCAAGACGTCGCTGTCGTCGGCACTCCTCACCCGGATTGGGGTGAGGCGGTCACCGCTTACGTCGTACCCGCACGTGAGGGTGTCGAGCCCGGCGACATCATCAACGCCTCCCGGGACGTGCTTTCCAGCTACAAGCGGCCGAAGTACGTCCACCTCACCGACGCTCTGCCCGTCACGGCCGTCGGCAAGATCAACAAGAAGCAGCTGCGCGAGCACAGCTGAGCCCAGCGTCATTCGCGCATGCCCGCCGGCACGCACATTTTCCAAGGAGAACTTCACACATGAGCTCGACCACCAACCTCGAACGTAAGCCAAAGTTCCTCGACCGGTACCTTGCCTGGTTCATCCGCTGGATGCCGGATTCGTTCGTCATCTGCTTAGCCCTGACCATCATCGTCGGCGCGCTCGCCTTCTTCCTCACCGGGACCTCGTTCTGGTCATCGGATGCCGAAGAGGTCACGCTCGTGTCTGCATGGACGGGTTCCTTCTGGAACCTGCTCGAATTCACGATGCAGATGACAGTGCTGCTGGCGACCGGCAACGCGGTCGCCACCTCTCCCCCGGCCAAGCGCCTGCTTACCTGGGTCGCCCGGATCCCGAAGAACCGCACACAGGTGATCATCCTGGCCGGAACCGTTGCCAGCCTCCTCGGCTTCGTGCACTGGGGACTCGGCATGATGGGCGGCATCGTCCTCGGCAAGGAGCTCCTGGCCGAGGCGAAGAAGCGCGATATCAAACTCCACGCACCGGTCCTCGTGGCCACCTTGTTCATGTGCATGGTCCCCGGAGCAGCCGGCATGTCCGGAGCCGCAGTGCTGTATGCAGCCACCCCGGAGTACCTGCGCGATCTGGTGCCTGATTCCCACGTCGAAGCGACCCCGGTCTCCGTGCCGCTGACCGACACCGTCGTCCGTCCGGACTTCGGCCTTCTGCTCGTCGCCTGCATGCTCGTCGGCATCATCTTCATGCTGCTGATGCACCCGAAGGACCAGACGAAGATGAAGCAGGTCGACGCTTCGGTCTTCGAGGAGCTTGAGTCAGGTGCCGCCTCGGCGATCGTCGAACGCAACACCCCGGCACAGCGCGCCAACGCCAGCCGCATCGTCATGATCGTGGTCGGCGGCATCGGTCTGGCCTTCAGCATCCTCAATATCGCTGCAACCGGCATCGCCGGCCTCGACCTCAACGCCTACAACTTCCTGTTCCTGACCCTCGGCATTCTGCTGTGCGCCAATCAGGGCCCTGAATACTACGCAGGACTCGTGCGTGAGGGCATCTCCGGCACGTGGGGATTCATCCTGCAGTTCCCGTTCTACGCAGGAATCTTCGGCCTCATCAGTGCCACCGGACTCGGCGTCCTGATCTCGCAGGCGTTCACCGCCATCTCGAACGCGACGACCTGGCCGTTCATCGCGTTCCTCTACTCGGGAATCCTCAACATCGCCGTCCCGTCCGGCGGTTCCAAGTTCGTCATTGAGGCTCCGTACATCGTTCCCACCACACTCGACCTGCAGGCGGACTTCAGCCTGGTCATGCAGGCCTACCAGATGGGTGACGCGGTGTTCAATCTCCTCATCCCGTTCTTCGCGCTGCCGTACCTCGCGAACTTCAAGCTGAAGTTCGGTGAGGTCGTCGGCTACACGGTGCCGCCGGTGCTCGTCATGATCGGCGTCGTCAGCACCTATCTCCTCATCTTGTCGGCGATCGGCTGACCCAACAGGACGGAGAGTAATCCGGAGACGATAATGGGGCCGGTGTGAACGCGTAACGCGTCCGCACCGGCCCCATCAGCGTCACATCACCCCAGCAGCTTGCGGCCCATTACAAGGCGCTGGATCTGGTTGGTGCCCTCGTAGATCTGGGTGATCTTGGCGTCGCGCATCATCCGCTCGACCGGATGATCCTGCACGTAGCCGGCACCGCCGAGCAGCTGCACGGCATCGGTGGTGATCTCCATGGCGACATCCGAGGCGTACGCCTTGGCAGCAGCACCGAAGTAGCCGAGGTCGTCATCGTTGCGCTCGCTCTTGGCGGCAGCGGCGTAGGTGAGCTGGCGGGCGGCTTCGAGCTTCATGCCCATGTCGGCGACCATGAACTGCAGCGCCTGGAACTCCGAGACCGGCTTGCCGAACTGCTTGCGCTCCTTGATGTAGCCGATCGCGTAGTCGAGCGCACCCTGGGCCACGCCGAGTGCCTGCGCGGCGATGGTGACGCGGGTGTGGTCGAGGGTCTGCAGGGCGATCTTGAGTCCCTGGCCCTCCTCACCGACGATCCGGTCGCCGGGGATGCGGCAGTTCTCGAAGAACAGCTCACGGGTCGGGCTGCCCTTGATGCCGAGCTTGCGCTCCTTCTCACCGAAGGAGAAGCCCTCATCGGACTTCTCGACGACGAAGGCGGAGATGTTGCGACCGCGCGGCCCGTCGGGGTCGGTGACGGCCATGACGGTGTAGAAATCGGACACACCGGCATTCGTGATCCAGGTCTTGACGCCGTTGAGCACCCAGTCATCCCCGTCGCGCACTGCGCGGGTCTTCATGCTCGCGGTATCAGAGCCGGCCTCGCGCTCGGACAGGCCGTAGGAGAACCCGGACTCACCCGCGGCCACGGCCGGGAAGTACTTCTGCTTGATCTCCTCAGAGCCGCCGATCTGCACCGGCATCGAGCCGAGCTTGTTGACCGCCGGGATGAGTGAAGACGACACGCAGCCGCGGGCGACCTCTTCGATGACGATGGCAGTCGCCAGCGCATCGGCGCCGACACCGCCGTACTCCTCGGGGATGTGCGGGGCGAAGAAGTCGGTGGCCACAAGCGCGTCGTGGGCTTCCTGCGGGTAGCGGGCGTTGGCGTCGACGTCGGCGGCGTGCGGGGCGATCTTGGCGTCGACGACCTCGCGGACGGCTTCGCGGATCGCTTCGTGGTCATCGCTCAGCTGGTAGATGTCGAACATGTCTCTCCTTGTCAGGTGATGCGTCGGCACACAGGTGCCGGGTCGGGTCGAGTGGGGGTCAGCCGTCGAGCTGGTCGAGCAGCGCGCGGCCTTTGGCCTCGGCGGTGGCCTTGAGTTCGTTGCGGTAGCCATCGAGTCGCTGCCGGATCGCAGCAGCGTCCTCTGACTCGCCTGCCCCGAGGATGCGGGCGGCGAGCAGGCCGGCGTTCTTGGCACCGCCGATCGAGACGGTCGCCACGGGCACGCCAGCGGGCATCTGCACGATCGAGAGCAGGGAATCCATCCCGTCGAGCTGCTTGAGCGGCACCGGCACGCCGATGACCGGCAGTGGGGTGACCGAGGCGAGCATGCCGGGCAGGTGGGCCGCTCCCCCGGCGCCGGCGATGATGACCCGGATCCCGCGCTCGGCGGCGGTGGTGCCCCATTCGATCATCTCGTGGGGCATCCGGTGGGCGGAGACCACCTCGGCGCTGGCGGAGATGCCGAGCTCACCGAGCACGTCGGCGGCCGCGCGCATCGTCGGCCAGTCGGAGTCCGATCCCATCACGATGCCGACCGGGCCCGTTTTCGCGGAGGTGGCTGGCTCAGTCATGAACGGTTCCCTTCTGCAGCTGGGCCGGCGCCCCCGCCGACGAGGTGCTCTGCTCCCCCGGTGCGGTGGTCCGGGTGCGGGTCGGGGTCGGTGCCGGCGATGTAGTCGGCGGCATGCCGGGCCCGGCGCAGCACCTCGGCGGCGTCGGTGCCGGTGAGGTTGACGTGTCCGAGCTTGCGGCCGGGCCGCACCTGCTTGCCGTACATGTGGACTTTGACCTGCGGGTCATGGGCCATGACGTGCAGGTAGGCATGGTAGAGGTCTTCGCGGTCAGCGCCGAGCACGTTGACCATCGCGGTCACCGGTGCGTGGGCTGCCGGGTCGCCCAGCGGCAGGTCGAGGACGGCGCGCAGGTGCTGTTCGAACTGCGAGGTGATCGAGCCGTCCTGGCTCCAGTGGCCGGTGTTGTGCGGGCGCATCGCCAGTTCGTTGACGATGTAGCCGTCTGAGGTCTCAAACATCTCCATCGCCATGACGCCGGTGACCTCGAGGCTGCCTGCTACCCGCAGCACATCGGCAGAGATCTGCCGGGCCAGCTCGGCGTCGAGACCGGGAGCGGGGGCGAGGGCCTCCTTGCAGATCCCGTCCTGCTGGTAGGTTGCCACGACCGGCCACACGGCAGTCTGGCCCATCGGCGAGCGGGCGACCATGACGGCGAGCTCGCGGGTGAAGTCGATCTTCTCCTCCGCCAGCAGCGGTGCGCCCTCGGCCAGCCAGTCGGCGGCCTCGGAGGCGGCGTCGATGACGCGCACGCCGTGGCCGTCGTAGCCGCCGCGCGGGGTCTTGAGGATGAGCGGGAACCCGATCTCGGCACCGAAGGCCTCGAGCTCCTCGGTCGAGCTCACCTGCGCCCAGCGCGGGTTCGGCAGGCCGAGTTCGTCCATCTTCGCGCGCATGATGAGCTTGTCCTGGGCGTGGATGAGCGCCTCGGGACCGGGATGACACGGGTGGCCGGCGGCGGCGAGTTGACGCAGGTGCTCCGGCGGCACATGCTCGTGGTCGAAGGTGAGGACATCGACGGTCTCGGCGAAGGCTTTGAGCGTCGGATAGTCGCGGTAGTCGCCGACGGTCACATGGGCGGAGACCTCGGTGGCGCAGACGTCGTCGCTTTCGGCCAGCACGTGGAATCCCACGCCCAGCGCCTCGGCGGCCGGGGCCATCATGCGCGCCAGCTGGCCTCCGCCGATCACTCCTACTTTGGGAAAAGTCACAGCACCACTGTACCCGTCACCACACCGTGTGCAGCCGGAGGGTCTGCGACCGCCGGGCATGCGCGTCCGGTAATCTCGGAAACGGCAGGAACCACGGATCCCGACGACAGACAGGTGCGCGGTCATGGAGATGCGCAAGGAGGCCAAGCGGGTCGCGAAGTTCTCCGTCGTCGGCCTCGTCGCCTTCGGCGTCGACTTCCTCGTCTTCAACCTGCTGCGCCCCGAGGCTCTGGGCATCGGCCCGATGTGGGCGAAGATCATCTCGGTCACCCTCGCCACCCTCGTCGCCTGGCTCGGTTCGCGCTACTGGACGTTCAGAGACGGCAGGAACCGCTCAGCGACCCGTGAGGCGGTGTGGTTCTTCGTCGTCAACGCCATCGGCCTGCTCATCGCGATGGCGTGTCTGTGGGTCTCGCACTACCTGCTCGGCTTCCGCTCGGCACTGGCCGACAACATCTCCGCCAATGTCGTCGGCGTCGGCTTGGGCAACATCTTCCGCTACCTTATGTACCGCCTCGTCGTCTACCGCGTGACCCCCAGGCGCCGGAAGCACCGCCGTGAGGTGCTCAACGTCGACGGCGGTTGACCGCGCCCGAGGCGGTGGCCGGCTCCAGACTCCGAATTGGTCGCGCCGAGATCACCGTCAGTCGGCGTCTTCCTCACGTTCGATGCGTCTGAGCACTCCTGGCACGAGTTGAGCTAGCTGTCCGGCCGTTGTCGCAATTCGGCGGAGGCTACCAAGCTTGGAATCAGAGGCAACTGGCGAAGAGTCCAAAAGGACCAGCCAAGAGCTAATTGGGAACGACTCCTCGAAGACGCCTTTCCCGATTCCCCTGTATTTGATTGTGACGGTCGTTTCTCGGGGAAGGTCATAGACGTTCCGCAACGACGGATTTTCGAGGGTGTAATCCGACAGCCACCAGTTGTTGCTGAACTGCTGTCCAGGGCCCAAGACTGCGATTGGATCGTCGTACCGTTCATGCAACCGCCAGATTGCTGAATCGACTTCACCAGGTGGAAGCGGGGGATCGAAAGTAACCTGCACATTCCGTGCAGGAGTGACACCGACATTCTTGATCACGAGCTGGATGCTGATGTCGCTGTGGGGCGCCGTCGCGAATTCTGCCAGGACGAATGGCTGCGCCTTCTCCCGGTTGTCACTGGCGGTGCGATGAATACCCCACCATGCGCCAACTGCAGTAACTGCGGCGGCCACAGATCCGACCGGCATGGCCGCTTCATTTAAGATCTCCATCATGCTCATGTGGGGATCCTTGCACGTGCCGCAGACATCGACTGCTGAGCCTCACGAAGGGGTGACCGCGCCCGAGGCGGTGGCCGGCTTACGTGCGTAAGAGCGGGATCGCCAGCTCCTGGCTGGTGATGCCGCCGTGGTGACCGATGAGGGCGAGCGCCGAGGGTGAGTCGTGCTCCGAATCGACGATGCCGGTGCCGGCCTCGCAGACGACGATGACATCGCCGATGCGCTGGAGGTTCTGCGGGCGCACGGGTCCGAAGAAGCCACGGGCGATCGCCTGCTCACGGGTCATCACCAGCGCCCGGTTACCGAGAGCCTCCGCGAAGGCGGTGTGGACGGTTTCGCAGGCGCCGGGCCGCACGTAGAGGTGCACCGCACGCGGTTCGCCGCCCACAGCACGCAGCCCCTCGCGCAGGTGCGGATGGTCGGCGAGGTCGAGGCGGCCCTCATGCGGGACGTCGACCATGCCGTGGTCGGCGGTGATGGCCAGTTGGGCGTCATGCGGCAGGCCGTTGGCCAGTCGTGACAGGTGCCCGTCGACCTCTTCGAGCTCTTCGAGCCAATGCCATGAGTCGACGCCGTGGACGTGGCCGGTCTTGTCCAGGTTGCCCCAGTAGAAGTAGACGAGGCGTCTGCCGGGCCGGCGGATCTCTTCGAGCGCGTGATCGACGCGCTGGCTCATCGTGCGTGAGCCGCGGAACCGGCCACCGCGCAGGGATGCCTGGTTGAGCCCGCGGCCGGCGAACTTCGGCTCACCGAGGCTGACGACGTCGACCCCGGCGCTGACGAGGCGTTCGAACATCGTCGCATCGGGGACCCACACCTCGGGATCGACCTCGGGGTCCCAGGTCAGCTGGTTGAACACGATCTCGCGTTCCGGGTCGAGCAGCTGGTAGCCGACCACCCCGTGGGCGCCGGGCAGCATCCCGGTGCCCAGGGAGGACAGCGAGTTCGCCGTCGTCGACGGGAAGCCTGCGCTCATAGCGAGCATGTCCGGCAGCAGTCCGCGCAGGAACGGGGCGTGCGCAGCACGGGCGCGCAGCAGCTCGGCGCCGAGTCCGTCGATGAGCGCGACGACGACCACCCGCGGTTCGGCATCGAAACCGAGCTTCAGCGCCCGCTCAGCAGCTCCATCGTCGAGGATCTCCCGGGCCCCGAGGCTGATCGCGGCAGCCGGGATGACATCGGAGAGCAGCGGTGAGTTCCGGTAGTCAGGGGCGTGGCGCGTCTGCATGCTCACAGCCCGCCGGGCAGACCAGCGCTGCGGCGGGCCTCGAAGACCAGACGGCGCAGGTTGAGGGCGAAGTCGAGCGCCTGGTCGACAGCGGCCTGCCCTTCGGCCTGGGCGGAGACTCGCAGGGTGACGTCCTCGGGATAGCTGGAGCCGGAGTAGCCGTGGTCGCCGTCGCAGTCGGGGTCGCCGCAGGATTCGGGCACCGTGTCGATGCGGCGCATCGATCCCCAGCCCAAGGTGAGGGCGACCTCGACGGGGCGTTCACCGGGTTCGAAGTCGGCTGGATTGTCGTAAGTGCGGGAGATGAGGGCGTTGCTCACGCGGGCG
Source organism: Brevibacterium sp. UBA7493 (assembly GCF_002479565.1). Classification (NCBI taxonomy): domain Bacteria; kingdom Bacillati; phylum Actinomycetota; class Actinomycetes; order Micrococcales; family Brevibacteriaceae; genus Brevibacterium; species Brevibacterium sp. UBA7493. The sequence goes on along the minus strand of NZ_DLOD01000018.1, from coordinate 36,984 downwards.
AGCGCGATGTCCTCGGTGGTGGTGAGCCCTCGGGGCATCTTGCCGAGCTCGGTCTGCGGTTCGTCGTCGATGTGGGTGAGCAGCAGTCGGGTCGGAGTGAGGGCGAAGGCGGTGAGGTGGCGGTGGATCGCGTCGAGGTCGACGTGGGTCTCCATGTGCACCAGGTGTGAGACGACCGGCTCACCGAACAGCGATTCGCTCAGCATCTCAGCGGCCAGCTGCGGATAGTACCCGGCTGACTGCAGGTCGTGGGCAAGTGATTGCGGGATCGTGGGCATGCCCCCATTGTGCCCCACAGCCCGGCCTGCACCACACCGGCACTACCACCGGGTGCAGCCGAGTCACTATGCTGGCGTCATGGGAGCATATCCAGCGTATTGGGAAGCCGATGTCGTCCTGCGCGATGGAGCCACGGCTCATCTGCGCCCGATTGTGCCGGAGGATGCCGAGGGTGTGCAGGAGATGCACTCCAAGCAGTCCCCGGAGTCCATCTACCTGCGCTTCTTCGCTCCCCTGCCGGTGATCCCGGCCAAAGACCTCGACCGGTTCGTCAACGTCGACTATCACGACCGGGTCGCCTTCGTCATGACGATCGGCGAGGAGATCATCGGCACCGCCCGCTATGACCGGCTCGACGACACCTCAGCGGAGGTCGCGTTCAACATCGCTGACGCCCACCACGGCCGCGGCATCGGCTCGATCTTCTTAGAGCACCTCGCCGCTGCCGCGCGGGAGTGCGGGATCAGCGTCTTCACCGCCGAGGTGCTGCCCCAGAACCGACAGATGCTGCAGGTCTTCGCCGCCGCCGGCTACGAGGTCTCCCGTGAGTTCGACGACGGGGTCGTCGCCGTGCGCTTCGACATCGACCCAACCGAGAAGTCGATGCAGGTCCAGGAGGCCCGTGAGCACCGCGCTGAAGCGATCTCGGTGCGCCAGGTCCTGCACCCGGCCTCAGTCGTCGTCATCGGCGCCAGCCGCACCCACAACTCGACCGGCAATCTGCTGCTGCGCAACCTCGTCGGTGCCGACTTCACCGGCACGCTCTCCGTCGTCCACCCCGAAGCCGATGCGGTCGCCGGTGTGCCCGCGGTGCGCTCGCTCGATGATCTCGACGACCCGGCCGACCTGGCGATCATCGCCGTGCCTGCCGAATCGTGTGCCCAGGTGGTCCGCGACTGCGCCGCCCACGGTGTGAAGGCCTGCGTCGTCATCTCCTCTGGTTTCGCTGAGACCGGCGAGCACGGCCTGGAGCTGCAGCGCGAGATGGTCACCACCGCTCGCTCCCACGGCATGCGGGTGGTGGGTCCGAACTCGTTCGGGGTGGCCAACACCTCGCCCGAGGTCTCGCTCAACGCCTCGCTCGCCCCGTTCCTGCCCGAGGCGGGAACCTTGGGCCTGTTCAGCCAGTCCGGGGCGCTCGGCACCGCGCTCCTGGCTGCGGCGAAGACCCGCGGGCTGGGGATCTCGACGTTCGTGTCTGCCGGCAACCGGGCGGATCTGTCGGGCAATGACATGCTGCAGTACTGGGAGGAGGACCCGGCGACGCAGGCGGTGGGCCTGTATCTGGAGTCGATCGGCAATCCGCGCAAGTTCTCCCGCATCGCCCGCCGGGTCTCCCGGGTCAAACCGGTCATCGTCATCAAATCCGATCTCACCGGCCGGGAGCTGCCGCCCGGGCACCAGGTGCGTCTGTCGAGTCTGTCGGGCAAGGCACTCGACCAGGTGCTCGGGCAGGCCGGGGTGATCCGCGCCGATACGATCCACCAGCTCTTCGACGCAGCCCAGGTCTTCGCGACCCAGCCGGCACCGCGCGGCCGGCGGGTCGGAGTGATCGGCAATTCCGCAGCTCTCTCGACGCTGATCATCCAGCGCGCCCGCTCCGAAGGGCTGCGGGTGGATTCGCCTGCTGTGTCGATGCACCCGGAGGTCAGCGTCGAGGAGTTCGGCCGACAGTTGGAGGACATGTACGCCGACAGCTCGATCGACACCGTCGTCGTCACCTTCACCCCCTCGGCCGGTGCTGATGAGCGGGAGATCGCCACCGTGCTGGCGGAGACGGCCGCGGCCTCGGGCAAGACGACCGTCGCCTGCTTCCTCGGCATCACCGGGGTGCAGGACGAGCTCACCGCCCGCATCGACGACGGTGAGGGCACCACGACCGCGCACACGGTGCCCAGCTACATCGGCCCCGAAGATGCTGTGTGGGCGCTGGCTCGGGCGACCGACTATGCGATGTGGAAGAAGGCCGATCACGGCGTCTACCCGGAGTTCGACGACCTCGATGTGCGCGCAGCCCGCAAGATCATCGAACGCAACCTCGACGGCGTCGACGCCGGTGAGCGGGTCATCCTCAGCCGGGACGACTCCCGTCAGCTGCTCGCCCACTACGGCATCGAATGCCTGCCCTACATCACCTCGTACTCCGTCGAGGAGGGCATCGCCGCCGCTGAGAAGCTCGGCTACCCGGTCGCGCTCAAAGCCGTGCACAAACGGCTGCGGCACCGGATGGAGCTCGGCGGGGTGCGGCTGAACATCGACACCCCGGAAGAGCTCGCCGAGGACTGGCAGGGCATCGCCGAGGTCATCGATTCGCTGCTGAACGAGGACGAGGACCACGGCATCGATGTGCAGCCGATGGCCCCGCCCGGCACCGCGTGTGTCATCTCCGCCGGTGAGGATCCGCTGCTCGGGCCGATGGTGTCCTTCTCCCTGGCCGGGGATACGACTGAGCTGCTCGATGATGTCGCCCATCGGGTCGCACCGCTGACCGATGTCGACGCCAGGGAGATGGTGCGCTCGCTGAAGTCCTCGCCACGGCTGTTCGGTTACAAGGGCCTGCCGGTGATGAACATGGCCCCAGCCGAGGATGTCATCCTGCGCCTGTCGGCTCTTGTCGAGGAGTTCCCGGCTGTGCGTGAGATCGAGCTGCGGCCGATCTCGGTGACCGAAGGCGATGCGTACCTGCTCTCCGTCAAAGTCGAACTCGCCGCTGAAGCCGACCGGATGGATTCGCTGCGCCGGCGCATGAGCATGGGGTGAGAACCTCCGCACCCGGCGAAATCCCGGGCTTCGCGTCGGTTTGCCGGTAGCATAGGCCTGTCGTTTCGCCCGTCGAAGGAGTTCCATGACAGAGCCGGTCGCTGGCCAGGTCGTCGATATCGACGTCTCCGAGGAGATGGAGACATCGTTCCTCGAGTACGCCTACTCGGTGATCTACTCCCGGGCACTGCCAGATGCCCGCGACGGCCTCAAGCCCGTGCAGCGGCGCATCATCTACCAGATGGGCGAGATGGGCCTGCGCCCGGACCGTCCGCACGTCAAGAGCTCCCGCATCGTCGGCGACGTCATGGGCAAGCTGCACCCGCACTCCGATGTCGCCATCTACGACGCACTCGTGCGGCTGAGCCAGGACTTCGTCATGCGCACCCCGCTCGTCGACGGCCACGGCAACTTCGGCTCGCTTGACGACGGCCCGGCCGCCCCGCGCTACACCGAGGCCCGCCTGACCGACGCAGCGCTGACGATGATCGCCGGCCTCGATGAGGACGTCGTCGACTTCGTGCCCAACTACGACTCCTCGACCACCCAGCCCGAAGTCCTGCCGAGCGCGTTTCCGAACCTGCTCGTCAACGGCGCCTCGGGAATCGCGGTCGGCATGGCCACGAACATGGCCCCGCACAACCCCGGCGAGGTCATCGCCGCAGCCCAGCACCTCATCGACAACCCCGAGGCGGAGCTCTCGGAGCTCATGAAGTACGTCCCTGGCCCCGACCTCCCCTCCGGCGGCCGGATCATCGGGCTGTCGGGAGTGCGTGAGGCCTACGAGACCGGCCGCGGGTCCTTCCGCACCCGGGCGACGGTGAAGATCGAGAACATCACCGCCCGCCGCAAGGGCATCATCGTCACCGAACTGCCCTACCTCGTCGGCCCGGAGAAGGTCATCGAGAAGGTCAAGGACGTCGTCGGGAACAAGAAGCTGGCCGGTATCGCCTCGATCGACGACTTCTCCGACCGCAAGCACGGCCTGCGCCTGGTCATCGGCATCAAGAACGGCTTCAACCCCGATGCGGTGCTCGAAGAGCTCTACCGGCTCACCCCGCTGGAGGACTCCTTCGGCATCAACAGCGTCTGCCTCGTCGACGGGCAGCCGCGCACGCTTGGTCTCAAGGCGCTGCTGGAGGTCTACGTCGACCACCGCATCGACGTCACCCGCCGGCGCACGGTCTTCCAGCTCGGCAAGGCCAAGGACCGTCTCCACCTCGTCGAGGGACTGCTGACCGCGATCCTCGACATCGACGAGGTCATCGAACTCATCCGCTCCTCAGATGATGCGCAGATCGCCCGCACCCGGCTGATGAGCGTCTTCGACCTCTCCGAGGTGCAGGCGACCTATATCCTCGACCTGCAGCTGCGTCGGCTGACGAAGTTCTCCCGACTCGAACTTGAGGCGGAGCAGGATGAGCTGAAGAAGCGCATCGACTACCTGCAGTCGATCCTCGACGATGAAGCGAAGCTGCGCCAGGTCGTCTCTGAGGAGCTCGGCGCCGTCGCCGACCAGATCGACTCCCCGCGCCGCACCGTGCTCGTCGAAGGCTCGCATCAGCAGATCACTGCACGCGGCCGGAAGAAGGGCTCACCGGAGCTGCAGGTCGCCGACTCGCCGACGTGGGTGCTGCTCTCGACCTCGGGCCGGATCGCCCGCACCTCTGACCGCTCGGCTCTGCCGACCGGCGGCAAGCGCTTGGCCCATGACGCGCTCGTCTCGCAGGTCGCCTCGACCACCCGGGGGATCATCGGCGCGATCACTTCGAAGGGCCGCCTGCTGACCGTCGACGTTGTTGCCCTGCCGGCCCTGCCGCCGCAGGCCACCCGGCCGGGCCTGGCCGGAGGTGTGAAGGTCGGTGAGTTCGTCACCCTCGACTCCGGGGAGAAGGTGCTCGGGCTCGTCGACATCACCAAGGACTTCGTCCTCGCCACCGCCCGCGGGGTCATCAAGCGCGTTGCCGGTGCCGAGCCTGCCAAGGGCAAGGATGCCTGGGATGTCATCAACCTCAAGTCCGGTGACACGGTGATCGGCGCCGGCCAGCTGCCCGACATCGACGCCGCCCGCGCGGTGCTCATCACCTCGAACGCCCAGCTGCTGACCTTCGGCACCGATCTGCTGCGCGCCCAGGGCTGGAACGCCGGAGGTGTCACCGGCATGAAGGTCGCCGCCGACGCCTCGGTCATCGCCTTCAGCCTTGTCGATCCCGCGGCGGAGAACCGCGTCGTCACAATCGCGACGGGTGAGAACTTCTACGGCGAGACCGCGCTGAGCGTCAAGGTCACGGATCTCGCCGAGTTCCCCACCAAGGGACGCGCGACCGCCGGTGTGCGTGCGCATCGCTTCCTCAAGGGCGAGACCGAGCTCGTCACCGCCTTCGCCGGGCCCGAACCGCAGGGCGCGGCCTCCGGTGGTGGTGCCCGCAAGCTGCCGGCCGAGCTGGGTAGGCGGGATGGCGCCGGTCAGCCGCTGGAGTCGAAGGTCGATGCGATCGGCACCGTTCCGCATGCTTATGGCGCGGCTGGTTCTGCCGCTGCCGAGGTTGAGGGCAGTGAGGAGACTGCATCCGGTGGGTTGAGCGCTGAGGAGCTCGAACGCCGCAAGCACGAGATCGCTCAGGCTCGTGATGACGACGATTCCCCTGTCGTCATCGTCTCCAGTGACGAGGACGATGCGGGCGGCGCGCTGTTCTGAGCGGCTCAGCGGCCGGGCGCGATGACTGTCAGTCCGGCAGCTTCGGCCGCAAGCGCAAGGCGATGGTCGTACGTCAGCATGGCGTCGGCATCGAGGCGAATAGCGGCCTCAAGATGCAGCGCGTCGAGAGTTCGCAGCAATTCCATCGGCAGGAACCCAGCACTGCGGAAGACTGCCCGGTCGAGCGCAGCGAGGGCCACTCCGTCGAGTAGGGCTGTCACATCAGTTTGGCTCAGCCCGTCGCGGACGGCGACGCGACGGAGCTCAGTCTCAAGCAGGTTGCTGGAGACCAGCGTCGCCGAAGTTTCGTCGAGCCAGCGCTCCAAAGATTCGCTTTGCGGCTCAGGCTTCAGGAGTGCTGCCAGCGCGGAGGTATCAACGTAGACGACTCTGGCATTCACACCCGATCCTCACGCTGCTCATTGATGAGCTCCTGCACAGATCGTTGGCTGCGCCTGCGCTTGATACCGAGGTCCGACCAGCCGCCGACGCGCTTGGCTGGGCGGGTGATCTCAAGTCCGGGCGCAGGCGCATCCAAAGGGATGACACGACCGACCGGGACTCCGCGATTCGTCAGCATGAACGAGTGACCTTCGCTCACTTCGCGAAGGACACGACTTGACTCATTTCGCAGTTCGCGCTGAGACAGGCTTTCGGATTCGGGCTGGGCAACACTCATGATCCAAGCGTAGCACGCGTGCGACAGGCGAGTGTGATCATTTCTTGATCCTCAAGACGGGAACCGCGACCACCATTCGTTGCGCAGAGCGCTGCAGACATCGTTTACACAGACACAAGATCCCAGTGCCCGCGATAGAAATGCGCTCCGCACTATCAGAGCAAATAGTCGTTTAGAGGAGGATTCAGGGCGATCGAGACTACGACCCGTTTAAGGTCCAGGGTCATTACGCCGAGCCGATGAAGACCACACTTTCACTCTCGCACCGAACAGCATGAAGAGAGTTACCGCAGAAACGAATGACGATACCTCACCCAAGTCACAGATTAGAAATTTGATACCGGCCACAATTCTTCACCAAGGTCCGGCCACCCCCAGCGCTTCGGCAGATCCGGATTCACGTCACTTTCCAAAAGGATCGTAACAAGATTATAGGTAAAATCATTGACAACTTCACCACCATCCATTAATTCCACCTTCTCTCCATCCATCGTGTGAGCAAATCCGATACGATCGCATAAGCGCAACAGAGCCCTCCGAACAATTTGCACGATATCTAGCCCGCGGTCCGACTCCGGTAGATCCGAAGAGATCTGGCGAATTCGATATATTCTCCGGACGCCGTACTGCTCACCGTAAGCTGAATGCTCTACATCGAGCATTAGTTTTGCGAAGTCGGAATCCCAGAATCGATCAATGAGTTCAGCACTTGAAATGTCCCAATCTATGTCTTTACCAAGGCTCAGCTTATGCGAACGACCTCGATACAATCCAATTTCGCAGTAACTACCAGCAAACACAGATTTCTGGTGGATATTGATATTTCGAGCTCGCGTCAGCGCCGGGTCATATTCGTTCACGGAAATAGACTCAGGTACACCCTTGATGTATTCTTTCCATTCACCCCAGCGGCCGTGGAATCCAAGCTCTTTTCTCATTATCTCAGACACAGAAGCATAAGCAGACAGGAAGGCGCCAAGCGCATATCTGAACTTTTGAGGATCATGATAGCCGGACTCCATATGGCTCGCAAAGTAAACAGCCTCTTTGAATCGGTCCTCAGCACGCTCGGTTAAACAGACACCTACCGAGTCCGCAAAGATGCAGTCATGGGACCCAAAACCCCGACGAAAGAAAGAATTATAACCACCGAATAACTCGCTCATCGTCAACCTCGCAACGGAAGAAATCTACTGCATCCGGAGTCTAGCTAATCGGGATACATGGTGGGCAAAGATAGTACCCTCCACGCCCCATAAAGGCGCACGCCGGGGTATCGCTTCTGAAGTTTCAGGGGTGTCGATGTAGCTCGGTTCTAGGGTCATTCGACAGCTGAACAGTTATTCGTCCCCGTCCATCGACAGGTCGAGGCTTTCGGCGGTACCGCGGTCCATCTGGAACATCGAGATCTCACCAAGGCCCTGCAGGGTGATCGTCTGCCGGTTGGAGAAGACGTACTCCCCTGAGCGTTCGAGGATGCGGGCGGTCTCCCAGTCGGTTGCGACGGTTCCGGGCTCGCCGATCGCGGTGAGGCGGGCAGCGAGGTTGACCGTCGAGCCGAAGACATCGCCGAGCCGTGAGAGCACGCGCCCCCACGCGAGGCCGAGGCGGGCCTGGGGCAGTTCCTTGTCGTCGATGATGAGGTCCCGGATCGTCAGCGCGATCTCCGCACCGGCCTGCGGGGTCTCGGCGACGAAGAAGACCTCATCGCCGACGGTCTTGATGACCCGGCCGTTGCCGGTGGCCACGACGTTGAAGACGATGTCCTGGAAGCGCTTGACGAGGAAAGCCAGCTGCTTGGGCTCCAGCCGCTGGGACAGACGGGTGTAGGAGACGAGGTCGACGAAGCCGACGGCGCGGGCCAGCGGCATCTGGGAGTCGTACCAGCCCTGCCGGTTCTCAATCGCCAGGCCTTCTGCGACATTGACGTTCATGCGCCCGAGTGCGCCGGCGAGATTGCGGCGCCACGCGTATACGAGGACCCGTTCGAGCGGCTCGATACTGCTCTCGAACAGCTCGATCGCCTGCTGGCGGGCGTGTGTCTCCTCCAGCCCGCGGGTATCGGACAGATACTCGACGAGCGTCTCCATCTGCCATACGACAAGCCGGTCGCTCGTCTGACCGATGGCGCGGGCCAGCGAAAGCACTGTCGCCTCATCGAGCACACCAGCATCGACGACCGAGGCGATCTCGCGCAGCGCCTTGGCGTCCTCAACGGTGAAGGCGGTCTGGCCTTCGGGCACGCGGGACATACCGAGGGCGCGCCAGAACTTACGGGCCGCAACCGTGGAGACGCCGGCGAGCTGGGCGACCTCTTTGCGGGTGAGCACGCGCTTGCCGCCGAGCAGGCTTTCCTCGAGCTTCTGGGCGGCTGAGCGCAGCTGGTAGATCGTGTCCTCGATCTCGGCTTTCTCCCGCTCGTCGACGATCGATTCGTCGACGGTCTCGGGTACCGGCCGGGATCCGGCCAGGCGGGCGGCGAAGGCCTCCTGGGCGGCTGCGGCGACAGCGTCGAGCGCCTCGTCGCCGAGTTCCTCAGAGGCGAGGTTCTCGTCGTCGTTGGGCGTTTCGCTCATCGGCTGGGCCTCAGGTGGGTGACGTCGCCGGCGCTGACCACCTCGCGGCCGGTGCCGGTGTCGATGATGAGGTTGCCGCCGGCATCGACACCGACGGCGCGGCCGCGCACCTGGGTGTCACCGGGAAGCTCAGCGCGGACATCCATGCCGAGGGTGGCCATGCGGTTGCGGATCTCATCGGCGGCCACGGACTGGGAGAACGCCTCGGCCGTCGAGGAGCCCAGCAGGAACGGGATCGCCTGGTGCAGACGGCGCAGCACCTCGGTCAGCAGCAGCTCCCGGGAGATCGACCCGCCGGCCAGCGTGAGGGAGGTGGCGGTCTCGACCGGGAGTTCGTCTGCGGTCATGTCGACGTTGATGCCGATGCCGAGGATGACGGCCATCTCGGCCTCATCGGTCTTCGGCAGCTGGGTGGCGCGGGTGAGGATCCCGCAGATCTTCTTCCCGTCAACGAGTACGTCATTGGGCCATTTCACCTGCGCTTTCACACCGGCGGTTCCCACCGCCTCGGCGACGGCCCAGCCCGCGATGAGCGGCAGCCAGCCCAGGCCGGCCAAATCGAACCCCACGGGCACCCGCATGACGGTCGAGAACGTCAGGCTGGCAGCAGCCGGGACGGTCCAGGTGCGGCCGAGCCGGCCGTGGCCGGCGGTCTGATGATCGGTGCCGTACACGGCATAGTCAGGCCACTCCTCGGGTGCGGTGGCAACCGCCTCGGCGAGCGCATCGTTGGTCGACGGGCAGGCGGCAGGCCACTCGATGCGCGGGACGGTGACCTCGGCGCGGGCAAGCGCGGATCGCAGGACAGGGATATCAAAAGAAGGGCGGGAAGGAACGGTGTGCACCAGATCACTGTATGGCTTTTGGCGGCTTCGCACAACGCAGGGGGCGGGCGGTACATTAGTGCCATGACCGAAAGCACTGTGCCGCGTACCACCGCCGAACGCATCGCCGCGTTCGAATCCCGTCGTCAGGCCGCGCACGCCGGAAACGAGCGTGCGGTCGCCAACCAGCACAAGCGAGGCAAGCAGACTGCCCGCGAGCGCATCGACCAGCTGCTCGATGACGGGTCGTTCCAGGAGATCGACGAGTTCGTCCGGCATCACAACACGCAGTTCGGGATGGAGAACAACCGGCCCGACGGTGACGGCGTGGTCTGCGGTCTCGGCACGATCGACGGACGCACCGTGGCGGTGTTCGCCCACGACTTCACGGTGCTTGGCGGGTCGCTGGCTGAGGCGAATGGCCGCAAGATCGTCAAGGTGCAGAAGCTTGCGCTCAAGCTCGGCTGCCCGATCATCGGCATCAACGATTCCGGTGGCGCCCGCATTCAGGAAGGTGTGGGCTCGATTGCGCTGTTTGCTGAGATCTTCAAGTGGAACGTGGCATCCTCAGGTGTCATCCCGCAGATCTCGCTCATCATGGGCCCGTCTGCGGGTGGCGCGGTCTACTCCCCTGCACTGACCGATGTCACGATCATGGTCGATGGGACCAGCCACATGTACATCACCGGACCCGACGTCATCAAGACCGTCACCGGTGAGGACGTCGGGCATGAAGAGCTCGGCGGTGGACGGACCCACAACTCGGTGTCCGGCAACGCCCACTACCTGGCCGCCGATGAGGCCGATGCGCTGAACTTCGTGTGCGATCTGCTGTCCTTCCTGCCGCAGAACAACCTCGACGATGCCCAGGACTTCGACGCTCCGGCCGATCTGACGGTTGATGATGAGGATCTGGCACTTGATGAGCTCATGCCGGATTCGCCCTCGCAGCCGTATGACATCCTCGATGTCGTCACCCGGGTGCTCGATGAGGGTGAGTTCCTGGAGATCTCGGAGCTGTTCGCTCCGAATGTGTGCACCGGGTTCGGACGCGTCGAGGGCACCACGGTCGGTGTCATCGCCAATCAGCCGATGCAGCTGGCCGGCACGCTCGACATCGACGCCTCGGAGAAGGCCGCCCGGTTTGTGCGGCTGTGCGATGCCTTCAACATCCCGATCCTGACGTTCGTCGACGTACCCGGGTTCCTGCCCGGCACCGACCAGGAGCTCGGCGGCATCATCCGCCGCGGCGCGAAGCTCATCTACGCCTATGGAGAGGCGACCGTCCCGCTCATCACCGTCATCACCCGCAAGGCCTACGGCGGCGCGTACTGCGTTATGGGCTCCAAGCAGCTGGGTGCTGACCTCAACCTCGCCTGGCCGAGCGCCCAGATCGCCGTGATGGGCGCCCAGGGGGCTGCCAACATCGTCTACCGCCGCAAGCTCAAGGCCGCAGGTGAGGCCGGCGAGGACGTCGATGCGCTGCGCGATGAGCTCATCCAGGATTACGAGGATGCGCTGCTGAATCCGTACAAGGCCGCCGAGGAGGGCTACATCGACGCGGTCATCAAGCCGAGCGAGACGCGCGAGCGGATCATCCGCGGGCTGCGCGCGCTGAAGAACAAGCACGTCGATCCGCCGGCTCGGAAGCACGGGAACATCCCGCTGTGAGTGACGAGCACGCAGAGAAACCGATCATGGCCAGCGACGCGGATCTCGACGGCATCGAGGTCAGCTTCGACAAGCAGGCCGGCAGCACGACGCTGTCGGCTGACGAGGAGCGCCGCCTGGCCCGCGCGGCTGTGGCGGCAGCCCTAGTGGCTGTGCGTCAGCTAGCCGGTGACGCCGCCGAAGAGCCGGTGAAGAAGGCTGGAGGGTTCGCCGATCCGAGGCGCAAAGTGCGCCGGCCCCTGCCGGCCAGCTGGCGGCGCCGCTGATGGTCTGCGAGCAGTTGCCGTATGAGGGTGTGCTCGTGACGGCGTTCGAGCCGTTCGGCGAGCATAAGACGAACCCAACGATCGCCGCCGCCGAGGCGGTGGCGCGCGAATGCCCCGGTGTCGTCACCGAGGTGCTGCCGGTTGAGTTTGAGGCAGCCACGGCGCGGATTCGCGAGCTCATGGACAGGCACCAGCCGCACACCGTCATCAGTCTGGGTCTGGCTGCAGGCCGGAGGGACATCACTCCGGAGCGTGTGGCGATCAATGTCATGGATGCTCCGATCCCCGACAACGCCACCGCCCAGCCGATCGACGAACCGGTCGTTGCAGGTGGTCCGGCCGCACACTTCCTCACCCTGCCGAACAAGGCGATCGTCCAGGCGCTTCGGGATGAGGGCATCCCGGCAAGCCTCTCCAACACCGCTGGCACGTACGTCTGCAATGCCGTCGCCTACGCTGCTGCGGAGAACGCACTGTCAACAGGCCGCGACGTACGCACCGGGTTCATCCATGTGCCCTCGGCAACCGGGCCGGAAGCTGAAGAGCAGTCAGCGCCGTCGCTGGCGCAGGAGGTCATCAGCTCCGCGATCGTGCTGGCCGTGCAGTCGGTACTGGCAGACCGCGGTCAGGCACCTGCTACCGCGATGGGAGCAACCGACTGACCGACGGCGTGGTCTGACCGAGGCGCACGTGCCCAGGGGCGAAGTCGATGACTGTCATGCCTTCCTGCTGGACGGCATGAACGGGCTCGCCTCTCCCGTCCAGGTGATGGCGAGTTCATCCCGTGCGCGGGTAGCGGCGACATAGAGCAGCGACCGCTCGCGCTGATCGACGTCGCGACTGGCTTCGTCAGAGAACCGCTCAGCACGCAGCGCTGCGGGGATCCCGCGATCGCTGATGCCGGCAAGCACGACATTCCGGAATTCAGTTCCCTTCGCGCGGTGCATTGTGAGCACCACAGGCTTGCCTCGCGCGGCCCGCCCGCTCGTGACAGCGCGGACGTCGACTCCACGTTCGGCCAATCCGCGCACGACAGCATCGCGTCGATGGCTCGACCGTGTGAGAACCGCCAGCTGCTCGGGTTTCAGTTGCGAGTCCCCTTCGCACTGCTCAAGCCATGTCCGCATGATTGCTGCGATCGTGTCGAATTCCTCACTCTCCCGGTCGTGGGGACAGAGCTGCGGGTTCGGTCCAGTTCGCAAGGAGTAATAGCCGAGTCGCGATTCGACTCGGCCCTCCATATCAGCATACGAGTTGTCTTCGCCGTCAAGAGGGACACCGTCCAGGACGGCGAGTGCGAACCGGAGAATCTGCTCGGTTGTCCGATAGTTCAAGGTCAGCCGCCGTGCGCGCCCTTGGATTCTGATGCCGAAATGGGACAGGACGAGCCCATGTCCGTAGATTCGCTGGTGAGAATCCTCAGCGATGAAGATGTCGTTTCTGCCGGTTCGCACCATCGAGCGGAGCAGCCGAAGATGCCCGACGCTGAGGTCCTGCCCTTCATCAACGAGCACGTGATCAGCCATGTAGCTTGCAGATCGCTCGCTGTCGCTGGTTCCAGGCTGGTCGATGGCTGCAGACCGGCCCCGGAGGATCTCGGCGGCAATGTGTCGCGTCTCTTCGAAATCAACGGAGTCTTCGATGTTGGCAGTCGATCGGTATGCTTCGACGACTTCCCATACATCTGCCCGCTGTCCGCGGGACAACCGCACTCCTCGGTTCGGACGCCGCACCCGCAGGTATTCAGCTTTGTCGGTGATGAGGTTCGGCAGCACGACGAGCTCATATTCGGAGCGGACGAACGCGCTCCCGTCACCGCGGTCGGGCAGTGTCACCCCTGTGTTCATAATCGCGTCATTCCAGGCCGCGTTGGCTGTCCTGGAGCGGATGTTCGCCCGTGCCCGGCCGAGCACTGCTGTCGTCGCAGTCCGCAGCTCCTCCTGCGATGCACCATCGACGACATGCGACGCCAGGCTGTCGATTCCGGCGACATAGATACCTGCGCCGCCTGGCCTGTCGGCAAGGACAGCCGTGGGAGCCAGCGTCTTGATCTGCGTCTTGAGCTCATCAGCCAGGTTCTTTGTGAAGGTCGTCAGTATGATCCGCGGGCTGGGAAGGTGCTTTGACAGCGCCTCTCGCTGCAACCGCACGGCACGATGCACGAGGACCACTGTCTTACCGGTACCGGCTCCACCGGACAGGCGGAAGGACCCGTTGTAGTCGCGCTGGGCCCACTTGCGCTGTTCGGGGTGAAGGAAGACACGCCATGCAGCGAAGTCGCCCCCTTCGATGGCAGCTCTGAGCTCGTCTTCTCCTTCGACGAACGCGAAGCTGAGCCGAGCAGCGTCAGTGTCGAGACCCTTGATGATCGCATCTGCCGATGCATCCGCGCTGGCGTCGGCATCCGCCTGCTGCTCCGGTTCGGCATCTGACGGTTCTGCAGGATCAGTCTCAAGACCGAGTCCTGCGCGCTCCTCATCGGTCTCTTCGCGGATTCCAAGTTTGAGCGCAACATCGTTGATGCTTGAGCCTGATGCGAGGTCCATGAGGGCATCTGACTGCCACTCGGGAATGTTCCCTCTGCTGAGCAGGTCAAGCAGCTCATTGACGGTCACCTGCTTGACTGCCTCTGTGACCAGCTCAGCTGAGAGACCAAGCCTGGCGGTCATTTCTTCAGCGCCGAGTTTGGTGAGAGTCCGACCGACGTGACGTTCGCCCACCTCTGGGACGACCTGGCCCGATTCAGCTCGTGGTGGAGTCTCCGTTTCAGCCAACGCAGGTTCAGCATCAGCGGCTGCTGGCTGTTGTGCCTCGCTGTCGCTACGACCCTTCACCTGTGGTTCTGCAGCCTGGACATACTCCATGTTGGCAACATCGGGCATGGATGCCTCGACAAGTTCGGTCACTCCGTTGATCGGATTGACCTTGAGCGATAGGCGCTCCGCCTTCTTGTACGCGTCATCGTGTTGGTACACACCGATGAGCACGTAGTGTTTGCGCGCGTTGTTCGACGATGTCAGTCGAAACATGACTGCGCGCAAGCTGTCGTCGACACGCCCTGTTCTCACATTCGGGTCTGCCGCGCCCTTTGGCCGCTTGATGTCGAGGCCCGGCAGCGAGTCATCTTCCTGAACTTTGAGCACGAAGTCCAGCGTCTTCTTGCGCATCGATTGATCGGCGTTCTTCACGCCTGTATGGATGATCACTTGTGCTTGCGCCATCAGCTGTCCTTCTCGTCAGTGGGGTGCCTGTCCGCTGCGTATGGGGAATCAGTTTCTGTGTCCGTCCGCCTGCCCTGGGCAGTTGCTTCTCTCAGCGCAGTCTCGATAGCTGCAGCACCAGCCGCAACGGAGTTCTGGCTGACGGCGACAAGGGTCCACCCACCGGCGGCAATCGCATCCTGCAGTTCCGCGTCCGGCTCGATGACGACGGCGATCCGGGGCTCTGGCCACGCCAGGTCGATGGTCCAGCCCTCCGCCGGATCCTCATAGCCGATCTCGGGTATGACGCTGACACCCATTGCGGCCAGGTGCGTGACGAGTTCCCGCTCGTCGTCGAGCAGGTTCTCGTCATCGGCCAGTTCCTGCCACCGAACCTTGATGCTCCCGTCGGCGTCGGAGCCGCGTGGTACATGGATGTCGTAGATTCGCTCAGTTCCCTCATCGGTCGGCGGCGCTACCGTGTGTCTGCGCATTTCGGCCTCGGCTTCGACGGAGGAGACGGCCACGTCCGCGGTCTCGCGAGCCAGGTTGAGCAGTGACCCCAGATGCTGCCATCTCAGCCACGACGAACGGAAACTGTCGGCGGTGATTTCGCTGCTGCGATCGTCAATGACCAGTGCAGCTCTGATAGAGACTCCTGGGACGATGACGATCCCCAGCGAATCCCGGATGTGCAGAACAGCTCGCTGTGAGTCAGGCAGAACATTTTTCGTCAGACGGGTGAAGGGCTGCTCCCCCGTCAGTTCATCAGCGAGCTGTTCGCTCAGAGACGTGCCCGGTTCGACAAGGACATGTTCGGTCGACCACTGCGCATTGTTCATAGCGAGCGCCATTGGCAGTCCGGAAGCAGCAAATGCCTGAATCGCAGCAGCCTCGACTGCCACCGGTGCCTGTGCAGCGGGACTCGACGCAGCGAATCCCGCGCTCATCCTGCCACGCCCCGTTGCGGACGTGTCGTCGATCATCCGAGCCCACGCCAAGATGAGTTCGAAGGGGTTGACAAAGAGTTCAGATGCCGCATCAGGCAGTGTGACGTCCTGCATGCTGCGGATTCTGGAAAGTCTGTCGAGCGGAATCTGACTCATCCAGTCTCCGGCGACCCCGCTGCGCGTTCCGAACTCGCGGCTGGCAGCGGCTTCGTCTACCGTGCTGTCGACCGTCCGCGTCAGCTGTCCGGCTCGGATGTCCTCAACGGAGACAGCGATCGCTGGAATGCCGCCGAGCTTGAGACCAGCACGCTTGCGGGCATCATCGGCGACCCGGTTGTGCCCGGACGTGGCGTGATAGGTGAATCCGTCAACATAGATTGCCAGAGCTGGCACGTGCGGGTGGGTGCACCGCAGCAGATAGTCGGGTCGCGTATCTCCGATCAGCTCCTGCGGGAGCAGACGCCATCTGAGATCCGAAGCTGGAGAGGCGAAACGCAGCTCGGTGAATCCATTGGGTGAGGCGTACTGGCTGACCTGGCAGCCCTCATGTGCCAACCGTTCCCGGAAGGCGTTGAGGAACTGTGATTCGAGTGCGCTTTCCGGTGTGGGAGATGGTGGTGGAACGTCAGTCGGCTTCCACTGCATCGCAGCGGAGTCGTCGATCAGGTCGCCGTCCGGAGCAGCCGGCCCGCCATGCAGGAGGGCTCGAAGTGTGTTCTCCGCCGACTGGCGAGAGACGCGATCCTCCGAGCCGTAGGCGGCGTATGGCAGAAGGCAACTGGCACAGGCGATCTGCTTCCCCCGGCACGTACAGCTCCGGACGATCGTCAGCGCAGATGCGAGGATGTCCCACAGCTTCTGAGGACGGCACAGGTCAGCCAGATACCCAGTTCCGCCCGGCACTGTGTCGTGCACGAGCACCGCTGGTGCAGTCTGACCAGACTCCAGCGGTTGGCGGGTTTCAAGCAGGTCGATGTGCTGTGGGTTTCCGCCGAGAGACTCACGCAACCCCAACCGCAATGCAGCTTGGAAGCTCGGAAGCATAAGCTCATCACCGGTGACCAGATCGTAGGGGAGCCGCAGCAACGCACCCTGTGTCCGGAGCTCATGCGTGAGTGCCACGCTTTCGGTCTTCTCTTCCGCTGCATCTCGCAGATGACACCATGGTCGATGATCTTTCCGACTGTTGCTTCCGAGCGTTCGATCCAGCACACCGCATGCAGCGCAGACTGTGAACAGGCTCGCTGTCCGCTGCGCTCCCGCGATCTGCAGACTGCGAGCGCGCCGCTGCGTCCCGAGGTTCACCGTTGTAATCGTCACCTGCCGCAGGTAGGTGACACCGAAATCGTAACCGTCGGTGAACCACTGCTCGGAGATCTGTGCCGGATCGATATCGGCGGTCCGGACGAGGGAGAACATCCGTCTGGCACGGTCGTCTTCGCGGTCCGAGATACCGGCTTCGTCCCTGTTGACCATGGCCATCGCCCGGCGGAAGCGCACAGCTTGAATACGCTGTCCGCGATCGCTGATCCCGCGTGCGCCGCAGCGCGGGCACGTCGTTGGGGCTTCGGTGCCATGAACATCGTCGTGCGAGGTATGAACGTATCCGCACTCGGGGCAGAAGGCGATGGTATGAATGTCCTCGTTCTGCACTCCCAGATCGAGGGCGTCGATGCGGATCTGCAGACCACTTCCGTAGTAGACGGCGCCAGGTGCAAAGTCTCGCAGTGCGGTGCTGGCGCCACGCTCAAAGGTGATGGCTTTTTCCTGCCACTCGTCGGCGATGTCCTCTCGCCAGCGAGCAAGAACATCGAGTTGCACTGAATCGTCGATCAGTGTGTAGTTCGGCAGCAGCTGTGCGCTTTCAAGTGCACTGACCCAATCGACTCTGCGCATCTCAGCGAGCGCGTTCGTCGTCGCTCGCCAGGCTGAGCGAAGCTGGCGCAGGTCATCTTCGTCGTCCTCTGCCAGCTCGTGGTTCTCGTCCAGTGTGGCGAGACGATCGAGCTCGGGCTGAATCTCACTGAGTCGGCGGCCCAGTGCTTCCTCCCGCGCCTTGTAGGCACGGTGAGCTCGATAGACGTCTTCCCGAATGCCACTCGTGTTGCCGCGAGGTGCAGCCCAGTCACGGAGTTCCTCAGCTGCTAGGTCGATGTGCTCGCCGAACGCCTCAAGGAACTGTTCCAACAGCTCAGCGTGCTTGGTTTCGCCCAGGTCGATGACGGAGTTAAGCAGCGTGCTCTGTCCTACCTCTGGACGGAAGAGAGCCGAGGCGTTAGCTGGATAGTCGCCTTCTGCAGCAGCAACAGACACAGTTGTCAGCTCATCCGTGCCAGGGCGGGCGGACTCGCCGGCGAGAATGTCGAACAGAAAGGCGATGTACTGGCGGCGGATGATCTCCACCGCGTCGAGAAATGTAGCCGGTGGCCGCACCGCTCCATCAATTGTCGCAAGCGGGTTCTCCAGCATCGGCCGCTGCCGGCCGTAACCATGCACGAACGCAAGCAGCAGCGCATTGCCCGTCTGTCTGCCCGCTCGTCCGACACGTTGCACGTAGCTGGCGACTGTTGGCGGCAGGGACGACAGCATGACACACGACAGATCGCCGATGTCGATGCCCATCTCCAGCGTCGGAGTGGCGACGAGGACATTGGCGGCTGAGGGATCAGAGCCTCCTCGTTTGAAGCCGTCTTCGACTTCCTTGCGAGCCTTCGAATCGAGAATCGACGAATGCTCACGAGCGACGATGCGCAGCTGGTCGTCGCCGGTGTAGAGCCGCCGGTAGAAGTTGTCTGCGACTTCTTGTGGAAAGAGCTTGCCGGTGCAGGTGACGAGCATGCAGGGAGTTCCGGTCAGTTCGCTGCGAGCGCACTCCCCCATAGGAAAGTCAGTCTGGCACACACTGCAGGCCAGCACTGTCGCGCCTTCGCTTTTCGCAAGGCGCACGCGTGCCGGTTCGAGGCCGAACGCTGTTCCTTGCCGATTCAGCACCGCAGTCACCCTCACTGGGCCAGCTGTGCCGCCTTCGTGAAGAGCAAGAGCCTTGAGCAGGTTGAACGTCAGGACAGCGGCATGCTGTCGGCTCACGCCTAGGCTCTTTGCTCCGTATCGGGCGAACCACCCTTGCGCGTCGCTGACCTTCTCAAACGAGGTATCGTATGAGGGGCTGGGGCCGGTGTAGGCGAACGCAGGCGCTGCTCGCCCTGCAGGAAAGGCAGGCATTCCCTGCCCACGGTTGCGTCCTCCCCATATTCGGTACCGACGACCAGCTTCTGCAACGTACTGTTCCAGCCATTCGTGGTGGATCGCTCCGCGCATCCGAAGATGCTCTGCCACGCCTCGCACCCACGCGATGCGCTCTGTTTCCGTTGGAAGGACCCCTACCTGCTGATCCTCGCTGTCGACGAACAGAGATTCTGTCAGGGACGCAAGGTCATCGGCGGGTGGCAGCTCGACATACGCTTCTGAGGTGCCCGTCAGTTCGAGCGTACGACCGACCCGGTTCTGCAGGCCGAACTCCAAGGCAGCGTCGAATGCCAGCCGGCGTCGAACGATGGTCATGGCCTCCTTCGAGCTGCCCTCTCGAGATTTGCCAGTCAACGGTGGACCTTCGTTCCTCCACCATCTCTGAACACCAGGAAATCGGTCAGTTGTCAGCTCTGGAGCGAGAAGCCGGTAGCGCAGGTTCGGGTCATCGCCGGCTTGCCGGAGCATGACATCAGCGACGTCGTTCAGCGTCGGTCCTTCAGCCGCGGCCGCTGCGAGTGCGGATCGGGATGTGAACGTGTGGGATCGTGCCTCGATGAAGCCGGCGCGGTGTGCTGCGTCTTGTACGGAGTCGGTGAAGACCAGTGACTTCTTCTCATCGGGCGGCAGCTGGGAATCGCTGAAAAGCGTCGAAAGACTCACCGACAGAAGTGTGGCGATTGCAGCGCCGAGAAATCGGATCGAGTCGCGTTCGCCGCATGCCGGGCATACGTCGTTGAGCCCACGTGTTCCACCGTCAGCTGTCAGATCAGCCAGGACAGGGAGATGGTCGCCACGAGCAATCTCGTCTTCAAGATCTGGGTTGATCTCACCGGGTCCGAAAGCGTCGTCAGGAGGTGTCAGGTCACGCTGACGAACCCGGAAATCATGGAGAAATGGGTGTTTGACTGGTATATCCGGCGACGAGTTCGCAAACGAATCAGCCTCACCCTCTGCTGACAGAAGCACGCGGTACCGTTCATCGTTCTCAAACCGCGAAGCTCTGATCTTCCGGTCCCTATCCGGATGGTCGAGTCCGTGCCCGTCGGGGCTGAGAAGCACTGCCCATCCTGAACGGCCGCAGTTTCGGCAGAAGACTGCAGGGAAGCTTCCGCGGTGCTCGTTGTCAGCCCAGTCTTCAGTGGCTTCAGCATCGGCATCTGTGACGGTGTCGTCTGACCACCGAAAGGCGATCTTCCCTCCTGCCACGCGGTCGATCCGCGTAAGTTCACGGACCCACATGTGGACGTCGATCGTCAGGGCATCCCGCCCCGTCTGCGCGCGCACGTGCGAAAGCAGCGCCAGCACTGCGCTGAGGTAGTCGGCTGTTGTCATCAGACGATCCGCGAGCGCGTGCATCGGCTGGGCGTGGACCGTCAGCGCAGCCAACTGTTGGATTGACGGATGGTGGCGGAGCAACTTGGCCATCAGCTGCGGTTCGAAATCGCTTTCCGCCACGGCGGCGCTGAGTTCAGGCCATCTGTCCGGCGTGGTCAGGAGTGTGACAGCGGTTCGGCCAATCGTGTTCAAGGAGGTCTCGCTGCTGTCGAAGATGAAGTGGACCGCGTCATCGGGCGGTATCGACTCAATGTCCTGATAGGCGAGATCGTCCACGGAGAACCCGGGGATCAGATCAGGGTGCGGTTCACTGAGCGGGTCGAAAGTCAGCCGAGTCCACTCTTCGACGGTATAGCGCGACTCCGTTACGACAGCATCGGTACCGATCCGCTCACCGAAGACTGCGTCAGCAAACTCAATCAGCGCCGTCGGATCCCCCTCATCTCCCAAGGTTGCCGACGTGCCGACAGGCGTGATCCTGCCAAGCGGCCGAGTGCGATGCTCGTCAGTGAGTTTGGGGTGGGACTCGGGCCATCGTCGCTTGAGTGCCGCGCCAAGGCGGCGCAGCAGCATCGCGACGTCGGTTCCCTGCGCCCCGTCGTACGTGTGGAACTCGTCGAGCACAAGGTATTGGAGGCTGAGTGCACTTGCGTCGAAGATGCCCTGGTCTGCGGGTCTGAGGAGGAGCCTGTCGAGCATCTTGTAGTTGGTCAGCAGAATGTCCGGTGGCTCTGCCCGCAGCGTCTCACGGTCGGTGATGAGTCCATCAGCGGTCACCATTGACCGGCCCGAATCGCCGCTGTCACCGACATAGAGGCCGGCTCTGATTCCAGCGAACTGGGGGTCTTCGACGAGCATCTGGGAAAGCCGCTGCGCCTGGTCGAGAGCGAGGGCATTCATCGGATAGAGGATGAGCGCACTCATCCCGCTCTGCCCTGCCCGCCTCTCACGGCGGATGTGGTCGAGGATCGGGTATAGGAACGCCTCAGTCTTGCCGGACCCGGTTCCTGTCGTCACGATGGTGGGCTTCGGCCGCTCCGCTGGATCAAGGCCTTTGGAGCTCAGACGGCGGAAAGCCTCAGCCTGGTGGCCGTACGGGCGGTACTTGCCGGGCACAATGTCGAGTGCGTTCTGCGCATCTGCCACCGGTTTGAAAGGTGTGCGGGTGCGCACGAAAGGTCCGGTGAAGATGCCCGATGACGGGTCGGTGAGGAAGTCGTCAAGAGCCTGTTGGGCAGCTCGATCAGCAAGGGAGAACGTCGTCGTGAGGTATTCGCTCAGACTGCGCCGGATGCTGGCTGCCTGAAAAGTCGGCAGTAGGCCCACCTGCGACATGACGCCTCCTTCCTCTCCTCGTCAGCCTCCGAGCGGCGCGCCACCTCAATTCTGCAGGCGACGTTCAAACTCAGCGTACGCGATTCGCATGTCTCGTTCGCGATCAAGGAGCGTGAATGGCGGGGCGAACGCGTACGTAAACCCGCCCGCAGATTCAGCAGTGAGGTCGCCTGCCGTGGTCTCACGGCCTTCTGCCTCGTTCTTCTGCCACAGCTTTCGCACCTCGTTCGGCACCAGCCGTCCATTCTGGTCGTACCAGTACTGGGTCTTTGAGTCGAGACCGCTGTCATAGCCGTAGAGAACGGGAAAGTGCGAGCGGTAGACGGTGCAGAGCTCATCAGCGGTAATCCCCAGCCCGAGGCTGACGAGAGCGTCGATCTCAACCTGAGCCTGCCGGCGGTCAAGTGCGCGACGCAGCGGTGTGTCTGCTGTCCACTCCTGTCGCACGTCACCCAGTGATGTCGCCAGCCGGCCTTCATGGTCCTGCGTCCAGCTGTCGGCGAGGAACTCGTCGGTCCAACTATCCAGCCAGAGACTCGCATACGCATTCGTCAAGCAATTCAGGCGCATTGTCCGAAGAAGAACCATTGCATTCAGAGTTGGGGAAGCTGACGACCACGATGGCAGTCTGGTGACCAACGAAGGGAAGATGTTGCTACGCGGAGAAGACCGGACTACCAGATCTGATATGAGCGACTGCATTGATGCAGCGATCGGCCCAAGATCGGCACTGCGGCCGGTCGGAAGCCCTAGGCTGAAGACGCCATCCGGATGTGCTGCTCCCGGTGGAATGATCGCCGGGATCAGCGTGCGCTCCCCTGTGTTTGCGGCCATGCGGCGCCATGCGATTCGGTAGTAGTCGCGAGCATCAACGGTTTCGTCGCCGACCTTCCACCTTGTGTACTGGTTGCGGTAGTCAGCGTCCCAGATCGGCTTGTAGCTGGTGACAGGCAGTGCATCGGCAGGCAAGTGTTCGAGATCGACGGTGGTCCAATCCTGGTTGTGCTTCATTGTCGGATTGGGCTGTTTATAGAATGGGTTCCCGACGTGGAAGTGCGGTCCCTGCAGGATTGCGTCCTCCCACCGTTCAACGCCGCCCCAGCGGAGCTGAAACCGACCACGCTTTCGGTCGATCGACTCGTCCCATCCACGACTGAACTGGGGCTCAACGTCGCCGAGGCGGGGGGCCTCTGCCAGTTTCGCCAGGACCGAGGCGGTCGATTCCGTGACGGTGTATACCATCTTAGATACCAGCGCTGGAGTTCCTACCGGTTCGACAGTTTCGGCCCAGGTCTTCAGCACCTCGGCGGTCACGCGCTGGATGCGCGCAGCGTGAGGCCGCAGGTCCCAGTTTCCGTGTTCATCTTTGACTCCGGGTTCCGGCCCATCACCGTTGTGCAGGAGTGACCGCTCGACCGTCGAAGGATGGTAGAGCGATGTTGCGTGAAGGAAGCAGACATCAACGCGTGGCTGCCCATAGGTGTGAACGCCGTAGCTGACATGATGGTCAATCTCATACAGCATCAGTTCGTTGATGAACTGCCAGTGGCGGCGGAGGCGTTTGTACGCTGCCCGCCGAAGACTCTGGGCCTTGTCATCTGTAAAGTGCGATTCCGGATGGATGAGCGTGACGACACCATTCTCGCGCACGTGGCGCCACGTCTGTTCCATAAAGCAGCGATACAAGTCCGGCTGAGTGCCGGCAATGAGCGAATACGTCGTCTCATGCCCCAGATATTCTGCCTGCGATACCACCTCGGCATCGCCATCAAGAAGGAGCTCTCGCATTCCCTCAACAGCAAGAGTAGATATGCGCTTGTCCTTCTTTGCTGCTTCAGATGGCTTATGAGCGAGCTGCCACCATGGATCACCTTCGGCAAGAAGCGCAGCGGTATCGGTCCGGGGCCGAACCCATGGTGGGTTTCCGAGCTGGAGGTCGAAACCACCTCGGTCGAAGATCGTGGGGAACTCCAGCTGCCAATGGAAGAAGGCCTGATCGCGGGCGATCCTTTCCGTCACTTTCAGCCACGGGTGTTTCTCCAGGACCCGTTCGATGGGCAGTGCGCCAGCGGAGCCGAGTTCCACAGGCTCGTGTTCATCGAGCTCGTCCCAACTGGCGTCTGTCACCAGGTCGCCTTGCCGGAACCGAACCTCCCCCTGTTGCGTTTCGATCGCCTCGGGGGCTCGCCCGAGGAGGTCCTCACATGCCGCGATCCACTCATCGATGGTGGGAGGCTGGATCCGCTTGGCAGCCTCAGCGCCGGCGGCTCTGGCAGTGTCTTCGACTGTCAGGGGCCAGAACCACAATGCGCACCAGGCATCCATGAGCCTTCGCAGCCTGCGGTAAGAACTCGCTTCGTCCGCGAGACTCTTCTCGATCTGAGCGCGTGTGACTGATGTGCCCGCACGAGTCTCTTCCTGCCCCCAGATCTCAACCGAACGCTGTGACTGCTCTTCGGCAATCTGCAGACGGCGACGAGCAGTCTCCCACAGCGTATCGACCCGCGCGCTCAGCGCTTGGAGCTTCTCGAGCTGTTTGCGTTTTGCCGCCGATACCATCCCGGTGCGTGCGGCAGTCAGTTTTCGGCGGACGCCGCGACGCCACGTTTTCAGCTCATCAACGCGATCGGCTGCGAGTGCTTTTCCTTCCTTCGACTCTGCCGTTGCGCCCCACCCGTGCGACGGCAACAGGAACTGGTAGACGTCCGTCGGCTTGCGCTGCTGCAGTCCAGCGGCATTGTCCGGCGCGCCGACGGGCTGAGGACTCACCTTGAAGTGCTGACCAGCTTTGATCTGCTCACGGCTGTAAACGCTGCGCTGAGCACCGATGAGTGAGTTTCCTCGTCGCAGGCGCAGTCCGAACCACGGGGCAGCCAGCCCGGCGACCATCGTGTCGAGCCACAACGAGATCTCAGCGAGTTCGACTGCCGTTGAGTTCAGGTCAACTCCGTACACATTGTGCAATGCGATGAAGGCTTTGGCCTTCTGGAGTTCCGAGCCGTACTCGGCAGGGTCGATGCGCTCACCGAGTTCGTCCTGGCGGCGTGAGAGGTACGCACTTGCGAGCTGGTTGACCGCTTCCAAAGCGAAGGCTCCAGAACCCAGCGCCGGCTCGCAGACAGTGAGTGAGAGAATCTCATCTGCTGTCGTCTCATCGGTCAGCAGCTCCTCCAGTGCCTGGGACACGGCGAATCGCGTCAGGACTTCGGGGGTGTAGTAGCTGGCGCTTCGCTGCCGTTCTCGCCCGGAGAGCCGGAAGACAAAGGCCCCTGCCTGGTAGCGCACCCTCTCCAGCTGACCGGTCACAGCGTTAGGTGTGCGAACAAAGTCGTCCGGATTCATCCCCTCTGCTCGGGATACGGGCACAACCCACGATCCCTTTGTCGGATCTCCGTTCTTCGCGACTTCGTACAGCGGCTCACTTGCGAAGAAGCCGGAGTAGGACATGAGGCCTTCATAGACGCGGCCCAGCTGGTTGATCCCGAGTTCGGCATAGCTGATGAAGCCGCGATCGCGTCCCTTCTTCTCCGCGGTCAGCAGGAGCTTCTGCAGGACCTGCTGCAGGGCTGCGTTACCGAGTCCGACCGGCTGCTCTTCTGTACCGTCGATGAGAGCTGTGGCAGACGCAGCGAACAGGTCTGCATTGAGGCCATGAAAGACGAGCGAGTCACTGCTTTGAGCGTCCTCAGAGTGGCGGCCGGCTCCACCGGCTTCGTTATGGCCCTGGTTGATGAGGCGGAAGAGCACCCGCAGCGACTCGTAGAGATGGGTGCCGTCGGGCTTCGTCGGAAGCTCGACGAGCGCCAGATCGCGCAGACGATCAAGGCTGTATCCGGCCTCGTACTCGGTCGTCCCGGTCGGCACAATGTCCAGTTCCGGATTCGCCTCGGCGAACAGCAGGAAGAGAATGCGGTAGAGATAGCGCAGAGCATTGCTGGCCAGTTCCTGCGCCTGATCGTCAGCGAGTGGAGGATAGCCCTTTGCCCGTCGGCGGTTAACGACCTCGTTGGCAATCAGCTCGATCGACGTGCGCACCGCTTCTCTGAGCTCCTCTGATACCGACTCGGTGTGTTTCACCGATGCGTCCAGGATCTGCGAAAACCAGATGGAGCTGTCAGCCTGTGGGGCGAGCGCGGCGGCGCTGGTGCAGGCGAAGAAACGATCGACGCTGCCGCCGCGTCCAGTGTCGTTGCGGTCGAGCAGCAGTGCTAGGTCGATGTCGATGTACCGGCCTTCGGCCCAGCGTTCGCGTTCTGTCAGCAGCAGACGGGAGCCCGCCAATACGAGCGCAAAGGCCGGGGCATCCTCGTCGTTGAAGCGGGCCGACAGCAGTCGGGACACCGATTGCTCAGCGTCTTCTTCGTCGCTTGCTGTCAACAGCAGCGTCGCGTCGTCCTTTGCCAGCAAGTCGTCGCGAGTGCTCACCGGCGCAGCGACCACGATGAGCAGTCCTGGAGCATCCGCAGCCAGCGGCGCTCGGACGAGAGTCTCAGGAGCCGATTCGAATGCCTCGGCCGACAGGCCGAAACCCAGCATCGCCAGCAGGTCAACAGCGAACTCTCGGACTGTTCGGATCTCCTCTGCGCTCCTATTGGCGAACACAGTTTCGGAGGTTTCTCCCGTTGCTGGGCACGTCTCAAGCTGGGGCAGTCCGAGCAACGCTGATTGCAGACGCGCACGGTTTCCCCGCCACCGGGTGACAGGCGTCTCAGTTCCGTCTTCTGTGTGTTCGGCCTCGAACTGAGCGCGCAGTTGGGCAGCGAAGCTCCGGAAGGATGATCCAGCCTTCTTAGAGTCTGAGGTGAAGAAGTCCTCACTCATGAAGTCCTGCACCACAGCGAGCTCTTGACTCATCAACTGTCCTCCTTCGACAGCATCGGCGCCGGCGCGTCGAGAGGCACTGCCAGCACCAATGGACGGGTGATCATCCGATCCGGCGCCATCTGCTCAATCAGTGCGGCAGCGTCATCAACGCGAGCGCGGGTTGAGCGCAGTGCGCGCGTCTGCATGAACTCACGTGCATCCTGCTGCCAGGTGTCTGTTTGAGCCCGCCATGCCGCGACACGGTGCTGTGCAGCGTCCCGAGCCCGCGGCGCAACGAAGTTCTCGATGTAGTCAGCGACAGCGCTGACGGCTTCCGGAACCAAGTGCTGAAACGCTTCCACGTCTACGCTGGTGCTGTTCGTTCTCGGGTGCCCGATTCCGAGCTCATCGATGAGCATGCGGATGTCGGTTGCGGCGCTCGTCAGGCCTTCGGAGCTGTCGGGCCAGGCAGGAAAGCCGACTGCCGTGTAGACGCTGGAGACGCTCTGGCCGCGCAGATTCGTCAGCTGCGAATGGAGAACGATCGTCGGTTCGTCGACGTCAGCCCTGACTGCATAGATAGCGTTGCGCTGCGGAACGGCGGCGAGCGACCGATCGTCGGCCCATTCCAGAACGGGGTGAAGCGGGCCGAGGTAATGCTGCTCCGGCCACAGTGAGGTCGAGTTCCGATCGTTTCGTGCGCGGTCCAGGGACTGGAGCGCCTGCCGACGGTTGGTGGCAAGCCGCATACCCTCGTCGACTCTACGCTCGCGTCTGTAGGTCTGCGGCAGAGCACGCAGGCGGTGTCGCAGGTCATCGGGTGGTGTGAGTGCGGCGAATGCGAGGTCTCCACGCTCTTCCCATCCCACTCCCCCACGTCCCAGTGGCAACTCCGGTTCCGGGTAGATCGAGTTGAGTGCATCGCGCAAGTACTCGACGGGTTCTAAGTAGAGCACCAGTCCCGTCCCGGTTGCTGCGCTTTCCTCTGCAGACACCGCGGGGTATACGCCGGCAGTTGCATCTGCAGATTCCGGTACTGCGGAGCCGTGGTCGTCGGCGTCGTCCTCGAAGAGCCAGTCGAACGGGTCATTGTTGACACTCTCGACTGGTTCGATCACCGTATCGAGATCCTGGCCCTTGGCGAGTGCCTGGCGGATCAGTTCTTCTTCTGCTTCGGCCGAGTACTTGCCCATCAACGCCGCAGCGTCACCGAGTGCGCGGTGTGCTTCGTTCTCCTTTTCGATGAGCCGCTGGAGCACACGGATATCACCGGAGAACGAGCCGCCGTCTCCACCGGTGTCCAACTGCGGATCGAGTACCAGGGTGGTGATCTGCGGCGGTTCTGTCTGGCCGTAGCGGTCGATCCGGCCATTGCGCTGCTCGATCCGGATGAGACTCCATGGGAGATCGAAGTGGATGAGGTGGTGACACTGAGCGTGCAGGTTGACACCTTCGGACGCCACGTCGCCGGTGACGAGAACGCGCAGATGCGAATTCTGGCGCTTGAAGTCGTCGACGATTGCCATCTGCTCGATATCGCTCAGACCTCCGTGCAGCACTGCCACCTGACCAGGTTTGAGCTTCATATCGATGGCGAGATCTTCTGCCACCGCGTTGAGTGTCGCAACCCGCTCAGCGAATACGACCGCACGCATGTCGCCTTGTGCAGAGACGCCGATCGTCTTGAGGTAGTCAAGCAGTGCGCCGTACTTGCCGGTCGGGGCGCGGCGAGCTCGTCGATTCTCTGCGACCGCGTTGATGGCAGCCTCAGCCAGGCCGCGCAGTCGTTGCAACGCTGTCGCCTCGACAGCGCGAGGATCATCAGTGTCGGTTGTCTCCACAGTCCCGATTGTTCGCAGTCGGTTGTCCACCGTCTCCATGAGGGCCTGCGGACTGGAGAGGAAGGCCTTCGCCAGAGTCCACGGAAACAGAGACTTCGTGTTGCCCGAGTACGGGTTGCTGGTTGGCAGTCCTGCTTCTGTCCGCGGGTACATCCACACTGAATCGAGCTCAGCGGCGATGGCGTCTTCTTCAGCAGATGTCTGCACCAGTTGGATCGTGGGGTCGAGCCGTTCAGCCCACTGGGTTCCCACTTCAGCTGCGACATCGGGCGAATAGCGATGCCGGCGCACGACAAGACGGTCGATATCCGCCTTGTCGACGTCTCCGGTCGGCTTGATTGCAGTCGGTTCCAGAAGCCGGATGAGCTCTGCAAAGGACTCGCGCTTGCCGTTGTGCGGTGTTGCTGAAGCCAGCACGAGGGCATCGGTGTTCTGCGCTAAGACGCTGGCAAGGCGGTTATTCAGCGACGCGGTGTTCGTGACATTGTGCGATTCGTCGATGACCACCGCATCCCAATGGTGCCGCCGCAGATGGGCAAGGTAGCGGTCGCTCTTCAGCGTATCGATCGAGATGATCGCACGCTTGTAATAGGTGAACGGATTGCGGGTGGCAGGAAGCGATCGGCGGATCGACGCGATTCCGTCGGAGTCGAGTCGTACAAAGGGAATCGCGAACTTCGTCCACATCTCGTGCTGCATCTGTTCCAGCACATGTTTAGGGGTGACGATGAGGATCCGCTCTCCGCGGCCGCGTTTGATCAGCTCAGCAAGAATCAGTCCGATCTCGATCGTCTTGCCCAGGCCGACAGCGTCAGCGAGCAGAATGCGGGGGCGCAGGTTCCGCGGGTCCAAGATCCGTCGTACCGGAGTCAGCTGGTAGTCCTTGGGATCGATCAGCATCCCTCCCGCGAGCGCAATGCGCTGGTCCTCTGCCGGCAGGGGAGTCTTCCGCAGTGTTGCTTCGAGCCACAGTCGAGAGTTCCGGTACTGAGGACTCTCGTCATTGACAAGTCGCGCCTCAGCCGGGTCCAGAACGGTGATCGTGTCGATCGAATCGAGGAACACTGCGTCTGTGTCGCGAACGAGTTCTGACAGGCCCTGGGCTTCGATGCGCTGAACACGCCGCATCGGAACGTCGTTCTCATCGGCGGGATGCACAGACCTGTCGAATTCTTCAAGCGTCGAAACGGCCGTCACGAGCCACTCCTCGTCACGCACTAAGATCACCGATCCGGGGGCGACCGTGGGTGCTTCGGCAGACGCCTGGCCCACAGCCCCGCTGGAGGAGGATGGGGTACGCATCTCGGCTGCAGTCTCGCTCGTCACCAGGCACCTTTCGTCGTCGAACCTCAGGACGCCCTGTGGGTTAACCACAGTTATATCAGGCTGTGCACTGCGATGGAGACGCAGCGGTTTCAGCGAGAGTGAGCTTCGCCAAGAGCTGATGGCAGAGAGCTCCAAGCAGCCACCGATTGCTGCACATTTTCGCAGACGCAAATGCCCGAGGCTGTGTGTGAACGGAGACGCCTCGGGTTCGATGGAGAGCGCGCAGCAGTGCACCTCCATCGAACCTGGTGCGATCCACCTCGCTACACCATGTGGTCTTCAGATCTGCTGCCAGTCATTGCGGCCGTTACCAAGTTCCGTCAGATGCTCCCAGCCTTGTCGATTCGGAGCACGGTCTCCAGCAGCACTGAAATGCCAGGGAGGATGTCGCTGAGCTCAGTGAATTCCTCCGGACAGTGGCTGCGGCCGTCATGCGAGGGCACGAAGATCATCCCGACGTTCGTCTGCGAAGCGATGACACCCGCATCATGCCCTGCACCGGAGAACATCGTCGCGCGGGTGAAACCGAGCTCATCAGCAGCAGTGGCGATGAGCTTGGTGATGGGCTCATACATGGGCACCGGCTCATCGGCGGTCGTCCATTCCATCTCCACGTGCACGCCGCGCTTGGAGCCTTCCGCTTCTGCAGCTTCAGTCAAGCGCTGCTGCGCCTCGTGCAGCCATGAGCCGCTGGGCCCCCGCAGCTCGCCCTCAACTGCAGCCAGCCGAGAGACGACATTGGTGGCCTCAGGCGTGAACGTGATCTGGCCGGAGGTTCCGCGGGTGTTCTCACCTGACGCGGCGATCGCTTCGACCGCCAGTACGGTTCCAGCGGCGGCACATCCAGCATCAGCTCGGACGTCCATGGGCGTCGTGCCTGCATGGTCCTGACGCCCGGTGAACAGCGCCCGGAAGTGGTGAATGCCGGTGATCGTCTCCACCACCCCGATCTGCCGGTCCATGCGTTCGAGTTCTGGGCCCTGCTCGATGTGCAGTTCGAGGAACGCTGTCACCGGCGAGAAGTCGTAGCGAGCCTGCAGGAACTCATGCGGGTCGATCCCTGAGCGCGGCAGTGAGTCCGCCACGCTCCTGCCCTGCGGGTCGGTGATGGCCAGCATTGCTGCGTCAGCATTCCCGGTCATGGCCCGAGATCCCATGCAGAAGAGCCCGAAGTCGTTTGGCTCCTCATTGAAGAACACAACGACGACGAGGTCATGGTCCAAAGTGATGTCGTTCTCACGCAGCAGCCTTACGGCTTCGATCGCCCCGAGCACCCCGGTGATCCCGTCATAACGGCCGCCAGCATCAACGGTGTCCGTATGTGAGCCGAGCATGATCTGACGACCACCCACACGCCCGGGCAGAACCCCGATGACGTTGCCGGCACCGTCGATCCGTGTCTCCAGGCCAGCTTGCCGCATGAGGGAGCGAGCGTAGTCACGGCCGGCGATGTCGAATTCGCTCATCGCGCGGCGCGTCCATCCGGGGCGGTCAGAATCGACGAACGTCGAAAGCTCGGCGAGTTCGGAAGCGAAGCGTTCTCCCACTGGGGCAATCGTGTTCATAACCGTCCCTTTCCAGATCAGCCCCAACACCGCTGTTGAGGCCTGTCACTCCAGACATACGCCACTGCCAGATTCAGCACCAGCCGGGTTTGCATAGCGGACGACGTGTGGACAGCTTCACGCCTTCTGCCTTCGTTCGGGTCTGCTTGCCAGCTTCGATCTCAGCTGAGCCCATTCAGCCCGTCCGGAAGGACGCACTGGTCACTGTCGGCGCATCGCCTCGTCGATTCCTTCTGCCTCCCACTGCCGGTGGGGGTGCGCGTCTTCTGACTCAACCATGCCGTTCTGCCATTAGCAGCACGGCCAGCAACTCTTGCAGCTGCTGCGCTTGGACTGGCGAAAACCTGATTGCGGATGAGCCGGTGCGGCCGGCGCCGAACACCGCGCCGTGGGCGTAGCGCACGATAATCAGCAGCCAGCCGGAGTCGGCGGGTAGGTAGGGGGCCCAGGCGACGGCCAACAGCGTGAAGGCTACGGTGAGGGCGGGGTAGCGGCCGAGAGTGTCAACGACCACGCTGGCGGTCAGTGCGCCGCGGACAAGCTAGGCAGTAGGCAGACATCGGGCGCTGCCTGCAAGCATTTCGCACAGCCGCCGGACTCAACACCCCGCCTGCCGCCTGCTTCCGTCGGCGGCCGGCCACCGGTCCCGTCAGCGCGGCGTGCGGTACGAGATGCTTTCACGCATTCCGCCCGTCCTGATATGGGTCTCAGCTCCGCGCACGATGTCGGTGTTCTGCGCAGCTACAGTGATCCACCCGTCCTCGCGGCGTTCGAGCACGAAGGTGAAGATGCCTTCGCGCTCATCTGCCGGCTCACCGGCTGGGGAGACCTGGCCGCGCAGCCGCCATTTGCTGTGCACAGTGGCAGCGTGGTCACCGATCATCCGCACCCGAGGTGCTCCCATCGTGATCGTCGAACCGGGGAAGATCGTCGAGAACCCGTAGGCATGCGCCTCACGGATCCGTTCGCGATCATGCCACCACAGCCCGACCACGTTGACGAACTCCGCGTCTTCGGCGAACAGCCCAGCCAGCGCCTCGGCGTCGGCACTGTTCCAGGCGGCTTCCCAGCGCTGGACGACTTCCTCAGGCTGGTGCATCATCTGTCCCTTCATTCTTCGATGCTCCGCTCATTCATCGACGCGTGAGGTCGTCTGTCCGAGGCAGACCGAACTAGAACGCATACGCGGCTTCGCGCTCGGCACGCACCTGGGAGGCCACACGAGTCTGCTCGGCGGTGTCTTCGACGAGGCGGTCGATGCGCAAGGTGACGTCTCCGCTGATGATCTCACCGCGGTAGACGTCCTTGGCTTCGACGAACACGTAGCTCTGCACGACTTGTGCCTTCATATACGTCAGGATGGGACGCAGCTGGTGTTCGGCCACCAGGTAGTGCTTCGGCGATCCGGCCGTCATGATGATGCCGACCACCTTTTCCTCGAAGGCGCTGACCGGCAGCAGATCGAAGACGTTCTTCAACGCCCCTGGGATAGAGGCCTGGAAGATCGGGCTGCCGATGATGATCGCATCCGCACTCATGAGCGCCTCAGCAACGGTGCGCGTGTCGCCTGTGTATTCGATGTAGTCGCGACCGTCGGAGAACTGCACGTCGTAATCGGCGAGGTCGATGAGCTGCGTTTCGATCTCCGGGTCAAGCCGGCCGATCGCCTCCATCGCGTAGTTCATCGCCGTGCGCGTGGTCGCGCCGACGGTCGAGCCTGAGAGTCCGACGATCTTCATGCCTGGGTGGCCTCCTGTCGTGCGGTATGCTTTTTGACTGCCGGGATGATTTCGGTGCCGATGACCTCCAGATTCCGCATGACATGGTCGAAGGGCACGCCACCGAAGTCGATCTGGCCGAGGAAGCGTTGATGTCCGTACGCTTCGTGCTGGTAGAGGATCTTCTCGATGACCTGCTGCGGGCTGCCGATGTTCATGATGCTGCGCGGGTCGGTGCTCTGTGCGAACAGCTGCTTGGCCATCCCACGCCCGTTGGTGCGGAACATCCCTTCGTTCACATGTGGGTAGAACTCCTGCAGCGCCTGCTGTGAGGTCTCAGCGACGTAGAAGAACCCGGCGGTGGCCACCGGGAGGGTGGCCGGGTCGTAGCCGTTGTGCTCGGCTGCGGCTCGGTAGGAGTCGATCGTCTGCTGGAACGCTGCGATCGGTCCGCCGAGGTGGGCCATCACCATTGGGGCGCCGGAAAGGCCGGCCTTGACGGCGCTGGCGGGTGTACCGCCGACGGCACGCCAGATCGGCATCGAACCTGCCTGCGGCCGCGGCAGCACCTCGGCGTCTCTGAGGTCGGCACGGAACTGACCTGACCAGTTGACGACCCGTTCGCGGTTGATCTGGCGCAGCAGATCGAATTTCTCCTCGAACAGCTCCTCGTAGTCCTTCAGGTCGTAGCCGAGCAGTTCGAACAGGCCCACCCGTGAGGCGCGGCCGGCGACGATCTCGGCGCGGCCTTCAGAGAGCAGGTCGATGGTGGCGAAGTTCTCGTAAACCCGGACCGGGTCCGAGGTGCTGAGGATTGTCGAGGAGCTGGAGACCTTGATCGTCTCGGTCGCCTGCGCGATCGCGCCGAGGATGACGGCGTGGGCCTGCGAGGCGAAGAACTCCTGGTGGCTCTCCCCCAGGCTGAACACATCGAAGCCGGCCTGTTCGGCGGCCTTGGCGTAGGCGACGAATTCGCGCACGCGCTCACCGGCGCTGATGCGTCGGCCCTCTGCCCACGGGTTGGGCAGGTGGTCGCCAAGGGAGTACATGCCGAACTGGAGACCTTCGTTCGGGTTGATGCCGTACTCGGCCATCGTGTCGGCAGCGTCGGCTGTGTCGTTCATCAAAGTGGTGGCGTTGGTGCTGATGTCGTCGGTCATTGCGTCTTCTCCGTGGTGCCGTGCGTGGAGCCGGGTGCTGCCGCCTCGGCTGGGTCGAATCCGACCGGGGTCTGCTTGTGCAGGCTGTTGCGGTGGACTTTGCGCATCAGCGCATAGAGCTGTCGTTGTTCATCGGCGTCGAGCACGTCGTCGAACATCGAAGCCTGCAGCGCCACCTGCCCGGGGTAGACCGAGCTCAGCAGCGTCTCGCCTGCCTCAGTGAGGGAGATGTACTTCGTCTTCCACTCCTGGGTGCGTTCGATGAGCCCGGCTTCTTCGAGTCGGCTGAGCATCCGTGAGACACCACCGACGCTGACGGTCAAACCTTTAGCGAGATCGGTCTGCGTCACCGGCTGGTAGGCGCGCACGTGGCTCAACGCCTCGAACTGCGCAATGGTCACTCCGGCCTGTGAGAGGTACTCATTGGAGATGCAGTTGCTGCGCTGAACGAATCGAGCCATCCGCAGCCAGATCATCAGTCCCAGTGGCCGATCCATCCTCGCCTCCCCATCCACACGATCAGTTGACCTGTCAAGCGATGCTTCACTTTACTCCGCAACTGATGTGGGTGCAAAATCCTCGGCACCCGGCCTTATCACACGGCACGTCATCCTGATGGAAGGACATACACGCCACGGGAGGGTGTGAGGAAGACGATTCGCCTTCTTCACACCCTCCCGCGCGTGTCTGCCAGCTCAGTCCACGTGCCGATCACATGTCAGTTGTTGGTGCCGGTATGTGTCAGCTCCGCCTCCGCGAGACCCACACGCCGAGTCCTCCGGCGGCGAGCAGCGCTGCACCTGCCGCCAGCGGCCAGAGCCCGGTGCCGGTGCGCGGCAGCTGGGATCGGTCGTCGCGATCCTGATCGCGTGACGAATCGTCGTCGTCGCGCTTGCCGTTATCGTCGCGCGGTTCGTCAGTGGGCCCACTCGTCGGGCCCTCGCTGGGATCGGCGGATGGCTCGCCTGTCGGAGTTGCGGTCGGGTCCGCGGTGGGCTCAGGATCCGGCGACGGCGCGTCGGTCGGCTCTGGTGCTTCTTCCTCCTCTACGGGATCGACGAAGACCGCCTGCCACGGACCGTACTCGCCGGAGCCGTTCCGCGCCCGCGCGAAGACGAACCTGGCCTGTTCCGAGCCTTCCTTAGCAATGGTGGCCTCGAAGTCGACGGTCTCCCCCGCCTCGGCAACGGCAGCCTCGCCTGGGCCGGTGGACTCCCCGGCATCAAGGGCGGTGCGGTCGACCGCGGCCTGGATCTCGACATCGTCGATCTGTGTGACTGCCGGCCGGCGCTCAGCCGACCCTGCGTCCTGGCCATAGGCGTCATCGGTTGCTGTGCCGGTGACGATGATGGACCCGTCGTCCTGACGCTCAGCTGTCAGTTCGGACACGACACCGCCAAGCGAGGCGGTGTAGGGCTCGTAGGCGGCCTCAGCTGCGAAGCGCAGACCAGGCTGAACCTTCTGCCAGTAGTCATCGGCGCGCTGGAAACCGGGGAAGAAACCGCCTTCGCGAGCGGTGCCGATCTCGTAGACGTAGCCGGGTACGCCGAGTTTGCCGTAGGCGTAGTCGAAGTCGCCGCCCGAGGCGTTGTACAGCACGTCGCCAGGTGCACCGGTGGCATAGTCGTTGCCGAACGACTGCCGGAAGGCACCGGCGATCAATGCGCCGGCGTTGGGGAGGTTTGCGGTGTTGTCGAAACCGTACGGATAGAGGATGAGGTCCGAATACGAGTGCAGGTGAATATAGGTGCCGGCCCGCTCGTCCGGCGCAGCGGTCGTCGTCTCAACGTCGTAGGTGCCGTAGAGATCTTCGAGCAGGTTCTTAAGAGCTGCCACTTCAGGTTCGGACGCCGGTGCGGTTCCCTTGTAGAGGACGCTGCTCGGATCGCTGCTCGTTGACGCGCCGCCCCAGCCTTAGGGCCAGTTCCGGTTGAGGTCGATGCCGGGCTGGCTGCGTGACCAGGGCGCACCGGTCTCTTCGAACCCTGCGGTGTTCTGATTCTTGCGCTGCCACGCCTTTGAAGTGGAGTTCGGATTGCCGTCACCGGCCGGTGTCGTGTCGACGCCATCGGCAAAGGCCTGCTCCACGACGTCGATGCTGTCGGGATTGTGCTGGAAGCTCACCCACACCTCGGTCGAGTCGAGCAGCGAGGTGATCTGCGCGTCGGTGCCGTAACCGTCGATGAGCTCGGTGGCGAAGCGCCAGGCCATCTCGCTGGTGATGATCTCACGCGAGTGCGTCTGCGCTCCGAGGAAGAACCGCGGCTTGCCGTCCTGCCCGTCGGCGTACTCGGGCTGGTCGGCGACGTCGGCGGTGATGCGCACGGCGACCAGGTCGTGGCCGCCCTGGCCCTGCTGCTTGAGGAAGGTGTCTCCGTAGTCGACGTGCTGGACGAGCTCTGGGTACTGGGATGCGAGGTCCTTGGCGAACTGAGCATAGGCACCGGTGGTGCGATAGCCGTTGAAGAACGTGTCGTAGTCAGCGGCGTTGAGCTTGGCCGGCACCGGGGCGGGTGCGGCCGGCTGTGCGCTGGCAGGGCGGGCGCCGAGGGAGTCGGCGTAGCTTTCGGCGGTGACCGAGGCTCCGGTCTTCTCCAGTTCGTCGGCGAGGTCCTGATCGCCGAGGACGATGACATTGTCGCCTTCTGCGCTGACGATGTCGAGATCGCCGAGCGTCTCAGAGGCCTCCTCGACGTCGTCGGCCGGAACTGTCAGCAGCAGCACGTCACCGGCGGGGGCGGCGGAGGCG
>NZ_DLOD01000007.1:0-68488 GCF_002479565.1 Brevibacterium sp. UBA7493 | reverse complement strand
GTCCGACCCGCCGACGACGGTCAGGAGGGCAACGCCGAGGGAGACCCGGGGCGGCGGCTCCGCCACCCGCTACGACCAAGTGCGCGTCTCCCTCAAGTGACGAGCCCGGCGGGCCCCCCCCCCGCGCCCGACTCTCCCACAGCAGGCTCAAGCGCTAGGCTTGAGCCTGCTGTCATGTCCGCCGAGCGACCGGAGACACCCTTCATGGCCAAGCGCACCGACTCGCCGGTCAACGGCATCCTCATCATCGACAAGCCCACCGGCATGTCCTCCCATGCCGTGGTCTCCCGGCTGCGCCGCTGGTACGGCACCCGGCGGGTCGGCCACGCCGGCACGCTCGACCCGATGGCCACCGGGGTGCTCGTGGCAGGCCTGGGCCGCGGCACCAAGCTGCTGACCTACCTCATCGGCCTCGACAAGACCTACACCGCCACCATCCGGCTCGGCGCCTCCACCCCATCCGATGACGCCGACTCAGCAGCCGACCGGTTCGCCGACCCTGCCGCCCTGGCCGCCGTCACGGATGAGCAGACCCACGCCGGCGTCGACTCGATGCGCGGGCCGATTGAGCAGGTGCCCAGCGCCGTCTCGGCGATCAAGGTCGACGGCAAACGCGCCTACCAGCTCGTCCGCGCCGGTACCGACGTGCAGCTCGAAGCCCGGCCGGTGACGATCACCGGCTTCGACATCCACGACATCCGCCGGCAGCTCGACACCGAACCGCCGGCCATCGACATTGACGTCACCGTCTCCTGCACCTCGGGCACCTACATCCGGGCACTGGCCCGCGACCTCGGCGCGGGCCTCGGCGTCTACGGCCACCTCACCGCACTGCGCCGCACCCACGTCGGCCCCTTCGAACTCCCCGGCCACCAGCTGCCAGACGACCTCACCACCCCCGAGGCGGTGCAGCCTCCCGTACCGATCGACCTCGCCACCGCTGCCGCGCAGGTCCTGCCGGTGCGCGATCTCACAGCCGAGGAATCACGAGCCCTGCTCAGCGGCCAGTTCATCGACCCGGCCACCGCCTCGGGACCGGGGCCCTGGGCCGGCATCTGCTCCGGTGAGCTCATCGCCGTCATCGAACGCCGCGGCGAGAAGCTCAAGACCGCCGCGGGCATCGCCCAGCAGCCCCCGGCATGAGCAGAGCAGGGCTTTGCGTGCGGTAACGTTGTGGCGGTATTCGACACCAGCGATATGAGACCAGCGACGCCTGGGAAGGGGCGAGAAGTGGAAGTTCTCTGGGACATCGACCAGATCCCACCCGATTTCGGTCACACCGCCGTCACGCTCGGCAACTTCGACGGCGTGCACCGCGGCCACCAGGCCGTGCTCGGCCAGCTCGCCGAGCTCGCCCGCGTACGCGGCCTGCGGTCCCTGGCGATCACCTTCGACCCCCACCCGCGCAGCGTCCACGCCCCCGACTCGGCACCCGAGCAGATCACCGGGCTGACCGAGCGGCTGGCCCGGATGTCGGAGACCGGCATCGACGCAGTGCTCGTGCAGCGATACTCACTCGACTTCGCCGACCAGACCGCTGAGGACTTCGTCAACGACTACCTCGTCGGCCGGCTGCGCGCCAAGCTCGTCGCCGTCGGCCGCGACGTGCGCTTCGGCCGCGGCAACCACGGCACCATCGAGACCCTCAAACGGCTCGGCGCCGACAACGGCCTGGAGATCGTCACCATCGACGACGTCGGCCACGCCCCTGATACGACCGGCCGGGACTCCTCGACTCTCGTGCGCGAACTGCTGGCCGAAGGCCGCGTTGACGCCGCCGCCGAGGTGCTCGGCTCCCCGCACACCGTGGCCGGCACCGTCGTCCACGGCGATGCCCGCGGCCGTGAGCTCGGTTTCCCGACCGCCAACCTCGGCGAGGACAGCGAGGGCATGGTGCCCGCCGATGGCGTCTACGCCGGCATCGCCCACTTCGATTCCGACCCCGAGGGTTACCCGGCGGCGATCTCGGTCGGCACCAATCCGACCTTCGACGGCGTCTGCCGGCGGGTCGAGGCCTATGTGCTCGACAAGGAGTTCGCCGACTTCGACGTCTACGGATCGACCATGAGCCTGGAGTTCGTCAAGCTCATCCGCGGCCAAATCACCTTCGACGGAATGGAGGACCTCATCGCCCAGATGCACGAGGATGTCTCCGAAGTCCGCAGTGTGCTAAGCTGACCGACGCTGTCTTTTCAGCATGCCGTCACGCCGGCCGCGGTCTGACAGGGCCGGAGCAGAAGGCTCCGGCGCCGCGCAACGACGTGGAAGAAGGAGAGGTCTCATGGCACTTGATCCGAAGGTCAAGCAGGACATCATCAAGGAATATGCAACTCACGAAGGCGACACGGGATCTCCCGAGGTCCAGGTCGCAATCCTGACCAAGCGCATCACCGACCTGACCGAGCACTTCAAGGAGCACAAGCACGACCACCACTCGCGTCGTGGCCTCCTGCTGCTCGTCGGTCAGCGCCGCCGCATGCTCAAGTACCTGCAGCAGATCGACATCGAGCGCTACCGTTCGCTCATCGCTCGCCTCGGCCTGCGCCGCTGAGCGAAAGCGATCTGCACGACGCGACAGGGAATCGCCGGACACGGCGGTTCCCTCTCGCGTTTTCAGTGCAGGAGACCTGCTTGTTACACTGACCATGAGCCTGGAACCGGCAGCTGACGAAGCTCCGGTGGTCGGTAGTGGCCTCCGCACCTCGTGCGTGGGCCTCGATCGATGACCGGATCCCCTGCAGCCGGCTCGCGTGTGCGCAGCCCTGCCCACCCGCCGCAAATCTTCCAGCGCAGGCGATCCGCGCGCCGGGCAGAGAGCCCGAGCGCAGAACCCGAATGGAGAAACACTTGGGAATCAATCCCGAATCTGCTGTTGCCCACATTGACAACGGGCGCTTCGGCTCCCACACCGTCCGCTTCGAAACCGGCCGCCTCGCCCAGCAGGCCGCAGGCTGCGCCGTCGCCTACCTCGACGACGAGACGATGCTGCTCTCGGCGACCGCCGTGAGCAAGAACCCGAAGGAGCACCTCGACTTCTTCCCGCTCACCGTCGACGTCGAAGAGCGCATGTACGCCGCCGGCCGCATCCCCGGCTCGTTCTTCCGCCGCGAGGGACGCCCCTCGACCGATGCGATCCTCGCCTGCCGCCTCATCGACCGGCCGCTGCGCCCGTCGTTCGTCAAGGGCCTGCGCAACGAGGTGCAGATCGTCGTCAACGTCATGGCGATCCACCCCGACCACATCTACGACACCCTGGCCATCAACGCCGCCTCGATGTCGACCCAGCTCTCCGGTCTGCCGTTCTCCGGCCCGATCGGCGGCGTGCGCGTCGCCCTCATCGACGACCAGTGGGTTGCGTTCCCGAACCACTCGCAGCTGGAGAACGCCGTGTTCGACATGGCGGTTGCCGGCCGTGTCGTCGGTGACGACGTCGCCATCATGATGGTCGAGGCCGAAGCGTCGGAGAACGCCTGGAACACCATGCGCACCGGCGGCACCGTCCCGACCGAGGAGATCGTGGCTGAGGGCCTCGAAGCCGCCAAGCCGTTCATCCAGGAGCTGTGCCGCGCCCAGCAGGAGCTGGCCGACAAGGCCGCCAAGCCCGTCGCCGAGTTCCCGGTGTTCAAGCCCTACGAGGACGACGTCTACGCCGCCGTCGAATCCGCTGCCCGCGAGCAGCAGACGAAGAACTTCCAGATCGCTGACAAGAAGGAGCGCGAAGCCGCCGGTGACGAACTCCTCGCAAAGGTGCTCACCGACCTCGGCGAGCAGTTCGAAGGCCGCGAGCAGGAGATCGTCGCAGCCCTCGATGCTCTGACCAAGGACATCGTGCGCAAGCGCATCCTCACCGACCAGATCCGCATCGACGGCCGCGGTCTCAAGGACATCCGCCCGCTGACCGCCGAGACCGGCGTCATCCCGCGGGTGCACGGCTCGGCGCTGTTCGAGCGCGGTGAGACCCAGATCCTCGGCGTCACCACGCTCAACATGCTCAAGCTCGAGCAGCAGATCGACTCGCTGTCGCCGGTCACCTCGAAGCGCTACCTGCACCACTACAACTTCCCGCCGTATTCGACCGGTGAGACCGGCCGAGTCGGCAGCCCCAAGCGCCGCGAGATCGGCCACGGCGCACTCGCCGAGCGCGCGCTCGTGCCGGTGCTGCCCAGCCGCGAGGAGTTCCCGTACGCGATCCGCCAGGTCTCCGAGGCCCTCGGCTCGAACGGTTCGACCTCGATGGGCTCGGTGTGCGCTTCGACCCTGTCGATGCTCGAAGCCGGTGTGCCGCTGCGCGCCCCGGTCGCCGGCATCGCCATGGGCCTGGTCTCCGACGTCATCGACACCGCTGACGGACCGCAGACCGCCTACGCCGCACTGACCGACATCCTCGGTGCCGAGGACGCCTTCGGCGACATGGACTTCAAGGTCGCAGGCACCAAGGACTTCATCACCGCCATCCAGCTCGACACCAAGCTCGACGGCATCCCGGCCTCGGTGCTTGCTGCGGCGCTCAAGCAGGCCAAGGACGCCCGCCTCGTGATCCTCGATGTCATGAACGAGACCATCTCCGCACCGGCGGAGATGAACCCGACCGCACCGCGGATCATCTCGGTCAACATCCCGGTCGACAAGATCGGCGAGGTGATCGGCCCCAAGGGCAAGATGATCAACCAGATCCAGGAGGACACCGGCGCTGAGATCAGCATCGAAGACGACGGCACGGTGCTCATCGGCGCCACCGACGGCACCTCGGCTGAAGCGGCGCGCTCGGCGATCAACGCGATCGCCAACCCGCAGGTCCCCGAGGTCGGTGAGCGTTACCTCGGCACCGTCGTCAAGTGCATGTCCTTCGGTGCCTTCGTCTCGCTGACCCCGGGCAAGGACGGCCTGCTGCACATCTCCGAGCTCAAGAAGCTCAACGGCGGCAAGCGCGTCGAAGACGTCGAAGACGTCCTCGGTGTCGGGCAGAAGATCCAGGTCGAGATCACCAAGGTCGACGACCGTGGCAAGCTCTCGCTCGTCCCGGTCGCAGGCGAAGAGGAAGAAGCAGGCGAACAGGAGTAATCCTCTGCACACCGAACAGCTCCTGGGGGAGGACAGCAGCGTCTGGCGCTCTGTCCTCCCTTCGGGTATCCGCGTCATCACCGAGACCATGCCCTCGCTGGCATCGGAGACCGTCGGCGTGTGGGTCGACTCCGGCTCCCGCGACGAAACCGACCTGACGGCAGGCTCGACCCATTTCCTCGAGCACATGCTGTTCAAGGGCACCACCAGACGGTCGGCCAAACAGATCGCACAGATCTTCGACCGCACCGGCGGCGAGTCGAATGCGGTGACGTCGAAGGAGTACACCTGCTACTTCTCCCGCTGCCTGGTCGACGACCTGCCGCCGGTCACCGACCTGCTGTGGGACATGGTGCTTCACGCCACGCTCGATGCCGGCGAGTTCGAACGCGAACGCGGCGTCATCATCGAGGAGCTCGCGATGGCCGCCGACGACCCGACCGATGTGCTGTACGAGAAGTTCGACGCCCTCGTCTACCCCGGCCACCCGCTCGGCCGGCCGGTCGGGGCGACGAAGGAGCAGATCCGCACCCTTGCCCACACGGTGCTGCGCGAGCACTACGAGACCGCCTACATCGGCCCGCGGCTGGTGTTCACCGCAGCAGGCGGGGCCACCCATGAGCAGATCGTCGCGCTCGTCACCAAAGCGACTGCTCATCTGCCGGATGCCGCGCCCGAGGTGGTCCGCCCGTCGCGTGTCGCGCCTGAGTTCGCCTCGGAAACCGCATGCATCGGCAAGGACACCGAACAGCAGGGCATCATCATCGGCATGCCCGGGCTGAGCGAAGGCGATGAGCGCCGGTTCGCGTTCTCCGTCATGTTCTCGCTGCTCGGCGGCGGGATGTCCTCACGGCTGTTCCAGTCCGTGCGCGAAGACCGCGGACTGGCCTATTCCGTCCACAGCGTCGCCTCCCGGTACTCGGATTCCGGCCAGTTCGGCATGTACGCCGGCTGCGCCCCGCACGCCGCCCAAGACGTCATCGACCTGTGTGTTGCTGAGTTCGAGCGCCTCGCTGCCGAACTGCCCGGCGAGGAGGAGGTCGCCGACATCGTCGCTCAGGCAGCCGGGTCGATGATGCTGAGCCTGGAGAGCTCCGCGGTCCGGATGAACCGGCTGGCCCGCTCCGAACTCGCAGGTCTTCCGCTGGAGTCCCCGCAGAACCTGCTCGACACCGTCCGCAAGGTCACCCCAGCCGATGTCTCGGCAATCGCTGCCGACCTCGCTGCCGGACCGCGTGCGCTCGTCACCCTCGGCCCGCGCGGGGACCTGCGCCTGCCGCAGTGACACACGCACCTGCCGCAGTGACCCGGGCTGCTTAGCTGACGCTGTCGTCCGTGCCGGGGTGGCGTGTGCGCAGGTAGAGCTCGGCGGCATTGCCCCACAGTGCCGCCTGCGTCTGTGCAGGAGTCAGCACGTCGCGGACGAGGGTGAGGTCGTCGTCGGCGAAGGGCCGATCTGCCCGCGTCGAGGGCAGATCGGTACCAGCCATGAGCGCCTGCGGGTTCGCCTCGGCGATCCGCCGCAGGGCACCGGTTGGGTCGAATTCGATCCGGCCGAAACCGGTGGCCTTGATCTTGGCACCGGCTTCAGCGAGGCGCAGCAGCTGCGGAAACCCAGCCTGTGAGAGTCCGAGGTGGTCGATGCTCACCTGCGGCAGCCGG
Organism: Brevibacterium sp. UBA7493; assembly: GCF_002479565.1. NCBI lineage: Bacteria > Bacillati > Actinomycetota > Actinomycetes > Micrococcales > Brevibacteriaceae > Brevibacterium > Brevibacterium sp. UBA7493. Next base: position 61,765 of record NZ_DLOD01000007.1, on the reverse strand, counting down.
GTCAGCAGCGGGCTGAGCTGGCTGAGATCTCGGGCATCGAGATAGAACTCGGCATGCCAGCCGGCGCGATCCCAGACCCGCCGCGCGAGCAGTTCGGCATCCTCGATGCCGGCGGAGCCTCCGCGGCGCAGATTGAACCGCACCGCCCGCACTCCTGCGGCATCGAGCGCATCGATCTCAGCATCCGTGACACTGACCGGCACCTGCGTGACCCCGACGAAACCCGAACCGAGAGCTGCAAGCGCTGCGACAAGATGCGTCTGGTCGAAGCCCTGGAACGACCCGGACACGACCGCACCGCCGACGACCTCCATGCCGGCAGAAGCTGGCAGGCCTGCGATGCGCTGCCGGTAGTCAGCGACGGTGAAGGGATCGGGCAGATACCCGTCATTGGCCGTGAGCGGAAAGCCCGGATCGATGATGTGCAGGTGCGCGTCGAAGACCGGCTGCATGACGACTCCTCATCTCAGGTGATCCGCTTGCCGGCCATCCTAACCGTCGGCAGGCGCGCGGCAGAGCTGCGCGCAGGGGAGAGCGATAGGACCGGAGACCGCACCCCGCCTTCCCGAGACGAATGAGACTCCCAAGACCCCTTCGTGAACCCAGCAGACCCGCACCTCGGACACCACCGCCTCGGGCCCGATGACCGGCACCCGCCTCCCGCCCCGTCCGCCATCGACACTATCGGCGCCGTCTGCGCGCCGTTCCACCACCGGCTGGAGGGGGCTGCGCGGATCGCCTGGGGATTCATCTCGCTCATCGGCGGCGTGTGCTGCGTGCCGACTGCCATGTACGTCGGCGCCTTCCTCTTCGGACCATGACGAGATATTCACTTCCTCACTTCTGAAACTGATTGAGCGATGGAATAAGGTGGGTAGCGAGCCCGTTATGCCGGACAGAGCCTGGCACAACCGACGGGCCGTCATCCACGTATGAGGAGGATTCTCATGGTTGAGCAGTACACGCTCCCGGACCTGCCCTATGACTACGCAGCACTTGAGCCGCATATCTCGGCCAAGATCATGGAGCTGCACCACGACAAGCACCACGCCACCTACGTCAAGGGCGCCAACACCGCCTTGGAGCAGCTGGCCGAGGCCCGTGAGTCCGGCGATCTGTCGAACCTGCCGAAGCTCACCCGCGACCTGCAGTTCAACCTCGGCGGCCATGTCAACCACTCGATCTTCTGGAACAACATGTCCCCGGACGGCGGCGACAAGCCGGTCGGCGAACTCGCAGCAGCCATCGACGACGCCTTCGGCTCGTTCGACAAGTTCCGCGAGCAGTTCACCACCGCCGCGACCACCATCCAGGGTTCGGGCTGGGCTGTGCTGTACTACGACGCACTCGGCGGAAACCTGCTCATCGGCCAGCTGAAGGACCAGCAGTCCGATATCCAGCTCGGCGGTGTGCCGGTTCTGCAGCTCGACATGTGGGAGCACGCCTTCTACCTCGACTATCAGAACGTCAAGCCCGACTACGTCAAGGCCTGGTGGAACGTCGTCAACTGGGAGGACGCGGGAGCCCGCTTCGAGCGCGCCCGCCAGCAGACCAAGGGCATGCTGCTCGGCTGAACCGCCGCGCACTGAACCCCCGGCGGCTCGGATCCACCCGGATCCGGGCCGCCACTGCATTCAGCACAAGGCGCCTTCTCTTGTCACGATGACCGATTCCATCTTCCGCCTCGCACGCTGGCAGCCGGAGACCGCCGTCCAGCTCATCGACATCCGCCAGGCAGCGCTTAACGATGCCGACGTCGACCTGCAGTCCAACATCCCGGAGATCGCAGACGCTCTCGCAGCGGCGCGCTTCGCCCAGAAGCCCGTCCCCACGGGGGCGAAGGCACCATGTGCGCGCGGGTGACCCTCGGCGCCGGACAAGCAGCCGGCCGGCGATCCCCGGCCATGGCAGCTGAGTCGCGAAGGCCACACCGCCTCGGACGCCGCCGGGCACTAGACTGAAACCCACGCACCCGCGACCTGAAAAGAGGAACATGAGCGCAATCCGCGTCGCCGTCATCGGAGCTCACGGACGCATGGGCAGCCACGCCGTCGAAGCGATCGAAGCCGCAGACGGACTTGAACTCGCCGCCGCACTCGGCAGCTCCGACTCCCTCGACTCCCTCACCGACGCCGATATCGACGTCGCCGTCGAACTCACCGTGCCCAAGGCGACCGCCGACAACGTCGCTTTCCTCGTCTCCCGCGGCATCGACACCGTCGTCGGCACCACCGGCTGGGACGCCCAACGCCTCGACGCACTGGAGCAGCAGCTGGCCGATCAGCCAAACACCGGCGTGCTCATCGCTCCGAACTTCTCGATCGGCGCGGTGCTGGCGATGCACTTCGCTGAGATCGCCGCCGGCTACTTCGACTCCGCTGAAGTGCTCGAGATCCACCATCCGCGCAAACTCGATGCGCCCTCGGGAACCGCCGCCCACACCGCCCAGCGGATCGCCGCCGCCCGCCAGCGGGCAGGCCTCGGGCCTGCTCCGGACGCCACCGAATCGGACCCCGACGGCGCCCGCGGAGCAGTCATCGACGGTATCCACGTCCACGCCGTCCGGCAGGCTGGCATGAACGCCAGTGAGGAGATCATGTTCGGCTCCCAGGGCGAGGCGCTCACCATCCGCACCGACACCTTCGACACACAGGCATTCATGCCCGGCATCATCACCGCTGTGCGCGCCATCGGCGACAAGCCCGGCCTGACCGTCGGGCTCGAGCACTTCCTGTCGATCTGAGCACCGCTATACGCATGTCGAAAGCGAAGCTCGGCGCACTCATCATCTCAGCGCTGCTGGTCCTGTACCTCATCTTCATGCTCCAGCGCGCCTGGATCATGCTCAGCGATCCCAACCTCATCGCCAAAGCACTCGGGATCGCACTCCTCGTCCTGCCCATCGTCGGGGCATGGGCGCTCATCCGCGAGCTGCTCTTCGGCTCCGCGATGGAGCGCCTGGCCAGGATCCTCGGCACGGAGGGCGGACTGCCGCCGGACACGCTTCCGCGCACCCCCGGCGGCAAGATCATCCGCGCAGCAGCCGAGGAGGAGTTCGAGAAGTACCGCGCCGAAACCGAAGCGGCCCCCGATGACTGGCGCAGCTGGTTCCGCCTCTCCTGCGCCTACGATGCCGCCGGGGACCGGCGCAGGGCACGTGCGGCGATGCGGCACGCGATCAAGCTGGAGAAGACAGCCGTCTGAGACCGGCTCACGCCCGCGAGGCCGGCGGTGCCGGCAGGAGTCCTGCCCGCACCCGGGCGACCAGTAGGCTGAGCGGCCACTCGAGTGGTCCGCGCGGACTGACGAAGCGCACCCACACGGTGGCGAAGACCAGGGCCGCGACGATATGCACCGCCAGCCCTGCCAGCGGCGGGAGGAGCGCTTCGGTGATCTCCACGCCGATGACGTGGACGGTGTAGATGCTCAGCGGCATGGCACCGGCTGCGATGAACGGGGCCAGCCAGCGCAGCGCCGGCCCGCGAGCGGCGAGCATGCACACCGCCAGCACCGCGACCGCCACCCCTGAGGTATGCAGCAGGTCCAGGGGAGTGGCCGAGTGCGGCCCGGCGATCACCAGCCACCACCAGGAACCCGGCAGGGTCGTGCCGTAGCTGCCGACCGCGAGCAGATACTCCAGCTCGGAGCCGAACGGATCCGCGCCCGAGGCGAGCTCGGCCTCGAGCACGGCCCGCCCGCCCATCGTCAGCAGCAGCGAGGAGGCGAACAGCGTCAGTGCCGCCACCGCGGAGCCGATGAACGCCAGCCCGGTCCACAGGCTGCGCGACGTCCAGTCGAGACGGGCGATGCACATGCCCAGCAGCACGAAGCCCATCCACTGCAGCACCGGGTAGTACCCGGTGATCGCCAGCTCCGTCAGCAGCAGCCCCGGATCGGCGAGCATGAGCACATCCGGGACCTCGTAGCTGGGGTACAGGCCCTGCCCGGTGCGCAGCGCATGGCTGAGGAACGGGGTGGCGATGAGCCACACCGGAGCCAGGATGCCCAGCGCCAGCCGGGGCAGGCGCAGCAGGAACGAGGCGATGATGAACATCAGCCCGTAGTTCGCGAGGATCACCGCCACTGAGGAACCCAGTGAGGCCAGCAGCAGGCCGAGGACGAAGATCACCGCCCCGCGCACCCACAGCCCGGACGCGGCCGCCAGCCAGGCACGCGGTCCGGGCACGGAGAGCAGCGTGCGGGTCGAGAGCACCACCGAGACCCCGGCGAGCACCGCGAACAGGGCCGAGGAGCGGCCGGCGAAGAGCGTCGCCCACGTCGGATCCGGGTCATCGAGGGGAATGATATGTGTGATCATCATCCCCAGCAGTGCGATCGACCGCGCCAGATCCACCCCCAGCAGTCGCATCCCGGCGGCCGGCCCCGAGGCGGTGGCCGGCCTGGCAGCAGGCGGGCCGGCAGGCGTGTCGGACATGGATCCTCCCGGTGATGCGAGGCGCGGAATATCGCCCTCGATTCTTTCACAGCCGCCGTGCCTGTCCTCTCAGCTGCGAGCGGCGGCGGTAGGATGAGAGCATGGCTATGGTGAACTCTGCGCAGGCACGCGATGCTGCCGCGGCCTTCGGCACGGTCGGCACCGCAATGGTGACTCCCTTCTCCGCCTCGGGAGAGGTCGACTACGACACCGCCGAGGCGCTCGCCGCCCACCTCGTCGACCTCGGCAACGACATGCTCGTCATCTCCGGGACCACCGGCGAATCACCCACGACGACCGATGCCGAGAAGTCCGAACTGCTCACCGCCGCCCGCCGCGGCGCCGGTGATCGCGCCAAGCTCGTCGCCGGGATCGGGACGAACAACACCACCCATTCGATCGAGCTCGCCCAGCAGGCCCGCGACGCCGGTGCCGACGGGCTGCTGCTCGTCACCCCGTACTACTCGAAGCCGCCGCAGGACGCCATCATCACGCATATGCGCGCTGTCGCCGATGCCACCGACCTGCCGGTGATGCTCTACGACATTCCCGGCCGCTCCAGCGTGCCGCTCGAGCCGGCCACCCTGGCCGCCCTCGACGCCCACCCGAACATCCTCGCCGTCAAGGACGCCAAGGGAGACATCGCCTCGGCCCTGCAGGTGATGAGCGAGACGGGCCTGACCTACTACTCCGGTGAGGACGCACTCAACCTGCCGCTCATGAGCTGCGGGGCGATCGGCGTCGTCTCCGTCGCCGGGCACATCTGCGCCGACCGCCTCGCCCAGATGACCGAGTATGTCGGCACCAACGATCTCAACGCTGCCCGCGACGTGGCAGCGGGCCTCGTCAGCCTCATCGACGCCATCATGAACCACATGCCGGGAGCGATCTCCGCCAAGGCGGCGCTTCAGCTCCAGGGTGTGCTTCCCACCCGCGCAACCCGCCTGCCGCTGCTTGAAGCATCGGAGGACCAGGTGGAGTTCCTGCGCCGCGAAATGACAAGGAGCGGTTACCTCACGTGACCAACCAGATGACGAACTACGCGATCGATCCCGGCGACCCACCGAAGGCAGACCCCGAGGCGATGCGCATCGTCGCCCTCGGCGGCCTCGGCGAGGTCGGCAGGAACATGACCGTCTTCGAGTACCGCGGCAAGCTGCTCATCGTCGACTGCGGTGTCCTCTTCCCCGAAGAGGAGCAGCCTGGCATCGACCTCATCCTGCCTGACTTCAGCTACCTCGACGACCGGATGGACGACATCGTCGGCCTGGTCCTCACCCACGGTCACGAAGACCACATCGGCGCGGTGCCCTACCTGCTCAAGCGCCGCGAGGACATCCCCGTCCTCGGCTCTTCGCTGACTCTCGCGCTGGTGGAGGCCAAGCTCAAGGAGCACCGCCTGCGCAAGACCGTCACCCGCGTGGTGCGCGAGAACGAAGCCGACCAGCTCGGGCCCTTCGACCTGGAGTTCGTCGCCGTCAACCATTCGATCCCCGACGCCCTGGCCGTGTTCATCCGCACCGGTGCGGGCACCGTGCTGCACACCGGCGATTTCAAGATGGACCAGCTGCCGCTCGACCGCCGGATCACCGATCTGCGTGCTTTCGCCCGCCTCGGCGAAGAGGGCGTCGACCTGTTCCTCACTGACTCGACCAACGCCGAGGTTCCCGGCTTCACCGCCCCGGAGAAGGACATCGGGCCGGTCCTCGACTCCGTCGTCTCCACCGCCACCGGGCGGGTCATCGTCGCCTCCTTCGCCTCCCACGTCCACCGCGTCCAGCAGGTCCTCGAAGCCGCCCAGGCGCACGGCCGCAAGGTCGTGCTCATCGGCCGGTCGATGGTGCGCAATATGAAGATCGCGCAGGATCTCGGCTTCCTCCACGCCCCCCGCGGAGTCATCATCGACCTCAAGGACCTCGACAAGTATCCCGATGACCAGATCGTGCTCATGTGCACCGGTTCGCAGGGCGAGCCGATGGCAGCGCTGTCGCGGATGGCCAACGGCGCGCATCCGAAGGTCGAGGTGAGCGCCGATGACACGATCATCCTCGCCTCCTCGCTCATCCCCGGCAATGAGACCTCGGTCTACCGCGTCATCAACGGGCTCATGAAGCTCGGCGCCCGTGTCGTGCACAAGGGCAACGCCAAAGTGCACGTCTCGGGCCACGCCTCGGCCGGGGAGCTGCTGTACTGCTACAACATCGTCAAGCCCAAGGGCGTCATGCCCGTCCACGGCGAATGGCGGCACATGCTCGCCAACGGCAAGCTCGCCGCCCAGACCGGCGTGCCGGAGGAGAACATCGTCATCGCCGATGACGGCTGGGTCGTCGACCTCAAGGACGGCCGCGCCCGGGTGGTCGGAGCTGTCGACTGCGAATACGTCTTCGTCGACGGCTCTTCGGTCGGCGAGATCACCGAAGCCGACCTCAAGGACCGGCGCATCCTCGCCGGCGAGGGCTTCGTGTCGATCTTCATGACCGTCGACACACAGGCGCAGAAAATCATCACCGGGCCGGTCATCAACTCCCGCGGCATGGCCGAAGACGACAATGTGTTCGACCACATCAAACCCAAGATCGCCGACGCAGTGGCCGAAGCGCTCACCGACGGGGTCAAGGACCAGTACAAGCTCCAGCAGATCATCCGCCGCACCATCGGCCGCTGGATCTCCTCACGGCTGCGCCGCCGGCCGATGATCGTGCCGATGGTCGTCGTCGTCCCCGGAGCCGAGGCCGCCGTGCAGTGACCGGGGGCGGCTGCCGGACAGTCGGCAGCCGCCGCGCCATTTCCCTACACGCCGAGCCAAATTCGGCCCGGCCCGCCACCTCGCCCCTACGATAGGCATCATGGCGACCAGTACGACTTCCCCCGCTGGTACCGGACGCAAGAGGCGCGGCACGCAGGCCGCTCCCGCTGCGCGCGGCCCCAAGGGGACTCACGACACCCAGGGACCCAGCGTGTTCACTGGGGCATGGATGGGAGTGGCACATATGGCAGGCAACCGCGCCCGCACCGTGTTCACCGAGACACCCGACGACGACAATCCCAACCGCCGCGACGGCACGGCTTTCTTCCTCGTCGGCCTCGCCATCGTCTTCGCCGCCTTCGAATGGTGGCACATTCCCGGCCCGTTCGGTGACGGCGTGCGCGCCGTCGTCGAAGGCACCTTCGGCCGGGTCGCCCTCGCCTTGCCGGTGCTGCTGCTCGGCTACGCGCTGCGGCTGTTCCTGCGCGGCCGCGAAACCCGCGGCAACAACCGCATCCTCATCGGCCTCATCGGCTTCACCTTCGCCGCTGCAGGCCTGGCGCACATCGCCGTGGGCACCCCGACGTTCGCCAATTCGCACGCCGCACTCATCAACGGCGGCGGCGCGCTCGGGTTCATCATCTCCTCACCGCTGGTCGCCGCCACCACCTCGTATGTCGCCGTGCCTCTGCTCGTACTGCTCGGACTCTTCTCCGTCCTCGTCATCACCGCCACCCCGGTCAACCGGATCCCGCAGCGCATCTACGACGCCTACTGCGCCCTGACCGGCCACACTCAGCCGGCCCACGCCGATGAGGACGAGACCCCGGCCGCCGATGACCTCGTCAGCGAAGGCCGGCAGACGAACACGCTCAAGCCGATGGGCTCCAAGCGCCGGTCGCGGAAGAAGAAGCTCGACGTCGAAGCCGAACTCGCCAAGGCCGCTGCCGACCCAGAAGCCGACCCGGCCTATGACAAGGCCTATATCCACGAGAACGACATCGCCGGCGACACACCGGCCCACGATGAGCTCTACGATGTCGACGCCGTCGGCCCCAAGCCCGGTGAGCGCCGCCCCACCAAGGCCGAACAGGACGCCGCGAAGATCAAGGAGGATGCCGCCACCCGCGTGCTCGGCGCCTCGGGAGCGGCTGACAGCGCCGCCGCTGCGGCTGGACGCGCCGGTGCGGCGGCAGGCACGGTGCCCAATGTCTCCACGCCTGCCCCGCAGGCCACCGGCGAGCTGCCGGAGCGCACCGAACAGCTGACCCTGGCAGGCGACGTCACCTACACGCTGCCCTCATCCGACGCGCTCGTCGCCGGCCCGCCGGCCAAGGAGCGCTCCGAGGCCAACGACCGGGTCGTCGAATCCCTGCGCGAGGTGTTCGACCAATTCGGCATCGACGCCCACGTCACCGGCTTCTCCCGCGGCCCGACCGTCACCCGCTACATCGTCGAGCTCGGCACCGGTGTCAAGGTCGAGAAGGTCACCGCGCTGTCGAAGAACATCGCCTACGCCGTCGCCAGCCCGGATGTCCGCATCATCTCGCCGATCCCGGGCAAGCGGGCGATCGGCATCGAGATCCCCAACACCGACCGCGAAACCGTCGCGCTCGGCGATGTCCTGCGCTCGCAGGCCGCCCGGCAGACGGAGAACCCGATGGTCGTCGGGCTCGGCAAGGACGTCGAAGGCGGCTTCGTCGTCGCCGATCTGGCGAAGATGCCGCACCTGCTCGTCGCTGGTGCGACCGGTTCGGGCAAGTCGAGCTTCGTCAACTCGATGATCACCTCGATCATGATGCGCGCGACCCCCGACGAGGTGCGCATGATCCTCGTCGACCCCAAACGCGTCGAGCTCACCATCTACGCCGGCATCCCGCACCTCATCACCCCGATCATCACCGACCCGAAGAAGGCCGCCGAGGCTCTCGACTGGGTGGTGCGGGAGATGGACACCCGGTACGACGACCTGGCCCACTTCGGGTTCAAACACGTCAAGGAGTTCAACAAGGCCGTCCGCGAGGGCACCGTCACCGCGCCTCCCGGCTCGGAGCGCGAACTCCACCCGTACCCGTACCTGCTCGTCGTCATCGACGAGCTCGCCGACCTCATGATGGTCGCCCCCCGCGATGTCGAGGCCTCCGTCCAGCGGATCACGCAGCTCGCCCGCGCCGCCGGCATCCACCTCGTGCTCGCCACCCAGCGGCCCTCGGTCGACGTCGTCACCGGCCTCATCAAGGCCAATGTGCCCTCCCGCCTGGCGTTCGCGACCTCCTCGCTGGCCGACTCGCGCGTCGTGCTCGACCAGCCGGGCGCGGAGAAGCTCATCGGCCAGGGCGATGCGCTGTTCCTGCCGATGGGCGCAGCCAAGCCGATGCGCGTGCAGGGCGCGTGGGTCAACGAATCGGAGATCCACACCGTCGTCGAGCACGTCAAGGGCGAGCTCACCCCGGTCTACCGCGAGGACGTCGCCGTCGACGAGCCCAAGAAGGTCATCGACGAGGAGATCGGCGATGACCTCGAGCTGCTCATCCAGGCAGCCGAGCAGGTCGTCACCACCCAGTTCGGGTCGACGTCGATGCTGCAGCGCAAGCTGCGGGTCGGCTTCGCCAAGGGCGGCCGGCTCATGGACCTGCTCGAATCCCGCGGCATCGTCGGCCCCTCAGAGGGCCCGAAGGCCCGCGACGTGCTCATCACCCCCGAACAGCTGCCCGAGGTCATCGCCCGCCTGCGCGGCGAAGACCCGCCAGCCGCACCCGAGGCGCCGGCCGCCTCGGGCACGGATGACGCAGCTGGCATGCCGGAGACCGACCAGGCCTATGACTCGCCGGTGACCTCCGACGACGACGCCGCCGGCTTCCAGCCCGGCGACATCGACCCGGACACCGGCCTGGAGATCGTCGAGGCCTCCGGTGAAGACGCTTGGCAGCTGACGAACCGGTGAGCGAACAGCGCTTCACCGCCGCCTCGACCCGGGAGCAGATCCTGGAGATCATGCGCGCGTTCGGGGCCGATGCGCGGGCCGCTGAGATCTGCACCGAGGTGATGTTCCACACCGACCTCTCCGGCATCGACTCCCACGGCATCTCGATGCTGCCGATCTACCACCAGGAGATCGCCGAGGGCTCCATCGACCCGGCCGCCGCACCGGTCGTCGAACACGACCACAGGGCCAGCGTCCTCATCGACGCCCGCGCCGGATTCGGGCACCTGGCCGGGCACGCGGGGATGCGCCAGGCGATGGCTAAGGCCCGGGAATACGGCATCGGGCTGGCCACCGTGCACCGCGCCAACCACTACGGCGCCGCCGGCTACTACGCGATCATGGCCGCCCGCGAGGGCCTCATCGGCCTGTCGATGTGCTCGACCCGCGGCGCGCTGCAGACCCCGACGGGCGCAAAGCACCCGTTCATGGGCACCAACCCGATCGGCTTCGCAGCCCCGGCCGGTGACGACGAACCCGTCGTCCTCGACATGGCCACCACGACCGTGCCGCTGAACAAGGTGAAGGTCCACGAGCTCACCGGCCGCCAGCTCGGCGCCGACTGGGTCACCGACACCACCGGCGCACCGGTCCGGAACGCCGCAGCCGCCTATGCCGGGCTGACCGACGAATCCGGCAATTACGGCCTCAGCCCGCTCGGCGGGCCCGGCCCGCAGGCCGCCGGGCACAAAGGCTACGGACTGGCGACCATGGTGCAGATCCTGTCTGCAGCACTCGGCGGAGCCGACCAGCCGGGCAACAGGGACGGCTTCCACGACGTCGGCTACACCTTCATCGCCATCGACCCCGGTCTCGTCAATCCCGCCAACCCGGCAGCCGGCTACACCGCGCAGCTGCGGGAGGACCTGCGGGCAGCCGCACCGCTGGACCCGGCCGTGCCCGTCCAGGTCGCAGGAGACCCGCAGATCGCCCACCGCGCCGACCGCTCAGCCCACGGCATCCCACTGGCCGCACGGCTGACCGATCAGCTCGCAGCACTGTGCGCCGACCTCGGCTGCCGATACCTGCTGGAGGCCCAGCCACCGGCCTGAACAGGGGGTGAGTGAGCGGCTAGACTGGCCGGTGATGACTTCACACGATGCGGCTGCCCAGAAGCCGAGCAACTTCAACGTCCCGAACGTCCTCACGACGGTGCGGATCCTGCTCGTCCCCGTCTTCCTCTTCGTGCTGCTCGCCCACGACGGCCTCGACCCGGTGTGGCGGCTGTGGGCCCTCATCATCTTCCTGCTTGCGATGATCACCGACAAGATCGACGGTGACATCGCCCGCCGCTACAACCTCATCACCGACTTCGGCAAGATCGCCGACCCGATCGCCGACAAGGCCCTCATGTCCGCCGCCCTGCTGGGCCTGTGGTGGATCGGCGTGCTGCCGATCTGGATCCCGGTCATCATCCTCATCCGCGAGTTCGGCATCACCATCCTCAGACTCCTCATCGTCAAGCGGATCGTGCTGCCGGCCTCGAAGGGCGGCAAGCTCAAGACCGTGCTGCAGACCGTTGCGCTGGCGCTGTTCATCGCCATCGCTCCGCTGCACGCCGTGCTGCCGGCCATCGTGACGTTCTGGCTCGTCATCCTCGCCTGGGTCGTGCTCACCGCCGCGGTCATCGTCACGATCGTCACCGGCGTGGACTACCTCGTCCAGATCTACAAGCGGCTCAAGGTCACCCCGTGACCGTCGCCGAGATCATCCGCCGCCTCACCACCGCCGGGCTGACCGTGGCCACCTGCGAATCGCTGACCGCCGGGAAGCTCGCGGCCACGATCGCCGACGTGCCCGGCGCCTCGGCCGTGCTGCGCGGGGGACTGGTCACCTATGCCACCGACCTCAAAACCGCACTGGCCGGCGTCGACGCCGACCTGCTCACCACCTCGGGAGCGGTCCACCCGCAGGTCGCCGCCCAGATGGCCACCGGCGCGGCCCGCGCCTGCCAGGCCGATATCGCATTGGCCTGCACCGGGGTCGCCGGACCGGACCCGCAGGACGGCCAGCCGGTCGGCCGGGTCTTCACCGCCCTGCTCGTTCCGCAGATGGCCGAACCCGAGGTGGTGGGCCACGATTTCTCCGGCGACCGCGCCCAGATCCGGCAGGCGACCGTCGAGGCCTGCCTGTCCCAGCTGGCCGCCTGGGTGCAAGATCGCTGGGCATTGTCTTAAACAGCGGCCCTGAGGCGGCGCCGGATTGACGGAAACGGTAGATTGGATGGAACAAACCACAGCACCGCGGTGTTGAAGGTTTCACATGAACCCTGTCGCTGAGAAAGGACGCACATGACTCTTCTGCGGACCGAGATCGGTGACACGCTGAGGACCGCACGTCGCCGGCAGAACCGAACCCTGCGCGACGTCTCCACCGGGGCCAGCGTGTCCCTGGGCTACCTGAGTGAGATCGAACGCGGCCAGAAGGAGGCCTCCTCCGAGCTGCTCGCCGCCATCTGCGAAGCCCTCGATATGCCGGTCTCCCTGCTGCTGCGCGAGGTCAGCGACCGCTTCGCGATCAGCGAAGGCGTCGACATTCCCGACACCGTTCCCGCCGAGCTGTCCGAGCGCGTGCTCGCAGACGAAGCGCTCGCCGGACAGGCCTGATGCGCCATACCGCCTACTGGGAGCTGATGAACGACGAGTTCGGCTCCATCCGCGCAGCCTCCCTGCACACAGACCTGGCACTCTCAACACTGGGCTCACGCACGCCGGCTGAGGCGTTCGAAGCCGGATTCGAGGCGCGTGAGATCTGGCTGGCTGTCTGCGCTGCCGCAGGAGTTCCCGAAGAGCGCTGGCTCGGTCAGGACAGGAAGCCGCGGGCCAACCCGTTCTGAGCAGGTGCGGGGACGCTGGCGTCGAGCGAAGGCGCTGCGGCACGCATGCAGAGGCGAGCTTCGACCAGAGGCCAACATCGACGACACGCCGCACATTTCGAACTGATGTTCGCATGAGCCGCTATAGTGGTGCCCAGATACGCCGCCCGGCTGTGACCACAGGTGCGCAGCGCGCGGGTTGTCCACAGCTTCACATCGTGAATCGAGTCGATGTCAGTGCCGGAGCCTAGAGTTGCTGGCAGATCGATGAACCACCTCAAGGAGGAATCCATGGCAGCGAAGAACACGCGCGGCGCCGCACCGGCCGCCGGCAACCGGGAGAAGGCGCTCGAAGCGACCGTCTCACAGATCGACCGCCAGTTCGGCAAGGGCGCTGTCATGCGCCTGGGCGAAGAGACCCGCCAGCCCATCGCGGCGATCCCGACCGGATCGATCGCCCTCGATATCGCCCTCGGCGTCGGCGGCATCCCACGCGGGCGCATCGTCGAGGTCTACGGCCCGGAATCCTCGGGTAAGACGACCGTGGCCCTGCACGCGGTGGCCAATGCGCAGAAGAACGGCGGCATCGCCGCCTTCATCGACGCTGAGCACGCACTCGACCCCGAATACGCCAAGGCCCTCGGCGTCGACACCGACCAGCTGCTCGTCTCGCAGCCGGACACCGGTGAGCAGGCTCTTGAGATCGCCGACATGCTCATCCGCTCCGGGGCACTCGATGTCATCGTCATCGACTCGGTCGCCGCACTCGTACCCAAGGCCGAGATCGAAGGCGAGATGGGCGACTCGCACGTCGGCCTGCAGGCCCGCCTCATGTCCCAGGCACTGCGCAAGCTCACCGGCGCCCTGGCCAACTCCGGCACAACCGCGATCTTCATCAACCAGCTGCGTGAGAAGGTCGGCGTGTTCTTCGGCTCCCCGGAGACCACCTCGGGCGGTAAGGCACTGAAGTTCTACTCCTCGGTCCGGATGGACGTCCGCCGCATCGAAACACTCAAGGAAGCCGGCAACGCCGTGGGCAACCGCACCCGCGTCAAGGTCGTGAAGAACAAGGTCGCCCCGCCGTTCAAGCAGGCCGAGTTCGACATCATCTACGGCCAGGGCATCTCGCGAGAGGGCAGCCTCATCGACATGGGCGTCGACAACGGCATCATCCGCAAGTCCGGCTCCTGGTTCACCTACGACGGCGACCAGCTCGGCCAGGGCAAGGAGAACGTGCGCAACTTCCTGCGCGACAATCCCGGCCTGGCTGAGGAGATCGAGCTGAAGATCAAGCACAAGATGGGCCTCATCAAGGTCGAGGAAGAGGCAGCAGAAGCCGAGGCAGCCCCTGAGGCTCCGGCACCGGCAGCCGACTCCCTGGACAATGTCCCGAGCTGATGACGCAACCGGCCAGGACGTCCGCAGCACCGCGGACGTCCTGGCCGCTCTGCAGCAGGCGATCGACTCCGTCGGCACTGACGGGCGGATCCACGGTGCACACTCGTCTGCATCGCTCACTGAGTCCGTCGCAGACGAGCAGCCGGATCCGATCGCTGACGACCCGGAGTACAAGCGGGCGAAGAAACGTGCGCTCAACATGCTCGCTGCCCGCGATCACTCCTCGTCAGAGCTGCGGGAGAAGCTACTCGGCCGAGGGCACCCTGAGGACATCGTCGATGCCCTCATCGAACGCCTGCAGCGTTCGAAGTTGCTCGATGACGCGAACTTCGCCCACAGCTTCGTGCGGGCCAAACGCGAACAGCGCAAGCTCTCACAGTCAGCACTGCGCCGGGAGCTGAAGAAGAAGGGCATCGACGGGCCGATCGCCGATGACGCGCTCGGTGAGATCGACGATGAATGGGATCTCGCCTACGCCGTGGCGGAGAAGAAGGCAGCCTCGACTCGCGCTCTTCCGTATGAGACCCGCCAGCGCCGCATCCTCAGTATGCTCGCCCGCCGCGGCTTCCCCTCCGGCCTGTCGTTCGCTGTCGCCCGGCAGGTGCTCGACACCGACTGACAGACTCAGGCCAAGCAGGGTCTATTCGCGTGCTGCTGCTGTGGTAGCAACGCGTGAGGCGATGAGCACCCACGCCAGCACCCACACGCAGCCGGCAAGAGCGACGATCGCCAACGCTGCCTCGGTGAGGAACACGCTCGCCACGCCAGCGACGATGAGCCCGGCACCGGCCACATACATATACCGTGCTGCTGCCGATGCCCAGTCGTCCACGCCTCGTCGGACTCCATCAGCGTCGCTGTCCGCAGGCCCACCCATAGATTGCGCCGAAGGGTTCCCCGCTGCCCTCGGTAGGCGACAGCGACGACGATCACCCCGGCGAGGGCCAGGGAGAGACCTGTGGTGAGCGCGGCGATGAGGTCGGTCATGATTGACCCTGCTCTCGCACACGGGTGGCAGGGCAGAAATCAGTTAGGGCCGCAGGTGACGTGACCGTCGCTCCTTCTGTATCGGGGATGCACGGGCAGGCTATCAGCCAGAGGACCGACAGCGAGGCGTACCGGCTTGTGCGCACACGCTAGAATGTCTGCCGATGACTGAGGCAATCGCACTGACTGAACCGGAAGCCGGCAACCGCACCCGCACCTATGAGGTCAAGACCTATGGGTGCCAGATGAACGTGCACGATTCCGAACGGCTCTCCGGTCTCCTCGACGACGCCGGATACGTCCGTGCCGATGCCGGCGACCAGGCCGACATCGTCGTCTTCAACACCTGTGCTGTGCGCGAGAACGCCGACAACCGCCTCTACGGAAACCTCGGCCGGCTCGCCCAGGTCAAGGAACAGCGCCCGGATCTGCAGATCGCCGTCGGCGGGTGCATGGCCCAGAAGGACCGCGACACCATCGTCAAGCGCGCCCCGTGGGTCGATGTCGTCTTCGGCACCCACAACATGGGTTCACTGCCGGCTCTGCTCGACCGGGCACGGCACAACAAGGAAGCTCAGGTCGAGATCCTCGAAAGCCTTGACGTCTTCCCCTCAACTCTGCCGACAACCCGCGAATCGACGCATTCGGGCTGGGTGTCGATCTCGGTCGGCTGCAACAACACCTGCACCTTCTGCATCGTCCCGGCACTGCGCGGCAAGGAGAAGGACCGCCGTCCCGGCGACATCCTCGCCGAAGTCGAAGCACTCGCAGCAGACGGCATCACCGAGGTGACCCTGCTGGGCCAGAACGTCAACTCCTACGGCGTTGAGTTCCGCGACCGCGGAGCCTTCGCCAAATTGCTGCGCGCCGTCGGCGCCGTGGAGGGCATCGAACGGGTCCGCTTCACCAGCCCCCACCCGGCAGCGTTCTCCGACGACGTCATCGCCGCCATGGCCGAGACCCCAGCCGTCATGCCGCAGCTGCACATGCCGCTGCAGTCCGGCTCCGACCGCATCCTCAAAGCGATGCGCCGGTCCTACCGGACCAGCCGGTTCCTCAACATCCTCGACAAGGTCCGCGACGCGATCCCGCACGCCGCCATCACCACCGACATCATCGTCGGCTTCCCCGGAGAGACCGAAGAGGACTTCCAGGCCACGATGGACGTCGTGCGCCGCGCTCGCTTCAGCCAGGCCTTCACCTTCCAGTACTCGATCCGGCCCGGTACACCGGCAGCGACGATGGACAACCAGGTGCCCAAGGAGGTCGTCCAGGAGCGCTTCGAACGCCTCGTCGCCCTCCAGGACGAAATCGCCTGGGACGAGAACCGCAAGCTCATCGGCACCGACGTCAACGTGCTCGTCACCAAAACCGGCGATGCCGAGCACGGCCGGATGACCGGCCGTGCCGAAGACAACCGGCTCGTCCACGTGCGCATCGACCCCGCAGCCCAGGACGTCCGCCCCGGTGACGTCGTCTCGACAACGGTGACCGAGGCCAAGCCGTACTTCCTCATCGCCGATGCCGCCTACACGATCCGCCGCACCCGCTCCGGAGACGCCTGGGACCGCAGCCAGGCAGACAGCTGCGGTGCAACCGCCGGCCCGGCAGCAGGGCCGGCCGGACCGACCTCGCTGGGCATGCCGACGATCCGCACCCGCAGCTGAGATGAGCCCCGCCGACCGCACGGCCCAGCCCGTCACGCCGGTCATCAACATCGTCGGCGCCACCGCCACCGGCAAATCCGACCTCGCTGTCGCACTCGCCCAGAAGCTTGGCGGGGAGATCATCAACGCTGATGCGATGCAGTTCTACCGCGGCATGGACATCGGCACAGCCAAGCTGCCCGTCGCTGAGCGCGGCGGTATCGAACACCACCTCATCGACATCCTCGACGTCACCGAAGACGCCTCCGTCGCAGACTTCCAGACCCGCGCCCGGGGGATCATCGCCGACCTGCAGGCACGTAATCTGGTGCCGATCCTCGTCGGCGGTTCCGGACTGTACGTGCGTGCGGCCACCGATGTCATGACCTTCCCCGGCACCGACCCGGCTCTTCGCGCGCGACTCGAAGACGAAGCCGTTACACACGGTCCGGCAGGCCTGCACGACAGGCTCGCCGCACTTGACCCAGCCGCCGCAGCGAAGATCACCACCGGTGACACCCGGCGGATCGTCCGCGCCCTGGAGGTCATCGAACTGACCGGCCAGCCCTTCACCGCCCACCTGCCCCGCTACGCATACGCCATGCCGACCGTGCAGATCGGCTTGGCCGAAGACCGGTCCGTGCTCAACGAACGCATCGCCGCCCGCGTGGAGAGGATGTGGGAAGCCGGATGGGTCGACGAGGTCACCCGCCTGCTCGATGCGGGACTGCGGGAGGGCCGCACCGCCTCCCAGGCGATCGGCTACGCCCAGATCATCGACTACCTCGACGGCAGGATGAGCGCCGAGGCGGCAGTCGAGTCGACGATCATCCGCACGCGGCAGTTCGCCAAACGTCAGCTGACCTGGTTCCGCCGCGATGAGCGCATCCAGTGGCTCGACGCCACCTATCCCGAGCTGGTTGAGAAGGCCGAAGCGCTGCACCGGCAGTGCTATGCTCACGGTGCCGAGACGCCGCCGGCTGAAAGGGAGCCACGCCGATGACCGACGCCCACGCCGCAGACCACACTGCCGCACCGCCGGCCCTGTTGACCGGGCATGGCACCGCCAATGACTTCGTGTTCCTCTATGATCCCGCCGGCGAACAGGACCTCAATGCCGACCAGGTCGCACTCCTGTGCAACCGGCACACCGGCATCGGCGCCGACGGCCTCATCCGCGTCATCCGCTGCACGTCAGCCGGCATCCCCGAAGCGGTCACGGCTGCTGAGGCCGGAGCCGAATGGTTCATGGACTACCGCAACGCCGACGGCTCCATCGCCGAGATGTGCGGCAACGGCGTGCGCGCCTTCGCCCACTACCTGCGCAGCTACGATCTCGCCGCCGACCCCCAGACACTGCCGGTCGGCACCCGCGCCGGCGTCAAGACTGTGACGATCGAACCGGATCCGACAGGCGAAACCGACGTCTGGTACCGCGTCGACATGGGCCGGTGGCAGCTGCCCGGCTCCGGTAATGGAGGCGCGGACACGCTGGTGCTCACCCGCGGCATCGACGTCGCCCGGCCGGGCCTAGACGTCGATATGGGCAACCCGCACACCGTCGTCGCGCTCGCCTCAGCCGAGGAGCTCGCCGCAGCCGAACTCACCTCAGCCCCGCAGCTCAACCCCGACCCGCCGGCCGGGGCCAACATCGAATACATCGTCATCGAACCGGACGGCGATGGCGACCCGACAACCGGCAGCCTGCGCATGCGCGTGTTCGAACGCGGCGTCGGTGAAACCCAGGCCTGCGGCACCGGAGCATGCGCAGCCGCCCTGGCAGCCCACCACTGGGCTGGAGCCCAGGGCCCGATCCAATGGCTGGTCGATCAGCCTGGCGGCACTGTGCGCATCGACGTCAACGGCCACCAGGTCAGCCTGACCGGACCGGCTGAACTCACCGCCGCGATCGAACTGTCCGAACAGCTCAAGGCGCGCATGCGCCGGCTGCTCTGAACCGCCTCGGGAACGGCCGACCGACCAGCCGGCCGCTCAGTCGGCCAGACGCTCGATCCGCAGGATCCGGAAGCCCTTCGACGTCGTCGTCCGCTCCACGGCATACGCATCGCCGAGCTCGCCGCGCAGCCAGGTGAGCAGCGAATCGGCACCGAGCTTCTTGGCCACCACGAGCCACGCCTCACCGCCGACGGCTAGGCGGGGCAGCCACGTGAGCAGCAGCTCGTGCAGCACCGCCTTGCCGACCCGGATCGGCGGATTCGAATAGATCGCAGCGAACCGCACCTCAGGCTGGATCTCCTCAGCGGTGACCGCACGAATCGAGCCCAGCCCCAGGTCGGCGGCATTGCGGCGGACGAGGTCGAGGGCGCGCTCATTGACGTCGAGCGCCCAGATGCGCGGGTGCGTGCCGGCAGCAGCGCCGGTGAGGGCAGTGTGGATGGCGACCGGCCCCCAGCCGCAGCCC
Organism: Brevibacterium sp. UBA7493; assembly: GCF_002479565.1. NCBI lineage: Bacteria > Bacillati > Actinomycetota > Actinomycetes > Micrococcales > Brevibacteriaceae > Brevibacterium > Brevibacterium sp. UBA7493. Next base: position 42,333 of record NZ_DLOD01000007.1, on the reverse strand, counting down.
AGATCGAGCACATCGCCGTCAGGCGGATCGGGGATCTCGTCGAGCAGCACACGCGTGCCGGTGTCGAGATGACCGGGGGAGAAGACCCCGGCAGCCGTCGCGACGCTCAGGTCGCGGCCGGCCAAGCGCACATCGATGGTGCGCAGCTGCGCGTCGCTGGCCGGCTGGGCGGAGAAGTAGTGCTCATTCATCGCCACCATCCTACGGGGCGCGCAGGCCGCAGACGTCGCTGCCGTGTGGGACAATAGAAGACCGTCAGAGAAGAAATGAGGACGATGCCAAGCGATACCCATCGCCGTCACCCCGCAGACGAGACCACCCCTGCCGTCGGAACCGGCCAGCCAGCAGAGACCGAGCGCAGTCGCGAAGATGCGATGATCGACCGGATCCTCTCCCGCGGCGGCTCTGCACTGACCGACGAGGACCGCGTCCACCAGGACGACAGCCAGTTCGATGCTCTCGAGCGCGAGGCGCTGCGCCGGGTCTCTGGACTCTCAACCGAACTCGAAGACGTCACCGAGGTCGAATACCGGCAGCTGCGCCTAGAGAAGGTCGTGCTCGCCGGCATCTGGACGCGCGGGACCGCCGCCGAGGCGGAGGAATCGCTGCGTGAGCTCGCCTCGCTTGCCGAGACGGCCGGCTCGACCGTGCTCGACGGTGTGCTGCAGCGCCGCGACCACCCGGACCCGGGCACCTACCTGGGACGCGGCAAAGCCCAGGAACTGGCCGACATCGTCGCCGCCGTCGGCGCTGACACCGTCATCGTCGACACCGAGCTGGCGCCTAGCCAGCGGCGCGGGCTGGAGGATGTCATCAAGGTCAAGGTCATCGACCGGGTCGCGCTCATCCTCGACATCTTCGCCCAGCACGCCAAGAGCCGCGAAGGCAAAGCCCAGGTCGAACTCGCCCAGCTCGAATACCTGCTGCCGCGCCTGCGCGGCTGGGGCGAGTCGATGTCCCGTCAGGCCGGTGGCCGGGTCGCCGGCGGTGAGGGCATCGGCTCCCGCGGTCCCGGTGAGACGAAGATCGAACTCGACCGCCGCCGCATCCGCACCCGGATGGCCAAGCTGCGCCGCCAGATCGCCGATATGACCCCGGCACGGGAGACGAAGCGCGCCAACCGGCAGCGCCACCAGGTGCCGGCCGTAGCGATCGTCGGCTACACCAACGCCGGGAAGTCCTCCCTGCTCAACCGGCTCACCGACGCCGATGTCATGGTCCGCAACGAGCTCTTCGCCACCCTGGACCCCACGGTGCGGCAGGCGACGACCGAGGACGGCCGCGAGTTCACGTTCACCGACACCGTCGGGTTCGTGCGCAATCTGCCGCATCAGCTCGTCGAAGCCTTCCGCTCCACACTGGAGGAGGCGACGTTCGCTGATGTGCTCATGCACGTCGTTGACGCCGCTCACCCGGACCCGCACGGGCAGCTGGCAGCCGTGCGCGAGGTGCTCGCCGAGGCCGACACCGATGACATCGCCGAGCTCATCGTGTTCAACAAGTCGGATCTGGCCGACCCGGAAGTGCTCACCGGCCTGCTCGCCCGCTATCCGGAGGCCGTCGCCGTCTCCGCAGCGACCGGCGAGGGGATCGGTGAGCTGCGCGAGCGGCTGGCCGAGCTGCTGCCGGCACCTGATCACGAGGTGACGGTGCTGATCCCGTATGACCGCGGCGACCTCGTCTCCCGCATCCACGACGAGGGCACCGTGCTCGTCGAAAAGCACCTGCCGGAAGGCACCGCTGTGCAGGCGAAGGTCGACGCCGACCTGCTCGCAGCCTTGGAGGAGTTCCGCAAGCCGGACATGTTCGCCGGCCAGGAGCACCTCCCGGCAGACACCGACACCGGAGCTGAGTCCGAAGCCGGGGCGGGAGCCGCCGCCGGCCACCGCGCATGAGCCGGATTCCGCCGCTGCTGGAGACCGCGGTCTCAGCACTGGGCGGATCACCGCGCCGCGGACAGCAGGACATGGCCGAGGCAGTCGGAGCCGCACTCGACAACGGCTCCCACCTCCTCGTCCAAGCCGGCACCGGCACCGGCAAGTCGCTGGCCTACCTCGTCCCGGCCGTCGAATACGCCGTGCGCACCGGTGAGCGCGTCGTCGTCTCCACCGCCACCCTGGCCCTGCAGGCCCAGATCATCGACCGCGACCTGCCGCGCCTGGTCAAGGCGATCAAGGGCGAGCTCGACGCACGGCCGCGTGCCGCCGTGCTCAAAGGACGGCGCAACTACCTGTGCAAGCACAAACTCGACGGCGGCTACCCCGACGACGGGGACACCACGCTGTTCGACCTCGGCGCCGACGGTGCCGCCCACCGCGGCGGTTCGGGAATCACCGCGCTGGGGGAGGAGATCCAGCGCATCCGCTCCTGGGAGCGGACCACCGACACCGGGGACCGCGACGACCTCACCCCCGGTGTCTCCGACCGCGCCTGGGCGCAGGTGTCGGTCAACTCCTTCGACTGCCTGGGCAGCAAGTGCCCGATGTTCGAGGAGTGCTTCGCCGAGCGCGCCAAGATCCGGGCCAGCGAGGCCGACGTCGTGGTGACCAACCATGCGCTGCTGGCCATCGACTCCTTCGGCGAAGCCAGCGTCCTGCCCGAGCACGGTGCCGTCATCGTAGACGAGGCCCACGAACTGCGCGACCGGGTGACGAACGCACTGACCGGCTCGCTGACCGTCACGATGCTCAACGCGGCGGCCTCCTCGGCACGCAAGCACACCTCGGCGCAGGAATCGAGCATCGAGAACCTCACGAGTGCTGCCAGTGCATTCGAACGCGCCCTCGAACACGCCAACGAGGGACTCATCGTGCGTTGGCCCGAGGATCTCGCCGTCGCGGTGCGCCAGATCCGGGATGCCGCCAGCCGGCTGCTGTCGGACACCAACGGAAACGAGGCCAAGGACGCCGACGCCGGCCGGCAGATGGCACGTGCCCGCGTGCAGGAGGTCTTCGACCTCGCCGAGCGGATGGCTGAACCGGACAACAACGACGTCTCCTGGGTCAACCGCAGCACCTTCCGCGAGACCACCACCACCTCGCTCGTCGTCGCTCCGCTCAGCGTGGCCGGCACGATGCGCAACGGGCTCTTCTCCGAAGCCACCGTCATCGCCACCTCGGCGACCCTGGCCCTGGGCGGGAAGTTCGAACCTGTCGCCGCCTCGCTCGGACTCGCCGGGCCCGAGGCGCCGGCCTACGACGCGATCGACGTCGGCTCCCCGTTCTCCTACGACAAACAGGGGATCCTCTACGTCGCGGGCCACCTGCCCCGGCCCGGCAGGGGAGGGCTGAGTGAGGAGACTCTGAAGGAGCTGCGCGAACTCGTCGCAGCCTCCGGCGGTGGCACCCTCGGACTGTTCTCCTCGAAGAGCGCAGCCGAACAGGCCGCCACCGAGCTGCGCGAACACCTGCCCATGCCGATACTCCTGCAGGGCGAGGACACCCTCTCAGCCCTCGTCTCCCGGTTCGCAGCCGAACCCGACACCTGCCTGTTCGGCACCATGTCGCTGTGGCAGGGCGTCGACGTGCCCGGGCGGACCTGCCGGCTCGTCGTCATCGACCGGATCCCCTTCCCACGCCCAGACGACCCGCTCGCACTCGCCCGCACCCATGCCGCAGCCCAGCGCGGCGCCAACGGGTTCATGACGGTCAGCGCCACCCATGCCGCACTGCGCCTGGCGCAGGGAGCCGGGCGGCTCATCCGCTCCGTGCAGGACCAGGGTGTTGTCGCCGTGCTCGACTCCCGGCTGCGCACTGCCGGCTACGCAGGTTTCCTGCTCGCTTCCCTGCCGCCGATGTGGCGCACCGACAACCCGGCTCTCGTCCGCGATGCGCTCAGCCGGCTGGCACCCAGCGGCGAGGACTGATCCTGCCAGTGAGCTGATACGGCACAGACGACTGCGGCGCCCGGTCCGAAGACCAGGCGCCGCAGTGCTGTGTTGCAGGTGGGTTCAGACGCGGCGGATGACCGCGACGACGATGCCCATGATCGTGGCGTAGGTGCCGTCGATGGGGTCGTAGTCCTTGTTCTCCGGCAGCAGCCACTGCACACCGTCACGGCGCTGCAGCCGCTTGACGGTAGCCTCATCGTCGAGGAGGGCCGCGACGATCTCACCGTTCTCAGCAGTCGGCTGCTTGCGCACGACGACCCAGTCGCCGTCGCAGATCGCAGCTTCGATCATCGAGTCGCCGACGACATTGAGCAGGAACAGCTCACCGCTGCCGACCACCTGGCGCGGCAGCGAGAAGACGTCCTCGACCGATTCCTCGGCCAGCACGGGCCCGCCGGCAGCGATGCGGCCGAGCACCGGCACCTGGGCCAGGTTCGACGATTCGATGAACGCCTCTTCGACAGCCTTGGCAGCCTCGTCGGCGGGATTGACGATCTCAATGGCGCGCGGCCGGCGCGGGTCGCGGCGCAGGTAGCCGAGGCGCTCAAGCTGGGCGAGCTGATGGGCCACGCTGGAGAGCGAGGCCAGCCCGGCGGCCTTGCCGATCTCGCGCATGCTCGGCGGGTAGCCGTTGTCGATGACGGCCTGTTCGATGGTCTGCAGGACGATCTTCTGGCGGGGAGTCAGACGCCGGTCGTCGGCACCGACCATGTTGAGCGAGTCCTCGGCGTCGATGCCCCGGCGAGCCCGGAACTCCTCGATCTCGGAGATGATGTCCTCGTTGCGGGGACGTCCCCGCCCTCTCTTCTTCTGTTCGGCCATTGCTTCTCCCGTGTGCAATCGAGCGTCGTTCCTGGTCAGCGAGCGATGTCAGTGCCTGCTGGCAGTCTTTTCATCAGACCCGCGAACTTCCGTTCGAATCCATTTTCGCACAGATGTTCGCAGGGACTGGACATTTCTTCGAATATGTCCTTAAATAGTACATGTGTTCGAGTCTCCGGATTGACGGAGGGAAGCCGCCAGGCCGGAGACTCAGCGCAACAGCCTGCTAGGGAAGACAGGATCTGAGGAGGACACCATGAGCACAGCAGCGATGAACGCGTGGAGCCGCACCGGTGCAGAACACCGCACGTGGAGGCTGACCCCGCGGGGCAAGCAGGGTCTGCGTCTGCTGCGCACCATCGCGATGGCAGCCGTCATCGCCGGTGCAGCAGCACTGCTGGTGCTCATGGTGCGTCCTCAGCAGGCCATCGGCAGCGCCGAGCCGGTCGTCCCGGCAGAAACCGTCGTCGTCGAACAGGGCCAGTCACTGTGGACCATCGCCACCGAGGCAACCGGCAGCGGCGACCCGCGCGATACGATGCAGGCGATCATCGAGATGAACGGACTCGAAACATCCGTCGTCCACCCCGGGCAGGAACTCGAAGTCCCCGCTCGATAGACTGGTGCGGTGCCAACGCTCAGTGATCTTCCGCTCAGAGACGACCTGCGCGGCAAAGAGCCCTACGGGGCGCCGCAACTGGCCGTCGACGTCGCTCTCAACGTCAACGAGAACTCCCACCCGGTGCCGCCGGCCGTCGTCGATGCCGTGCGCCGTGCCGTTGATGCGCAGCTGAGCGGCCTCAACCGCTACCCCGACCGGGAATTCACCCGCCTGCGCGAGCTGCTGCTGACCTACGTGCAGGAATTCTCCCGTCGCCAGTCGGCCGACGGATCGACACCAGCTGACTTCCTCACTGCCGACTGGCTGTGGGCAGCCAACGGCTCGAACGAGGTCCTGTCCCACATCCTGCAGGCGTTCGGCGGTCCCGGACGCACAGCACTCGGCTTCGTGCCGAGCTACTCGATGCACCCGCTCATCACCCAGTCGACCGGAGCCCGCTGGATCGCCGTCGACCGGGGAGAGGGCTTCACCCTCAGCGCCGAGACTGCGGCTGCAGCCGTGCGCGAGCACCAGCCCGACGTGGTGTTCCTGTGCACGCCGAACAACCCCACAGGCGGGGGACTGTCCGCCGAGGTCATCGAAGCGGTGCTGGCAGCCAGCACCGGCATCGTCATCGTCGACGAGGCCTACGCGGAATTCGCCCGGCCCGGATACACGACCGCCGTGCATCTGCTGCGCGAGAACCCGCGCCTGGTCGTCTCACGCACCATGAGCAAGGCCTTCTCCTTCGCCGGCGTGCGCCTCGGATACGCCATCGCACACCCGGCCGTAACCGACGCGCTACGCCTCGTGCGCCTGCCATATCACCTCTCGGCCCTGACCCAGGCCGCAGCCTGCGCCGCACTGGAACACACGCCAGTGCTGCTCGACAACGTCGATGCGCTCATCACCGAACGCGACCGCATGGTCACCGCGCTGAGCGAGCTCGGCTTCGACGTCGCAGAGACCGATGCGAACTTCGTGCTCTTCGGCGGCGTGTCCGACACTAGACTGCTGTGGCAGCGTCTGCTCGATGTTGGCGTGCTCATCCGCGATATCGGCATTCCCGGACACCTGCGCGTCAACGCAGGCACCACTGATGAGACCACCGCCTTCATCGAGGCCATCAGTGCCATCGTCGCTGCCCACCCTGAGACCCTGGAGAACCTATGACAGGCCGCACCGCCACCTCCACCCGCCGCACCAGCGAATCGAGTGTCGAAGTCACCATCAACCTCGACGGCTCCGGTCAGGCTGACATCTCGACGACCGTGCCGTTCTTCGACCACATGCTCACCGCACTGGCCAAGCACTCGCTGTGCGACCTGACGGTCAACGCCTCCGGCGACACCCACATTGACGTCCACCACACCGTCGAGGACACCGCCATCGTCATCGGCGACGCGATGCGCGAGGCACTGGGGGACAAGGCCGGCATCCGCCGCTACGGCGACGCCGCCGTGCCGCTGGACGAAGCCCTGGCGCACTGCGTCATCGACATCTCCGGTCGCCCCTACTTCGTCCACACCGGCGAACCCGAAGGTCAGCAGTACCACCTCATCGGCGGGCACTTCACCGGATCAATGGTCGGACACGCCCTCGAATCGCTGTCGATCCACGCCGGCATCACCGCGCACCTGCGGCTGCTCGCCGGCCGGGACCCGCACCACATCGCCGAGGCCCAGTTCAAGGCCTTCGCACGCGCGCTGCGAACCGCGCTCGAAGACGACCCCCGCACCACCGCCGTGCCGAGCACAAAGGGAGCCCTGTGAGCCGCACTGTCATCGTCACCCCGTTCGGCCGTGCCGAACAGCTCGCCGCCGCATGCACCCTGTCCGACATCCGCTGCGATGTCGTGCCGGTCGGCAGCTTCTCAGCCATCGTGCTCGACGACACGAGCATCGCCGAGGGCAATCACGTGGCTGCGACGATCTCGAAGCTCTCCGGCAAGCACGAAGTCCTCATGCTCGCCCGCAACGACGAGCAGATCGACGCCGGGCACTACCGCAGCGGCAGCCGTGAAGCCGACGTGCCAGCAGGACTGGCGCTGACGAACCTTCCCGCCGAGGTCGAGAAGCTGCTGTTGGAGACCATCGCACCGCGCGACATCGACGGCCATCTCGACACCTCGAAGATGTCCAAGCTCGAAGCCAGCAAAGCCACGATGACCCCGGCCCGTGAGGCACTCGCCCGCACGGCCCTGCTGTGGATGGTGGTCGCCTTCCTCGCACTCGTCGGCATCGTCGCCAGCTTCATCGGCGTCATCAACGGCAGCATGGTCGCCTGGGCCGGCGTCGTCATCGCTGCCCTGACCCTCGGCATCTCCGTCCACCGCATCAGCAGAGTGCTCGGAGCCGCACGAACATGAGCGCCGACATCGTCGTTCTCGACTACGGCGCAGGCAACGTCCATTCCGCCCTGCGCGCAGTCGAACGCGCAGGAGCCACTGCGCAGCTCACCGCCGATCTCTCCCGTGCCGCGGCCGCTGATGGGCTGCTCGTCCCCGGCGTCGGCGCCTTCGGCGCCGTCATGGACGCTCTCGAATCTGCCGGTGCCGTCGAGGTCATCCGCACCCGGCACCGCCAGCAGCGCCCGATGCTCGGGATCTGCGTCGGCATGCAGGTCCTCTACACCTCGGGTACCGAACACGGGCTCACCACTGCAGGCATCGGGCTGTGGGAGGGCAACGTCACCCGCCTCGATGCCCCCGTGCTGCCGCACATGGGCTGGAACACAGTCTCTGCGGCCCCAGGCAGCCAGATGTTCGCAGGCATCGCCGACGAACGGTTCTACTTCGTCCACACCTACGCAGCCACCGAAGCCCCGGCCGACGCCGCCGTCACCACGTGCACGCTGGACCGCCCGTTCATCGCCGCCGTCGAAGACGGCACCACCTGGGCCACACAGTTCCACCCCGAGAAGTCCGGTCACGCAGGCACGGCCCTGCTGGCCAACTGGATTCAGGCGCTGAGCGCAGCACAGAAATGAAAGAAGAGGTCATGTCACAGCTCGCAAGTGAACCCGCCCTGACACTGCTGCCGGCAGTCGACGTCTCCAACGGCACCGCCGTGCGCCTGGTCAAGGGGGAAGCCGGCACCGAAACTGACTACGGAAACCCCGTCGAGGTCGCCCAGCAGTTCGAGGACGGCGGAGCCGAATGGATCCACCTCGTCGACCTCGATGCCGCGTTCGGACGCGGCACCAACTACCCGCTGCTCAAGCAGGTGACGAAGGCCGTCTCGATCAAGGTCGAGCTCTCCGGTGGTATCCGCGACACCGAAACGCTCGAGCGTGCCCTCGACACCGGTGCTGAACGCGTCAACATCGGCACCGCGGCCCTGGAGAACCCGAGCTGGACGGCTGAGGTCATCGCCGCCTACGGTGACCGGATCGCCATCGGCCTCGACGTGCGCGGTACGACCCTGGCCGCCCGCGGCTGGACCAAGGAGGGCGGCGACCTCTACGAGATCCTCGTCCAGCTCGAGGAAGCAGGCTGCAGCCGCTACGTCGTCACCGACGTCAACAAGGACGGAACGCTGCAGGGGCCGAACACTGAACTGCTGCGCGACATCGCCTCGCGCACGGACAAGCCGATCGTCGCCTCTGGAGGCGTCTCCAGCCTCGATGACCTGCGCGCGATCCGCGAACTCGTGCCCCTCGGCGTGGATTCAGCTATCGTCGGCAAGGCGCTGTATGCCGGCAAGTTCACCCTCCAGGAAGCTCTCGAAGTCGCAGGACGCTGATGACCGATCCGCAACCGGGCAGCCGTCCGCTGCCGCCGCACATTGCAGGCAGCGCCGACTCAGCAGGCATCCCATGGGTGGGCCGCGACCTCAAGCCCAATCCCTTCTCCGGTGACACCGGGGAAGCCGATGAGGGCCTGCTGCGTGCGCTCAAAGCGGTGGCGGCCGCGCCCTTGCATCCGCAGCGTCACCGCGATGTCCTCACAGCACTCGCGCAGGTGCGCATCTACGCGCCCGTGGTGCCGGCAGCGGTCGAGCACACCGTCGACGAGCGCGGGCTCGTCCACGACAATAAGTCGGAGATGGCGATGGTGCGCCTGGCCGGCGAAGACGGCCGGGAGTGCACCCCGTCATTCACCGACATCCCCACCCTGACCCGGTGGGCCGATGAAGCCCGCCCGGTGCCGATCGAAAGTGAACGGCTGTGTGTCGCCGCGATCGAAGAGGACTCCCAGCTCGTGGTCATCGACCCCGGCAGCCCGCATGCTTTCCTGCTGCGCCGCACCGCACTGTGGTCCTTCGTCCAAGGACACGACTGGCATCCGGCGTGGGCCGATCAGCGAGTGGCCAAAGCCGCAGGAGCGGCAGCTGCAGGCAGCGACTTCATCTCGGCTATCGGCGTGCAGCCCGGCAGCGGCAGCGTCCATGTCTCCGGCCCGGAGATCCGGCTCGTCCTCAAAATCAGCCGACGGCCCGAGCAGGCGGAGCTGGCCGCCTTCCAGCAGAAGCTGAGCGCACACGAGGAGTTCGTCAGCCTCGTCGACTCGCTGGCGATCACACTTGCCGAAGCCGAACCCAGCCGGAACTGAGCTGATCGGCACACAAGCGCACACCCAGCAGCCGATAGGCTGGGACGGATCATCGGACAGGCCAGGGGAGAAGAATCGTGAGCCGAGCATTCACCATCGGTATTGCAGGCGGCACCGGCAGCGGCAAGACCACGCTGACACGCGCTCTCGTCGAGCGCTTCGCCGGACAGACTTCCGTCATCTATCACGACAACTACTACAAGCAGCATGACGGGCTCAGCTACGACGAGCGGGCCGCGCTGAACTTCGACTCTCCCGACGCATTCGACACCGCGCTCATGATCGAGCAGCTGCGCACCCTCATCAGCGGGCAGGCCGTCGACTGCCCGGTCTACAACTTCGCCGACCACAACCGCTCGGCCGAGACCATCCGCATCGAACCGGCACCGGTGCTCATCGTCGAAGGCATCCTCATCTTCTCCGAACCTGAGTTGGCAGACCTGCTCGACATCAAGCTGTTCGTCGACACCGATGCCGATGTGCGGATCCTGCGCCGCATCAAGCGCGATGTCATCGAACGCGGACGCACCCTCGAATCGGTCGAACAGCAGTACCTCAAGACGGTCAAGCCGATGCATGAGCTCTATGTCGAACCAGCCAAGCGCCGTGCTGACCTCATCGTGCCCGAAGGCGGACACAACCTCGTCGCCCTCGACATGCTCATCCGGCACATCGACAGCAACGTCCGATCGTCAGCCCCGGCCAGCTGAGGCGGCTGCCGGGACACACGAAGCGGGGCCGGTGCCAGGATCTCTCCTGGACACCGGCCCCGCCGTCATTCACCGCAGGCCGTCAGCGCCTGCGCGGTGAGCTGATCAGCTCGGCTTGTTGATGGTGCCGTCGGTGCCGGCGTTCTCCTTCTGCGCAGCACGCACGACGTTCTCAACCCGAACGCCGAGGTCAGCGTCGACGTTCTTCCAGTACTGGAAGGCACGCACGAGGATCTCTTCGCTCACTCCGTTGAGGAGGTGACCGGAGATGTTGCCGACCATGCGGTCGCGGGCGGCATCGTCCATCACCTCGCGCACGAGTGCGCCTGCCTGCGAGAAGTCGTCGTCATCCTTCCGCAGCGTCGGGGCCGAGCGCATGACGTCGCCGTCGACATCGAGAAGGTTGTTCTCGGTGGTGCGGGAGGCGTCGGCGTGCGGGCCGCCGTAGGAGTTCGGCGCGTAGACCGGCCGGTCCTTCGGGTAGTTCTCGTAGGACATGCTGCCGTCCTTGGAGTAGCTGTGCTTGACAGCGGCCTTCGGACGGTTGACCGGCAGCTGTGCGTAGTTCGCACCGATGCGGTAGCGGTGGATATCGGCGTAGGCGAAGATGCGTCCCATGAGCATCTTGTCCGGGCTCAGGCCGGTGCCGGGAACCAGGTTCGACGGTGCGAAGGCAGCCTGCTCGATCTCGGAGAAGAAGTCCTCCGGGTTGCGGTTGAGCTCCATCACGCCGACCTCGGTCAGCGGGTAGTCCTCATGCGGCCAGATCTTGGTGACGTCGAACGGGTTGATGCGGTAGGTCTTGGCATCCTCGTACGGCATGATCTGGACCATCAGGCGCCACGACGGGAAGTTGCCGGCCTTGATGGCCTCGAACAGGTCGCGACGGTGGAAGTCTGCATCGATGCCGGCCATCTCATCGGCTTCTTCAGCCGAGAAGCCCTCGTGGCCGTACTTCTGGATGAACTCGTCCTTCTGGTTGGACTTGAAGTGGTACTTCACCCAGTAGCGCTCGCCCTCGGCGTTGACCCACTGGAAGGTGTGGGAGCCGTAGCCGTTCTGCTCGCGCCACGACCGCGGGATGCCGCGATCGCCCATGAGGTAGGTGACCTGGTGGGCCGAGGCCGGAACCTGGGTCCAGAAGTCCCACTGCATGTTGTGATCGCGCAGACCCGAATCGCTCATCCGCTTCTGGGAGTGGATGAAGTCCGGGAACTGGATGGCGTCGCGGATGAAGAAGATCGGGGTGTTGTTGCCGACGATGTCGAGGTTGCCCTCGGTGGTGTAGAACTTCACGGCGAAACCGCGGGGATCGCGCCAGGTGTCAGGCGAGCCCTGCTCACCGGCAACGGTCGAGAAGCGGGTGAGCACCTCGGTCTCGGTGCCCGGCTGGAAGACAGCAGCGCGGGTGTACTTCGAGACGTCGTTGGTCACGGTGAACTTACCGAAGGCACCGCCGCCCTTGGCGTGCACAACGCGTTCCGGGACGCGCTCGCGGTTGAAGTGGGCGAGCTTCTCGATGAGGTAGTGATCCTGCAGCAGGATCGGGCCGTTCGGGCCGACGGTCAGCGAGTGCTCATCGCTGCCGACCGGGATGCCGAAGTCATTGGTCGTGAATTTCTCAGTCACACGTCCTCCTGAAGTGAAGCGCCTGCGCGTGTGCACGCCGACGCACATGGGGTTGCGGTGGAGTGGTTGCTTGTTCTAGCCAGCCGACTGCTCGACGGACGCCTTCGCTGCGGGCTGATCAGACTCCGCAGCAGCTGCCTGGCACCGATCGCACAGGCCCCAGTAGACAACCTCGGCCAGCTCTACGGAGAAGCCGAAGTCCTCAGCAGGGTGCATGCACGGCACACCTTCGGTCCGGCACGGCACATCCTGGATGTGATGGCACTTCCGGCACACGAGGTGATGGTGATTGTCGTGCCGCTGCAGCTCATAGCGGGCAGCGACCGACCCAGCAGGATCGATGCAGCGCACCAGATCGGCACGCTCGAAAGCTGAGAGCACGTCGTAGACGGTCTGGTGGGAGACCTTTCCGATGCGCGCCCGGGTGTTCGTCGTGATCTGTTCGACGTCAGGATGATCAGTCCGTTCGGCGAGCACTTCGAAGACCGCCTGACGCGGTGCGGTCACCCGCAGGCCAGCCGCCCGGATCGTCTCAGCAGGTGTCGGTGAAGACATGCCCTCAGTCTAACAATTTTTTGGAATGACTCAAGAAATGGTCTGCCGAACTCTGCGTGTCGAGGACGTGAAATCCGCCTGGTCTCCGGGTTTCCTCTCACGGTGTGAGATACACCGGGACGTTTTAGCCGGCAGGCCCGGAATATGCCGCCTCGGACATGTCTTCGCAGATGAACTCGTTTAGCGTGTCTGGGAACACAGTCCGCTGCTCACCCGCTCACCCCAGGAGCCCCCATGTCCACGTCCACCCAGACGCCTGAGAAGCCGGGCATCGGCCAGCGCTTCCTCGACACCGTCGAGCGCATCGGCAACAAACTGCCCGAACCCTTCACCCTGTTCCTCGGCCTCTTCGTCATCACCGGCATCATCTCGACCTTCATGGCCCTCTCCGGAGTCAAGGTCTCCCTGCCCGGCAGCGATGAGGAAGTCGTCATCAAGGGCCTGTTCACCGGCGAGGGCATGGCGTGGTTCACCGCCAACATCGGCGCCAACTACGTCGGCTTCCCGCCGCTGGCCACCGTGCTGCCCCTGCTGCTGGCCGTCGGCGTGGCTGAGAAGACCGGCATGCTCGCCGCGCTCGTGCGCATCACCTTCGGCTCCGCCCCGCGCTGGATGCTGCCCTACGCCGTAGCCTTCGTCGGCGTGAGCTTCTCTGTCATGGGCGACTCGGCGTTCATCATCATCCCGCCGCTGGCCGCCCTCGTCTTCAAGGCCGCCGGCCGCCACCCGGTCGCAGGCCTCCTCGGCGGCTTCGCCGCCACCGGCGCCGGCTACTCGACCTCGATCTTCCCGACCTCTCTCGACGCCCTGTTCGCCGGCATCACCACCGCAGTGATGGAATCCCTGCCCGGCCAGGACTACGCGGCAGTCAACCCGGTCTCGAACTACTTCTTCAACGTCTGCTCGGCCATCGTGCTCTCGCTCATCGCCGGCTTCATCATCGACAAGATCCTCGAACCCCAGCTCGAGCGCACCAAGACTCCGCGCGAGGAGACTGAGGTCGACGAGGACGGCAACGTCCACGCCCGCGACGACGAGCTCTCGCCCTACCTCGACGCGAATGAGAAGAAGGCCCTCATCGCCGCCGGCATCGCGACTGTGCTGCTGGCAGCCCTGCTGCTCTTCGCCTTCCTCATCCCGAACTCGCCGTGGCGCAACGAGGAGGGCGGCTTCCTGCCGACTTCGCCGCTGCTCGACTCGATCGTGTTCATCGTCTTCATCGTCTTCTTCACCAACGGCGTCGTCTACGGCATCGTCTCGAAGGCGATCACGAAGATGAACGACATCGTCACGATGATGGGCCAGGCACTCAAGGACATGATGTCCTTCCTCGTGTTGGCGTTCATCCTCGGCCAGTTCATCGCCCTGTTCAACTGGACCGGCATCGGCTCCTGGACCGCCGTCAAGGGCGCTGCGGCACTCGAGGCGATGGAGCTGACCGGCTTCGTGGCGATCATCGGCTTCGTCGCGCTCGCCTCCTGCCTCAACCTGCTCATCATCTCCGGATCCTCGCTGTGGACGCTCATGGCCGCCGTCTTCGTCCCGATGTTCGCGCTCATCGGCTACGAACCGGCCTTCACCCAGGCGTCCTTCCGCGTCGGCGACTCCGCCACCCAGATCATCACCCCGCTCAACCCGTACATGATCGTGCTGCTGGGGCTCATGCGCCGCTACCAGCCCGACGCCGGCATCGGCACCCTCATGTCGCGCATGCTGCCCTTCGTCATCCCGTTCTGGCTCGCCTGGCTCGGCATGCTCGCCCTGTGGTTCTTCCTTGACCTGCCGCTGGGCCCGGGCAACCCGATCCAGCTCTGATCCCCGGTCCCGGGGCGGTGGTGCCGGTGGCCTCGCCGCCGCACCACCGCCTCGGTAGCCTGGGATGACAGCCGCCTGCCCGACCCGCTGCCGCCCCACACCCCGATGGCACGAAGAGGAGAAGCACAGCCCATGCCCGGCCCGCACCCCGCACCCGGCAGCCAGCCGACCGTCCCCGACCCCACCTACCTCAACCTGCTCAAAGCCGATATGGCCGCCCGCGCTGCTGCCGCCAACCCACCGGGCAGCGCCTTCACCGGCGCCCCGGTTGAAGCGACCGCAGAGGTGCGTGCCGCCGTCGACGCGCTCGCCCCGCAGCTGCTGAGCTTGGCCTCAGACATCTACGGCTATGCCGAGCTCGCCTTCGAGGAGTATCGCTCCGCTGGCCGCATCGCCGCCCAGATCGAGGCCGCCGGCATCGACGTCGAACGCGGCGCCTACGGCCTTGACACCGCACTGTGCGCCCGCTTCGGCCCGTCCACCGGCCGCACGATCGGCATCTGCGCCGAATACGATGGCCTGCCCGATATCGGCCACGCCTGCGGGCACAATGTCATCGCCGCCACCGGCGTCGGGGCGTTCCTCGCCATCGCGCGCGCCTATGCCGGGCGTGAGGACGAGCTGCCCGGCCAGGTGGTGCTGCTCGGCACCCCGGCCGAGGAGGGCCACACCGGCAAGGAGTACATGGCCCAAGCTGGGGCGTTCGAGGACCTCGACGCTGCGATCATGCTCCACCCGGCCGGATACGATGCCGCCGATGTGCTGTGGATCGGCCGGCGCCTCCTCGACGTCGAATTCACCGGTGTGGCCGCCCACGCCTCGGCCCAGCCGTTCATGGGCCGCAATGCACTCGACGCCGCCTCGCTGCTGTACCAGGGCATCGGGCTCGTACGTCAGCAGATGCTGCCGATCGACCGGGTGCATGCTGCGATCCCCGAGGGAGGGGACCGGCCGTCGATCATCACCGAATCTGCCCGGGTGAGCATCTACGTCCGCTCCGCAGAGCCGGCGACGCTCATGGACCTCTCCCAGCGGGTCGAGGACATCGCCCGCGGGGCTGCGCTCATGACCGGCTGCGGGGTCGAGGTGCGCTGGGACAAGCACCCGCCGAGCATGCCGGTGCGGGCCAATCAGGCGCTCACCGGCCGCTGGTCGGTCCGCCAGCAGGAGCGCGGCCGGGCACCCCTGCCGCGCGGGGTCGTCAGTGACAGCCTGGCGGCGTCGACGGACTTCGGCAATGTCAGCTATCTCGTCCCCGGCATCCACCCGATGCTGCGGATCGCAGATGCTGAGACCGCCCTGCACACCCGCGGGTTCGCCCAGGCAGCCGCGTCCGAGGCGGCCGAGACCGGGGTGCTCGACGGCACCTACGGGCTGGCCGGAGTCGCGCTCGACTACCTGTTCGACGACGCGCTCGCCGAGGCCGTCAGGCAGGAGTTCGAGGACGCCGGGGGAGTGCTGCGGGTCTCAGAGATGTTCGGCTGAGACGCAGGGAGACTGAAGCTCAGGAGACCGGGCCGGTGAACTTCTCACCGGGTCCCTGGCCGGGCGCATCGGGAATCGCCGAGGCCTCACGGAAGGCCAGCTGCAGGCTGCGCAGTCCATCGCGCAGCGGGCGAGCATGGTGGTTGCCGATCTCCGGAGCGGCAGCGGTGACGAGGCCGGCCAGCGAGGTGATGAGCTTGCGCGCCTCATCGAGGTCGATGAGGTCAGCGGCCTTCTGGGTCTCGGTGTCCTCGCTCAGCCCGCACTTGATCGCCGCAGCACTCATGAGGTGCAGTGCGGCAGAGGAGATGATCTCCAGCGCCGGCACCTCGGCGATGTCGCGGGCAGCCTGCTCATGGGCAGACTCGGGGTGGAACTCGAAATGCGAAGATGCGTCGGTCATGCCCACCAGCTTCCCACACGGGTACCGGCCGGCCAACATGAGCCCTCCCACAGATATACCGGCACGCCCACGCGCGCGAGCCGCTCATGTAACACGCTGTGTCCACAGCCCGATGTGCACTTCGCCGCATCGGGTAGTACACTGGACTTCGTGCAAAGTGGAGCTCAGCTCCCACCTGGATCATCACTGGTGATCGGGTTCGAATGACGGTTGGCGTTTCGCTGGCCGATGCGGCGTCGTACCCGCAGTTCGTTCGTCTGGGCTCCCTTGGCATGCGCTGAAGGGGGCCTTTTCCCTTTCAGCGGTTGTGATCATCATCTGCTGAAGAAGGAGCGAGCACATCAGCGAGCCGCGTATCAATGATCGGATTCGGGTCCCCGAGGTCCGTCTCGTCGGACCCAACGGGGAACAGGTCGGAATCGTCGCCATCCGCAAGGCGCTCGACCTCGCCCGCGAAGCCGATCTCGACCTTGTAGAGGTTGCGCCCCAGGCCAAGCCGCCTGTGGTCAAGCTCATGGACTACGGCAAGTTCAAGTACGAATCGGCGCAGAAGGCACGCGAGGCCCGGAAGAACCAGGCCAACACGGCTCTCAAGGAGATCCGGTTCCGACTGAAGATCGATGAGCACGACTATGAGACCAAGAAGGGCCATGTCTCCCGCTTCCTCAACGGCGGTGACAAGGTCAAGGTCATGATCATGTTCCGCGGACGTGAGCAGTCCCGCCCCGAGATGGGCATCAAACTGCTCAACCGGCTGGCTGAGGATGTTTCCGATCTCGGCACGGTCGAATCCGCCCCCCGGGTGGACGGCCGCAACATGGTGATGGTCATCGCACCCGTGCGCTCCAAGGCAGATGCCAAGGCGGAATCCCGCAAGGCATCCCGCGGAGCCAAGGGTGCCAGCGCCGAGGTGAAGTCCCGCCGCGAGCGCGAAGCACAGGCCAAGGCAGAGAAACGCGACACCGAGGCCGACGCGTAAGTTTGGTGCCTCCCGGCCCCACGGCCAGGAAGCACACCGTGCAGCGCCAGCCCCCACCTCGGGCACGGCTGCGCTAGAGAACGATAAGGAGACGGCACTATGCCGAAGCAGAAGACCCACAGCGGTGCCAAGAAGCGCATGCGCATCACCGGCAGCGGCAAGGTCATGCGTGAGCGCGTGAACAAGCGCCACCTGGCTGAGCACAAGTCCTCGCGGCGCAAGCGCCGCCTGTCCGTCGACCAGGTCATGACCGGCGGCGACTCAGCCAAGGCTCGCAAGCTTCTGGGCAAGGCCTGACGACACCGGGCTCGCTGCCCGAGCGCACCGCTGTGCGCGCACCGATTTCATAAGGAGTACACGTGGCACGTGTGAAAAGGGCGATCAACGCCAAGAAGAAGCGCAAGGTCATTCTCGACCGTGCGTCCGGCTACCGCGGTCAGCGTTCGCGCCTGTACCGCAAGGCCAAAGAACAGGTCATCCACTCGCTGGTCTACAGCTACCGTGACCGCCGGGCCCGCAAGGGCGACTTCCGTCGCCTCTGGATCCAGCGCATCAACGCTGGTGCCCGCGCCAACGGCATGACCTACAACCGCTTCATCCAGGGCCTCAAGGCCGCTGGAGTCGAGGTCGACCGCCGCATGCTCGCCGAGCTCGCGGTCAACGACGCAGCGACCTTCGCCTCGCTCGTCAAGGTCGCCAAGGAGGCTCTGCCCTCCGACGTCAACGCCGCCAAGACGTCGGCAGCCTGACGCAGCTGAACTCAGCGGCCGCCTGAGGCCGCAGCGGTGACAGACCGCACCCACTCAGCCCCGGGAAACCCCCGGGGCTGAGTTCTGTCTGCAGGTAGGGTTGAGCCATGGCCCCCACGCACCCCGGCTCCCCGCAGCCTGCCGATCTGCCCGTCCATCCCGGTCTCACCGGACCTGTGCTCACCTCCCCGCAGTCCAAGCGGATCAAGGACGCAGGCAAGCTGCTCAAGCGCCAGTGGCGGAACAAGACCGGCCACTTCCTCGTCGAAGGACCCCAGACCGTGCGCGAGGCGTTGGCCGGGGATGCCCCGATCGTCGACGCCTTCATGACCGCTGAGTCCGCCGAACGCAACCCGGATCTCATCGAACTGGCGGGCAAGCGACGGGTGCGGCTGCGCCAGATTGCCGCCGACCTTCTGCCGCTCATCTCCGACACGGTCGCCAGCCAGGGCGTGGTGCTCGTATGCGAACAGCGCACCGCTGAGCTCACCTCAGTGGTGAATGCCGACGCGAAGCTGCTCGTCGTCCTCTCCCAGGTCCGCGATCCCGGCAATGCCGGCACCGTCATCCGGGTCGCCGATGCCGCCGGCGCTGACGGGGTCATCATCACCTCCAACAGCGTCGACGCGTTCAACCCGAAGGTCGTCCGCTCGACTGCCGGATCGATCTTCCACCTGCCCATCGTCACCGGCGTCGGCCTGTCCGAGGTCACTGAGCTGGCCCGCGCCCGCGGCCAGCAGGTGCTCGCCGCTGATGCCCACCCGCCGGCACACGACCTGCACGTGCCCTGGGACACCGGTCTCGACCTCAGCCGCCCGACCCTGTGGGTCTTCGGCAGCGAAGCCCACGGCCTGCCCGAGGCCGACCGCGCACTGTGCGACGCCGCAGTCGCGATCCCGCTCTACGGTCAGGCCGAAAGCCTCAACCTCGCCACAGCCGCGAGCATCTGCATCTACGAATCCGCCCGCAGCCAGCTGCTGTGAGCCGGCATGGGCGCCGGCAGCCGGAACCACAACGTCCACTACCACCGGCGGATCGCTGCATCCCTGACGCCTGCGCGATCAGGCAACACCAGTGGGACGCGGCTACGCACCGGTGCCCGGTTCGTTAGACTGGCTCGTGGTCTGCTCCTGCGCCAGGATGCGCGGGATGCGATGGAGAGTCCGCTAACAGAAAGAAGGCAGATGTCTGCGCCAGTCGATCCGCGCGATGAGTCCGCCGTCTCCGCCGCCGTCGAGGCAGCGCTGACGGCGTTCGATTCCGCCTCGAACCTCGATGAGCTCAAGACCGCCCGCCTGGCCCACATGGGCGACAAAGCGCCGCTGGCGCTGGCGAACCGGGAGATCGGCAGGCTCGACAAGTCCGAGAAGGCCGCTGCCGGCAAGCTCGTCGGCCAGTCCCGCGGACAGGTGAAGAAGGCTCACGACGCACGCTTGGCCGCGCTCGAAGAGCAGCGCGACGCCGAGGTGCTCGTCGCCGAGGCGATCGACGTCACCCTGCCCTCGGCCCGCCGCCGAGGCGGTGCCCGCCACCCGCTGCAGCTCATCCAGGAGCGCATCGCCGACCACTTCATCGGCCACGGCTGGGAGGTCGCCGAAGGCCCCGAGGTCGAATCCGAGTGGCTGAACTTCGACTCCCTGAATTTCGGCCCCGACCACCCGGCCCGCCAGATGCAGGACACCTTCTTCGTCGAGCCCGCCGAGGCCGGCCTCGTGCTGCGCACCCACACCTCCCCGGTGCAGTCGCGCTCGCTGCTCGAACGCGGCGCCCCGCTGTACGTCGTGTGCCCGGGCAAGACCTTCCGCACTGATGAGCTCGACGCCACCCACACCCCGGTGTTCCACCAGGTCGAGGGCATCGCGATCGACAAGAACCTCACGATGGCCCACCTCAAGGGCACCCTCGACGAATTCGCCCGCGCGATGTTCGGGCCCGAATCGCGTACCCGCCTGCGGCCGAGCTTCTTCCCGTTCACCGAGCCGAGCGCGGAGATGGACTTCTGGTTCCCCAATAAGGTCGGCGGGCCCGGCTGGATCGAATGGGGTGGCTGCGGCATGGTGCACCCGAACGTGCTGCGCTCAGCCGGCATCGATCCCGACGTCTACCAGGGCTTCGCCTTCGGCATGGGCATCGAGCGCACGCTCATGCTCCAGGAGGGCATCAACGATATGCACGACATGGTCGAAGGCGACCTGCGGTTCTCAGCACGGTTTGGAGTGAATGCCTGATGCTCGTCCCACTCGAATGGCTCGCCGACTACGTCGACCTCTCCGTCGTCGACAACCCGCGGGTGCTCGCTGCCGAACTGGCCAGCATCGGCCTGGAGGAAGAGGACTTCATCGCCCCCGAGGTCACCGGCCCGCTCGTCGTCGGCCGGGTTCTCGAACTGGAGAAGGAGACCCACTCCAACGGCAAGACCGTCAACTGGTGCCAGGTCGACGTCGGCGAGGACGAACCGCGCGGCATCATCTGCGGTGCCCACAACTTCGAAGCCGGCGACCTCATCGTCGCAGCCCTGCCCGGCGCGGTGCTGCCCGGCGGTTTCGCCATCAGCGCCCGCAAGACCTACGGACACATCTCCGACGGCATGATCTGCTCATCGAAGGAGCTCGGCCTCGGCGAGGACCACGAGGGCATCATCGTCCTCACCCGGCTCGGGCTGACCGGCGAACCCGGTGACGACGCACGGGAACTGCTCGGCCTCGACCGAGTCACCCTCGACGTCAACGTCACCCCCGACCGCGGATACCAACTGTCGATGCGCGGCATCGCCCGCGAATTCGCGATGCTCAAAGGCCAGGACTTCACTGATCCAGCCGACCAGCCGGCACCGGAGCCCACCGATGACGGATACCCGGTCGAACTGGCTGATGACGCACCGATCCACGGCGTGCCCGGCTGCGACCGGTTCACTGCCCTGCAGGTCACCGGCATCGACCCGAGCGCCCAGACCCCGTATTGGATGCAGCGCCGGCTCACCGAAGCCGGCATGCGCCCGATCAGCCTGAGCGTCGACGTCACCAACTACGTCATGCTCGAACTCGGCCAGCCGCTGCACGCCTACGACCGCGACGCTCTCGGTGAGAAGATCGTCGTGCGCCGCGCGCAGGCAGGGGAGAAGCTCACCACCCTCGACGATGTCACCCGCACCCTCGATCCCGAGGACCTCCTCATCACCGACGAAGGCGGCGTGGCAGGCGAGAACCGGATCATCGGCCTGGCCGGCGTCATGGGCGGGGCCGAGCTCGAAGTCGGCCCCGAGACCCGCAATATCCTCATCGAGGCCGCCCACTTCGACCCGATCTCGATCGCCCGCACCGCCCGCCGACACCGGCTGCCGAGCGAGGCCGCCCGCCGCTTCGAACGCGGCGTCGACCCCGCCCTCGGGCCGGTCGCAGCCAAGCGCTGCGCAGACCTGCTCGTCGAACTCGGCGGCGGCATCCTCGAACCGGCCGTCACCATCGCCGGGGACGCCCCGCAGGCCCGCACCGTCAGGCTTGCAGCCGATCTGCCCAACCGGCGGCTGGGCACCGAGGACAGCCGCGCGGACATCGTCCGGCTGCTCGGCGCCGTCGGCTGCCAGGTCACCAACCCTGAGGCCGAGGTCCTGGATGTCACTGTCCCGACGTGGCGGGCCGACCTGACCGACGATGTCGACCTCGTCGAGGAGATCGCCCGGGCCGGCGGTTACGACCGGATCCCGTCGGTGCTGCCGGTGGCCCCCGGCGGCAAGGGCCTCAACGCCGCCCAGGCGGCACGCCGGCGTATCTCGAACCTGCTGACCGCACTGGGCTACTCCGAGGTGCTGACCTACCCGTTCACCTCGGATGCCCGCAGTGACGCCCTGCGGATCCCGGAAGGCGATGCGCGCCGTGCCAACATCCGGCTGGCCAACCCGATGGCCGAGGACCAGCCGCTCATGCGCACCCACCTGCTCGCCACCCTTGTCGATGCCGCCGCCCGCAACCTCGGCCGCGGTTTCAAGGACATTGCGATCTTCGAAGCCGGGCTCGTGACCCAGCCGCAGAGGACCGAGCTCTCAGCAGTCGAGTCTTATGCCCCGGGCTACCACCCGAGCGAGGACGAGCTTGAGGCGATCTTCGCCTCGGTGCCGGCCCAGCCGTACCATTTCGCCGGCGTCATGGCAGGCTACGTCGAACCCCCCGGAGTGCTCGGCGCCGGCCGGAAGGCCGATGTTTCCGATGTCATCGACACGGTGCACCGGATCGCCGCCTCGTGTGGACTCGAGCTCACCGTGACCGCTGACCAGATCGCCCCGTACCATCCGGGACGCTGCGCACGCTTCGACTTCGCCGATGGTACCCACTTCGGCCACGCCGGGGAGCTGCACCCGAAGGTCTGCGAGACCCTCGACCTGCCCGCCCGCACGGTCGCCTTCGAGGTCAGCCTCGATGCGCTGCTGACCCAGTCCGACACCCGCGCCTGGGCCGGGGTGCTCTCGACCTATCCGGTCTCCCGGCAGGACGTCGCCCTGCTCGTCGACGAGTCGACCCCTGCTTCGGCGGTGGCCGACGCGCTGCGCGAAGGTGCGGGAACCGAACTGGAGAACGTCGAGCTCTTCGACCTCTACGCAGGCGACCAGGTGCCCGAGGGCAAGAAGTCGCTGGCCTTCCGGCTGACCTTCCGCGCCCCGGACCGCACGATGACCGCCGACGAGGCCTCCGCGCTGCGCGAGGCCGCCACCGCCGTGGCCGCCGAGCGCTTCGGCGCCGAGGTGAGGAGCTGAGATGACTGTTGAGACCACCCGCCCGCTGACCCTCATCACCGGGGGATCACGCGGCATCGGCCGGATCCTGGCAACCGGGTTCGCTGAAGCCGGCTACCCGGTGGTGATCACCGCCACCGACGCCGACCGTGCCCAGGCGGCTGCCGCTGAGATCGCCGCCGAGACCTCGGGCACGGTCACCGGATTCGGCGTCGACGTCTCCCAGCCGGACTCCGTTGCCGCGCTGCGCGGTGACATCGAGGCACATGCCCAGGCCACTGGAGCGCGTCTCGGGGTGCTCATCAACAACGCCGGACGGGTCGAATCGAGCGAAGGACCGCTGTGGGAAGCCGACCCGGCCTCCCTCGTCGGGGTCATCGGCACCAATGTCATCGGGCCACTGCTCATGATCAACGCCTTCGCCCCGGTCCTCATCGCCACGGCCGAGGCGACCGGGCAGCCGGGCCGCATCATCGACCTCAACTCCGGATCCGGCGCGCAGGGCACCCCGGCCTACGGCGCCTACTCAGCATCGAAGGCTGCGCTGTTCCGGATCGCCGACTCCGTCGTCCACTTCGGCGACGAGAAGGGGTTGAAGATCTTCGAACTGGCACCCGGCGTCATCCGCTCGGACATGACCGCCTCGATGCCGATGCACGACTGGCGCACCGACGATGATTGGACCTCGCCTGCCGAGCTCGCCGCGCTGGCGCTCGCAGCAGCCTCCGGTGAGCTCGACGGGTGGACCGGCCGCTACATCCGCGCAGGTCACGACACTGCAGAAACGCTCAGCCAGCAGATCCCCGCAGCCGGATCACAAGCCCGTAAGCTGATCACGGAGATGGAGATCCGCTGAAGCTGGGCCGACACGGGGAAGGCAGACGAACATGAACGTGCTCTACTCGATCCTCCTCGGTCTGCTCAATGCCGTCATCGTCGGCGTGCTCGTGCGCCGGACGATCACCGTCGGCACCGGGACGCTGCGCAACACGATCGTCTCGCTCGTCATGGGCATGTCGCTGTGGCCGATCACCCTGCAGGGCTACGAGCTGCTCGGCATCTCCCAGGGCGGGCAGATCCCGTGGATCGAGATGAGCTTCCCGGCCGTCATGGTCTTCCTGCTCATCTTCGCCTGGCTCATCGTCATCCAAATGTTCCTGCTGCTGGCCATCGAACTCGTGCTGCCGACCGGCACCTTCTCCTCGGTCATGCGCCAGATCGTGCGCCTGCCGGTGCTCTACCGGCGGGTCAGCCGCGTGTCCCAGATCCAGCGCATCCTGCTGCGCTACGGACTCGCCCGCTACCTGCGCCCGCGAATCCCGACCCTGAAGGTCTCCATGCGCGAGATCGCGCGCACCACCGCCGAGGCGTTCGCCGCCGCAGGTGTCACCTTCGTCAAGCTCGGCCAGTTCATCGCCACCCGCTCCGATGTCGTGCCCCAGGAGTTCGTCGAGGAGTTCTCCAAGCTGCAGTCCGATGTGCCGCCGGTCGACTTCGACCAGATCCGCCCAGTGCTCGAGCGCTCCTTCGGCAGGCCCGTCGACGAGGTGTTCTCCTCCTTCGATGAAACCCCGCTGGCTGCCGCCTCGGTCGCCCAGGTCCACGCGGCCAAGCTGCCCGACGGCACCCCGGTCGTCGTCAAGGTCCAGCGCCCGCACCTGCGCAAACAGGTCCGCGCTGATTCCGACATCATCCGCGCGTTGGCCGACCAGGCCCACAACCGGACAGGGTGGGCAAAGAAGATCGGCGTGCGCTCGATCGCGCGCGGCTTCATCGAATCGCTCAATGAAGAGCTCGACTACGGCACCGAGGTGCGCAACACCCAGCTGCTGCGTGAGGCCGCCCAGCACCACGGCAAGGGCTGGCCGCACGGCCCCGACGGACAGCCGCTCGTCGACGTCCCGCGCGTGTACCCCGAACTCAGCAGCGAACGCGTCATCGTCCTCGAACGCGTCGACGGCATCCCGCTGTCCAAGGCAGGCGACCTGGTGGAGAAGCTGTCGATGATCGCCCGCCGTGAGGCAGCCGACCAGCTCTTCATGACCGTCGCCCGCCAGGTGCTGCATAAGGGCGTCTTCCACGCCGACCTGCACGCCGGCAACATCCTCATCGACCCGGCCGGACGCCTCGGGCTCATCGACTTCGGCAACGTCGGCCGCCTCGACATGCGCGACCGCCGCGACATCGCCCTGCTGCTCATGGCCTTCGAACGGCAGAACTCGCAGGCCGCCACCACCGCGATCCTCGACCTGTTCGGGGCCCCCGTCGGTGTTGACATCCGGCTGCTGCAGCGCGAGATCGGCCAGATCATGCTGCAGTTCGACGGTGGTTCCGGAAGCTCATCGGCGATGTTCTCCGAACTGCTGTCCTTCGTCGTCGACAACGGCTTCGAACTGCCAGCCGCCGTTGCTGATGCATTCCGGGCGATCTCCACGCTGGAGGGCAGCCTCAAGAAGCTCGACCCGACGATCGACCTGCTCGATCTGGTGCGCGCTCACAGCGACACGCTCATGCGCGGGGCAGTGAGCTTCCGCGACAGCCTCGGCCATGCCGACCTGTATTTCACCGCGAACGCCCCGATGCTCGCCTCGCTGCCGGCCCAGATCAGCCGGATCGCCCAGCACCTGGAGGACGGCACCCTCGACATCGGCACCAGCGGCCTCAACATCGACCTCATTAAGAACCTCGTGCGCACGACGGTCGATCAGCTGGTTCAGGTCATCATCGCCACCGCCCTCATCCTCGGAGGCGTCGTCATGATGTCTGCTGACTTCGGCCCGCCGCTGGCACCGGATCTCAAGCTGTTCACCTACTTCGGCGCGTGGGTGCTGCTCGGCGGCTTCGTGCTCGCCGCAGTGGTGTTGGCGCCGGCGCTGGCGACGAGAAGATTCAAGTAGCGCGACCCCGGTTCGAGGCCAGGCTCATCAGCCTGTTGACGGGTTGAACGTCTCCGGACAGCGCACGATCTTGCGGCGGGAGCCGAAAACCGTGATCGAGGTGATCATCGACGCCCTTCCCGACGGCACCTCGTGCGTACGCGCCGCCGGGAAGAACAGTGCCGGGATCAGGGCTTGAGGATGACTTTGCCGGTTGTCTTGCGGCCCTCGAGCGCACGATGCGCCTCGGCAGCCTCCGCGAGCGGGAACTCGTGGCCGACGCGGAAGTCGAGCCAGCCGGTCGAGAGCCCGTCGAAGAGCATGCCCGAACGCTCGGCCAGTTCCTCGGGGCTGCGGACGAACCACTGCAGTGAGGGGCGGGAGAGGAACTGCCCGCCGGAGGAGTTGAGCCGTTGGATGTCGAAGGGCTCGACCGGCCCGGAGGCGGCGCCGAAGAGCACGAGCGAACCGCGCACCTTGAGCGAGGCCAGCGATGCGTCGAAGGTGTCCCTGCCGACTCCGTCATAGGCGACATCGACACCCTCACCGTCGGTGAGCTCGCGGACGGTGGCGGCGATGTCGATGCCCTCACCGTAGAGGAACACCTCATCAGCGCCGGCACCGCGGGACAGCTCGGCCTTCTCCTCAGTGGAGACCGTTGTGATGACACGGGCGCCGAGGTGCTTGGCCAGCTGGGTGAGCAGCAGTCCGACTCCGCCGGCACCGGCGTGGATGAGTGCGGTCTGGCCCGGCTCGAGGCGGTGCGAACCCGTCGCCAGGTACTGGGCGGTCAGGCCCTGGAGCGGGATCGCGGCAGCGACCTCATCGGACACACCTTCGGGCACCCGCAGCACGCCGTCAGCCGGAACGGCGACACGGGTGGCATAGGAGCCGGGCGCGTTGTGCCAGGCGACCCGGTCGCCGACTGAGAATCCGGTGACATCATCGGCAACAGCGATGACGCGTCCGGCGCCTTCGCTGCCGACGATGTGCGGGAACTCCATCGGATACAGGCCGCTGCGCCGGTAGGTGTCGATGAAGTTGATGCCTGCAGCGGCGACCTCGACGAGGAGCTCGCCGGGACCTGCCTGCGGGTCGTCGATCTCGGTATAGCGCAGCACCTCCGGTCCGCCGGCTTCGATCGCCTGTACAACGTGGGCCACAACCCCTCCTGAATAAAGTTCGATGATGCGGTATGATTATGCATATGTCGCGAATGTCAGTCGCAGTCTCAGGCGCCACCGGCTACGCCGGCGGTGAGGTCCTCAGGCTGCTGAGCAGTCACCCGGAACTTCACGTTACAACGGCCTGCGGCCATTCGAGCGTCGGTGACCGGCTGGCGGTCCACCAACCCCATCTGCTCGCCTACGGCGACATGATCGTCAAGCCCTCGACCGCCGAAGTGCTCGCCGGCCACGACGTCGTCGTCCTCGCCCTGCCGCACGGCGCCTCGGGCGAGATCGCAGCCGCACTCGCCGAGACCTCACGTGAGACCCTCATCATCGACCTCGCCGCCGACCACCGCCTCATCAGCCCAGCCGCCTGGGAGGCCTTCTACGGCAGCGATCATCCGGGCACCTGGACCTACGGGCTGCCCGAGATGCTGCTGGCCGACGGCACCAAACAGCGCGAGCAGTTGCGCAGCACCCGCCGCATTGCAGTGCCCGGCTGCAACGTCACCGCGGTGACGCTTGGCCTCGGCCCGCTGCTGCAGGCCGGGCTCATCGAGCCGACCGGGCTGAATGCCGTGCTGGCCAACGGCGTCTCCGGAGCCGGCAAGGCACTCAAACCCCACCTGACGGCAGCCGAGATCCTCGGCAACGCCTCACCCTACGGCGTTGCCGGCACTCATCGGCATGTGCCCGAGATCGAGCAGAACCTCAACCTCGCCCTCGGCGCCGATCCCGCAGAGGGGCCGGTGCGCATCTCCTTCACCCCCACCCTCATTCCCGTCAGCCGCGGCATCCTCGCCACCCTCTCAGCCGTTCCGGCCGGTGGTGCGCGGCTGACCCGCGAGGCCGTCGCCGAGGTGTATGCCGCCGCGTACGCCGATGAGCCCTTTGTGCACATGCTCGCCGAAGGCACCTGGCCGCAGCTGTCGGCGGCGACCGGGTCGAATACCGCCCACCTCCAGTTCGGCATCGACGAGCGTGCCGGCCGGATCGTCACCGTCGTCGCCCTCGACAACCTCGTGCGCGGCACCGCCGGCCAGGCGCTGCAGTCGGCCCACCTCGCCCTCGGCTTGCCTGAGGCGACCGGGCTGCCGACCGGGGGACTGGCTCCCTGAGGGTGGACGCCCGGCCAGGCGGTCGTGACTTCCCTCACCATGACATCGCAGGGGATGAATAAAGTTCACTTCTGATGTATTGTTATGCATATTGAAGGGCGGTGGCCGTTGCCACCGCCGACTCGTCAGCCGAATGGAGTCGCATCATGAGCGTGACCTACCCGCGCGGCTTCCGCGCCTCAGGCACCACCGCCGGACTCAAGCCCAGCGGCAAGACCGACCTCGCCGTCGTTGTCAACGACGGCCCTGCCGATGCGGTTGCTGCCGTCTACACCGCCAACCGCTGCAAGGCCAACCCGGTGCTGTGGAGCCAGCAGGCCTCCGCCGACGGCACCGCACGCGCGGTCGTGCTGAATTCCGGTGGTGCGAACTGCTACACCGGCGACTACGGCTACGAGACCACCGAACTCACCGCCACCCGCACCGCCGAACTGCTCGGCACCGATGCCAGCGACGTGCTCGTGTGCTCGACTGGGCTCATCGGCGTCGGTGGACCGGAGTTCCGCGAACCGATCCTCGACACCCTCCCCGCTGCCCTTGAGGCTGCTGCCGAGACCCCGGAGGCAGGTGCCGCAGCAGCCGAGGCGATCATGACGACCGACACCGTGGCCAAGACCGCCACCCGCGAGGGCACCGCCTACCGCATCGGCGGCATGGCCAAGGGTGCGGGCATGCTCGCACCGGGACTGGCGACGATGCTCGTCGTCATCACCACCGATGCCGTCGTCGAATCGGGCGACCTCGACATCGCCCTGCGGGCGGCGACCCAGAAGACCTTCGACCGGCTCGACACCGACGGCTGCATGTCGACCAACGACACCGTCATCGTCATGAGCTCGGGAGCCTCCGAGCACCAGGCCGACCTCGTCGAATTCACCCGCCTGCTCACCGAGGTGTGCGGCGAGCTCACCGCCCAGCTGCACACGGACGCAGAGGGCGCCGGCCACGACATCACCATCACCACCCGCGGAGCGTTCTCCGAACAGCAGGCCGTCGACGTCTCCCGCGCAGTCGCCCGTTCGAACCTCTTCAAGGCCGCCGTGTTCGGCGAGGACCCCAACTGGGGCCGCGTCGTCGCCCAGGTCGGCACCACCGATGCCGAGTTCGACCCGCAGGCCATCGACGTGACCTTCAACGGCGTGCCCGTCTGCGTCGGCTCCGCCCCGGCCGCCGACCCCGCCGAGGTGCTCTTCGACCGCCGCGTCGTCGTCGAGATCGACCTGCACGCAGGCAACTTCGAAGCCAGCGTGTGGACCTCGGACCTGACCCATGACTACGTCGAAGAGAACAGCGCCTACTCATCATGACCGAGACATCCTCTGCCCACCGGCTCGTCCAGGCTCAGGCCAAAGCCGAGACCCTGACCGAGGCGCTGCCGTGGATCAAGACCTTCAAGGGCGCGACCATCGTCATCAAGTACGGCGGCAACGCCATGGTCTCCCCGGAGCTGCAGCAGTCCTTCGCCGACGACATCGCCTTCCTGCGGTTTGCCGGCCTGCGCCCGATCGTCGTCCACGGCGGCGGCCCGCACATCTCCCGGATGCTCGATCGTCTCGGCATCGAAAGCGAATTCCGCGCCGGCCAGCGCGTCACCAGCGAAGAGGCCGCCGAGGTCGTGCGTATGGTGCTCTCCGGGCAGGTCAACCGCGAAGTCGTCGCCCGCATCAACCAGAACGGCGACGCCGCCGTCGGTCTCTCCGGCGAGGACGGCGACCTGCTGCTGGCCAAGCGCACAACCGCCACCGTCGACGGTGAGGAGATCGACCTCGGCCGGGTCGGCGAGATCGTCTCGGTCAACACCGAGCTCATCAACGAGCTGCTGGCCGCCGGCCGCATCCCGGTCATCTGCTCGATCGCCGCCGAAGCAGGCGGAGCCGTCAACAAGCCGCTCAACATCAACGCCGACCTCGCTGCCGCCGCGATCGCCCGGCAGATCGGTGCCGACAAACTCGTCATGCTCACCGATGTGCCCGGCCTCTACGCCGACTGGCCGGACAAGGACTCACTGCTCTCAGCGATCACCCCGGCCGAGCTGCGCGAGCTGCTGCCGCGCCTGGACTCCGGGATGATCCCGAAGATGACCGCAGCGCTCGAAGCAGTCGAAGCCGGCGTGCGGCAGGCACACATCATCGACGGCCGGATGGCCCACTCGCTGCTGCTGGAGGTCTTCACCACCGAAGGCATCGGCACCATGGTCCACGACGACCACACGACGGGAGGACAGGCATGAGCTGGCAGGACGGCTACGCCCAGACGATGCTGCCGGTCTTCGGCACCCCGAAGGCCAAGCTCGTCGCAGCCCACGGCTGCACCGTCACCGACGATGCAGGCAAGGACTACCTCGACCTGCTCGGCGGCATCGCCGTCAACACGCTTGGCCACGGCCACCCGGCCATCACCGAGGCGGTGACCGGCCAGCTGTCGACGATCGACCACGTCTCGAACTTCTTCACCACCGACCCCCAGCTGAACCTGGCGTCGAAGCTGCTGGAGATCGCCGGAGCACCGGCAGGCTCCCGTGTGTTCTTCGCCAACTCCGGCACCGAAGCCAATGAAGCGGCCATCAAACTGGCCCGCCGGGTGGGCGCGCCTGATGCCGGCAGCCCGGGCCGGTCGAAGATCATCGCCGTCGACGGGGCCTTCCACGGCCGGACCGTCGGCGCCCTGTCGCTGACGGCCAAGGAAGTCTACCGCGCGCCCTTCGCCCCACTCATGCCGGAGGTCGCCCATGTGCCCTTCGGCGACATCGAGGCACTGCGAGCCGCGGTCGATGAGACGGTCGCCGCGGTCATCATCGAACCGATCCAGGGGGAGCGCGGCGTGCGCCTGCACCCGGACGGTTATCTCACAGCGGTGCGCGAGGCGACGAGCGCTGCCGGGGCGCTCATGATTCTCGATGAGGTGCAGACCGGCATCGGCCGCACCGGCCACTGGTTCGCTTTCCAGCACCCGGAGATCGGCGAGGGCATCATGCCCGATGCGATCACCGTGGCCAAGGGACTGGCCGGCGGCATCCCGATCGGCGGGCTCATCACCATCGGTGAGAAGGTCAGCGCACTGCTCGGTGCCGGCCAGCACGGCACCACCTTCGGGGGCAACCCCGTCAGCGCCGCCGCCGCACTCGCCGTGCTCGACACCATCGAGACAGACGGCCTTCTCGCCCATGTCCGCGAGACCGGCGACTGGCTGGCCGAACAGCTCACTGCAGTCCCCGGTGTCACCGGGGCGCGCGGGGCAGGGCTGCTGCGCTCCTTCGCCATCACCGACCCGCAGCAGGCAGACGCCGGCGAGTTACCGGTCGCCGGAGCACTTGCGGCAGCCGCGCAGGAGGCCGGTTTCATCATCAACCCGGTCACCCCCGACCGGATCCGCCTGGCACCCCCGCTCATCATCACCCCCGCACAGCTGCAGGACTTCCTCGACGCCCTGCCAGCACTCATCGCCGAGACCGTGAAGGCACAGTCATGACCCGACACTTCCTCACCGACACCGACCTCAGCCCCACCGAACTGCTCGAGGTCCTCGACCTGGGAGCCGAACTCAAAGCCGATCCCGGCACCCAGGTGCCCTTCGCAGGCCCGGGAACCGCCGCCTCGGGCGCGGCTCGCAAGACCGTGGCGGTCATCTTCGACAAGACCTCCACCCGCACCCGCGTGTCGTTCGCCGCAGGCATCGCCGCACTCGGCGGCAGCCCGCTCATCATCAACCCCGGCGAGGCGCAGCTCGGGCACAAGGAGTCGATCGCCGACACCGCCCAGGTGATGTCGCGGATGGTCTCGATGATCGTCTGGCGCACCTACGCGCAAGCCGGTCTCGAAGAGATGGCCGCGACCTCCTCAGTGCCGGTCATCAACGCCCTGTCCGATGACTACCACCCGTGCCAGCTGCTCGCCGACCTGCTCACCATCCGCGAACACCGACCCACCGAGGCACCCGGGGGACTGGCCGGCACGACGCTTGCCTATTTCGGCGATGGGGCGAACAACATGGCCAACTCCTACCTGCTCGCCGGCGCCAACGCCGGCATGCACGTGCGCATCGCAGCACCGGACAGCCATCAGCCGGCCGCCGCGATCGTCGAACGCGCCACCGCGCTGGCCGCTGAGACCGGCGGGTCGATCGAGATCACCGATGACGCTAAGGCGGCGGCCACCGGCGCCGATGTGCTCGTGACCGACACCTGGGTGTCGATGGGCCAGGACGCCGAGGGCCGCGACGGCGCCGACTCGCCGTTCATGCCCTACCAGGTCAACGCTGCACTCCTCGATGTCGCAGCTGAGGGCGCACTCGTCATGCACTGCCTGCCGGCCTACCGCGGCCAGGAGATCACCGCCGAGGTCATCGACGGGCCGCAGTCGGTCGTCTTCGACGAGGCCGAGAACCGGCTGCACGCCCAGATGGGGCTGATGGCCTGGCTGGAGGCACGCGCATGAGCGAACAGCTGACCCCGACGACCAAGGCCGCCCGCCAGCAGCTCATCATCGAGCTCATCCGCACGGAGACGATCCGCTCGCAGACCGAGCTTGCCGGGCTGCTGACCGGCCGCGGCTTCTCCGTCACCCAGGCGACCCTGTCACGCGACCTCGTCGATCTCGGCGCGGTCAAGGTGCGCACCGCCAAGGGCTCCGTCTACGCGGTGCCCGGCGAGGGAGGGGACCGCAGCCTGCAGTCCGCGCAGGCCACCGACCTGCTCGATGCGAAGCTGCAGCGACTGCTCGAAGAGCTGCTCGTGACCGCCACCAGCTCCGGCCAGTTCGTCGTGCTGCGCACCCCGCCTGGGGCCGCCCAGTACCTGGCCTCAGCGCTCGACCGATCCGTCATCCCCGAGGTGCTCGGCACGATCGCAGGCGACGACACCGTCCTCGTCATCGCCGCCGAGTCCACCAGCGGGGAGGCCCTGGCCGAGAAGCTGCACGAGCTGGCCGGCGACGCATAACCCAGACCTGAGGGCCGGCCGGGTACACGTGCACCCGGCGGACCCGAACCCATATTCTGAACAGTAACGACCTTTCCGAAAAGGAGTCCCGACATGACTGAACGCATTGTGCTCGCCTACTCAGGCGGCCTCGACACCTCGGTGGCCATCGGCTGGATCCAGGAGGCGACCGGTGCCGAGGTGGTGGCCATGGCCGTCGACGTCGGCCAAGGAGGCGAGGACCTGGAGACGATCCGCCAGCGCGCCCTCGACTGCGGCGCCGTCGAGGCCTATGTCGCCGACGCCCGCGACGAGTTCGCCAACGAATACTGCATGCCCGGGCTCAAGGCCAACACCCTGTACATGGACGCCTACCCGAACGTCTCGGCGCTCTCGCGCCCAGTCATCGTCAAGCACCTCGTCACCGCCGCCCGCAAGTACGGTGCGAAGACCGTCGCCCACGGCTGCACCGGCAAGGGCAACGACCAGGTCCGCTTCGAAGTCGGCATCACCTCCCTGGCCCCGGACATGAAGTGCATCGCCCCGGTCCGCGACCTCGCGCTCACCCGCGAGAAGGCCATCGAATACGCCGAGCGCAACGACCTGCCGATCGTCACAACCAAGTCCAACCCGTTCTCCATCGACCAGAACGTGTGGGGCCGCGCCGTTGAGACCGGCTTCCTCGAAGACATCTGGAACGGCCCGACCAAGGACGTCTACGACTACACCGACGACCCGACCTTCCCGCCGCCGGCCGACGAGGTCACCATCACCTTCGAAAAGGGCATCCCGGTCAAGATCGACGGCCGCGACGTCACCCCGCTGCAGGCGATCGAAGAGCTCAACCAGCGCGCCGGCGCCCAGGGCATCGGCCGCATCGACATCGTCGAGGACCGGCTCGTGGGCATCAAGAGCCGCGAGATCTACGAAGCCCCCGGCGCGATGACCCTCATCGCCGCGCACAAGGAGCTGGAGAACATCACGCTCGAGCGCGAACAGGCCCGCTTCAAGCGCACCGTCGACCAGCGCTGGACCGAGGTCGTCTACGACGGCCAGTGGTTCTCCGAGCTCAAGGGCTCCCTCGACGCGTTCATCGACGACACCCAGGAGTACGTCAACGGCGAGATCCGCATGGAGCTCCACGGCGGCCGCGCCACCGTCACCGGCCGGCGCTCGGAGTCCTCGCTGTACGACTTCGGCCTGGCCACCTACGACGAAGGCGATACCTTCGACCAGTCCTCGGCCCGCGGCTTCATCGACATCTATGGTCTTTCCTCGAAGCAGGCCGCAGCCCGCGACCACAAGTTCGGCAAGGGAATCCGGCTGTGAGCAGCGAGAACACCACCCCCGGTCCCGAGACGCCTGAGCGGCTGGCCCTGTGGGGCGGCCGGTTCGCCTCGGGACCCTCGGATGCCGTGGCGCTGCTGTCGAAGTCGACGCACTTCGACTGGCGGCTGGCCGCCTATGATCTCGCCGGCTCCCGGGCCCACGCCCGCGTGCTCAACCGGGCCGGACTGCTCGATGAGAGCGAGCTCCAAGGCATGATCGCCGCCCTCGACGAGCTCGAACGCCGCGTGACCTCCGGTGAGTTCACCGCAGCCGAATCCGATGAGGACGTCCACTCCGCACTCGAACGCGGGCTTTTGGAGATCGCCGGGCCCGAACTCGGCGGTAAGCTGCGCGCCGGGCGCTCACGCAACGACCAGATCGCGACGATGGGCCGGATGTACATCCGCGACTCCGCCCGCATCATCGCCGGTTTCGTCCTCGACGTCGTCGAAGCACTCATCACGCAGGCGAAGGCCCACCCGGAAGCACCGATGCCCGGGCGCACCCACCTGCAGCACGCCCAGCCCGTGCTGCTGGCCCACCACCTGCTCGCCCACGCCTGGCCGCTCATGCGCGACGTCGACCGGCTGCGCGATCTCGTCGCCCGCGCCGACGCCTCGGCATACGGCTCCGGCGCCCTCGCCGGATCCTCCCTCGGGCTCGACCCGCAGGCGGTCGCCGCTGAGCTCGGGTTCTCCGATTCGGTCGAGAACTCCATCGACGGCACCGCCAGCCGTGACGTGTTCGCTGAGTTCACGTTCGTGGCGGCGATGACCGGCATCGACCTGTCGCGGCTGAGCGAAGAGATCATCGCCTGGGCGACCGCCGAGTTCTCCTTCATCACCCTCGATGACGCGTTCTCGACCGGCTCGTCGATCATGCCGCAGAAGAAGAACCCCGACGTCGCCGAGCTCGCCCGCGGCAAGGCCGGCCGCCTCATCGGTGACCTCACCGGCCTGCTCGCCACCCTCAAGGCGATGCCGCTGGCCTACAACCGCGACCTGCAGGAGGACAAGGAACCGGTCTTCGACGCCGTCGACACCCTGGCTCTCGTCCTGCCGGCCTTCGCCGGGATGGTGCAGACGCTGACGTTCAACACCGAACGCATGGCCCATCTTGCTCCGCGCGGCTTCGCACTGGCCACCGACGTCGCCGAATGGCTCGTCCGCCAGGGCGTGCCATTCCGCGTCGCCCACGAGCTCTCCGGGGCAGCAGTGGCCAAGGCCGAGGCCCGCGGGGTTGAACTGTGGGATCTATCCGATGCCGACTACGCCGAGATCTCCGAGCACTTCACGCCTGAGATGCGCGAGGTGCTCACCACCCTCGGTTCGATCGACGCCCGCAGCGCCAAGGGCGGCACCGCCCGCAGCGCCGTCGCCCAGCAGCTGGCCAACGCCGAGGCGGAACTCATCCGCCTGCGCGAGTTCGCCTCCGCGACGACCCGCTGAGCCCAGCGCACCACGACGGATCGCCCGCCGCTTCGCCCACACCTCGGGCGAGACGGCGGGCGTCGTCGTCCCGACGCCTACGCACCGGCATGTGCTTTACTTCAGTTGCGGGCCGCACCGGCCCAGCAGGCACAGAACCCGAAGGCAGGTGAGCGGTGAGCCGGATCCTCATCATCGACCACGACGACTCCTTCACCTACAACCTCGTCGACCTCATCGCCACCCTCACCGGCACCACCCCGACGGTCATCTCCCACCGCAGCGATCCCGCTGTGCTCGATGATCTCACCAGCTACGACGCCGTCGTCATCTCACCGGGTCCCGGCACCCCGGAGAACACCTTCGACATCGGTATCAGCTCTCGGGTGCTCGCTGAGGTGCCGATCCCGCTGCTCGGTGTCTGCCTCGGCCACGAAGCCCTCGCGCTCGCCCACGATGGTGCGATCGGCCCGGCCACAGAACCCCGCCACGGCCGCATCTCAACGCTCGAGCACACGTCCACCGGTCTCTTCGCAGGCGTGCCCGCCGACACCGAGGTGGTCCGCTACCACTCCCTGGCCGTCACCGACCCGGGCCCGCGCCTGAACGTCACCGCCCGCGCCGAAGACGCGACCATCATGGGTTTGGCGCACCGCAGCAAACCGGCCTGGAGCGTGCAGTTCCATCCCGAATCCATCGCCACCGCCGCCGGCCGGCAGATGCTTGCGAACTTTCTCTCCCTCGCCTCGGACTGGAACGCCACGCACCGGCCCGCACACGATCCGGATCGCGCTGCGGATCCCTTGCCGTCACCTGAGCGCGCAGCGGTTTTCGGGGCATTGACCGGCCTGGCGACACACGATTCCGGTGTGCCGGTCGCCGGCGTGCTCGCCGCGACGCCTGGTCTGCGCCTGGCCCATCAGACACATCCTCTGACCGTGCAGCCTGAGGCCGTCTTCTCAGGTCTCTTCGCCTCCAGCACGTATGCCTTCTGGCTCGACAGCCGCGACCCGGCCCACCCCGATGGGCGCTTCAGCATCCTCGGTGACGCGTCCGGGCCGTTGGCACACCGGGTCACCGCAGATGTCACCGCGGGGACGCTGACCGTCTTCGGAGGGTCAGGGGAGCAGACGGTCGAGTCCGGGATCTTCGACTGGCTGACCGGTGAAGAAGCCGGGATGCAGGCGATCCGCAGCACCGTGGACCTGCCGGAGACCGGCTGCGGATTCGCCCTCGGCTGGATCGGCAGCCTCGGCTATGAGCTCAAGGCCGAATGCGGCGCCAGTGCCGCCCACCCTTCACCGCTGCCGGATGCGCAGCTCATCTTCGCCGACCGCGCGCTCATCGTCGACCACCACACCGGCACCGCCCACCTGCTCGCACTCACGACACCCGAACACGAAGCCAGCACCGAGGACTGGTTCGCTGCCGCGGCCCGCGCGCTCACCACCTCGGACCCGGTGCCACCAGCCAGCGCTCCACCAACGACCGGCGAGCTGACGCTGCGCCACGACCGGGCCGAATACGAGCGGCTCATCGACCGGTGTCATGAGCACATCTGGGCGGGGGAGAGCTACGAGATCTGCCTGACCAACGAGATCACCGGTGCGGCCCGACTGCCGATCGTCGACACCTACCGGCGGCTGCGCTCGGCCAGCCGCAGCCCGCGTGCCGCGCTGCTGCGCTTCGGGGAGACCGGGGTGCTCTCGACCTCTCCCGAACGGTTCCTTGCGATCACCGCTGACCGGCAGGCGATATCGAAGCCGATCAAGGGCACCCGGCCGCGGGCAGCGGACCCGCAGACTGATGCGCGGTTGCGCGCTGAGCTGCAGGCGTGTGAGAAGGAGCGGGCGGAGAATCTCATGATCGTCGACCTGGTCCGCCACGATCTGGCGCACACCGCGGTGCCCGGCAGCACCGAGGTTCCGCAGTTCTTAGAGGTCGAAAGCTACGCCACCGTCCATCAGCTCGTCAGCACTGTGCGCTCCCAGCTGGCCGATGACGCCAGCGTCGTGGACTGCCTGCGCGCCTGCTTCCCCGGTGGGTCGATGACCGGGGCGCCGAAGCTGCGGACGATGGAGATCATCGACGACCTGGAATCCGGGCCGCGCGGCATCTACTCCGGGGCGCTCGGCTACTTCTCGCTGTCGGGTGCTGTTGACCTGTCGATGGTCATCCGCACGCTTGTCATTACTGCCAAGGGGTTCAGCTACGGAGTCGGCGGTGCGATCACCGCCCTGTCGGACCCGGCAGCCGAGTTCGAAGAGACTGCGGTCAAAGCCGAACCGCTGCTGCGACTGCTCGGGGCGGAGTTCCCGGGACGGGATGCGGACCCCGCCCCGTCTGGCCTGCGCGTCTGAGTAAGATATGCATTGTGGTGCTGCCGGGAAGAATCCGCCCGGCACCAGCGCGGTGACGGCCACGGATTCCGGCGCCGCGCAGACCCGATGAGAAAAGGTGAATCGTGACTGATATCTTCCGTGAGCTGAAGGCCCGCGACCTGGTGGCGCTGTCCACCGATGAGGAGGCGCTGCAGCAGGCGCTCAACGCAGGTCCGGTCAGCTTCTATATCGGTTTCGATCCGACCGCGCCCAGCCTGCACATGGGCAACCTCGTCCAGTTGCTCTTCGCCCGGCGGCTGCAGCTGGCCGGCCACAATCCATACGCCCTTGTCGGCGGGGCCACCGGCCTCATCGGCGATCCGCGGATGTCCGGTGAGCGCACTCTGAACGAGCGCGATGTCGTCGAGGGCTGGGTGGAGAAGATCCGCGCTCAGATCGAGCGCTTCCTCGACGTCGACGGCCCGCACGCGGCCCAGCTGGTCAACAACCTCGACTGGACCGGTGAGATCTCGACGATCGACTTCCTGCGCGATATCGGCAAGCACTTCTCGGTCAACCGGATGCTGGCGAAGGAGACCGTCGCCGCCCGCCTGCAGAGCGAACACGGAATCTCCTTCGCCGAGTTCGCCTACCAGATCCTGCAGGGCAACGACTACCTCGAGCTCTACCGCCGCTACGGCATCACGCTGCAGCACGGCGGATCCGACCAATGGGGCAACCTCACCGCCGGTGCTGATCTCATCCGCCGCGTCGAGCGCACAAGCGTGCACGCCATGGCCACCCCGCTCATGACGAAGGCCGACGGCACCAAGTTCGGCAAGACCGAATCGGGCACCGTCTGGCTCGATCCCGAGCTCACCAGCCCGTACGCGTTCAGCCAGTTCTGGCTCAACGCCGATGACCGGGATGTCATGAAGTTCCTCAAGGTCTTCTCGTTCCGCTCTCTTGAGGAGCTCGAGCAGATCGGTGAGGAGTTCGCAGCCGCCCCGCACAAGCGGATCGCGCAGCGGGCCCTGGCCGAGGACGTCACGACTCTCGTCCACGGTGAGCAGACCACCCGTCAGGTCTTCGCCGCCGCCAAGGCGCTCTTCGGTTCCGGCGAACTGGCAGCTCTCGACCCGGGAACCCTGGGATCGGCTACCGCCGAGCTGCCCGGCACCCAGGTGCCGGCCGCTGAGGTCTCGGCCGGGATGCCGGTCGCTGACGCCTTCGCCGCCTCGGGCATCGTCAAGTCCAAGGGCGAGGCGCGCCGTGCGATCAAGGACGGCGGCGCCTACGTCAACAACGTCAAGGTCAGCGACGGTGAGCAGACGATCACCACCGACGACGTCCTCGACGCCGGCGGCCACGGCGTCGTGCTGTTGCGCCGCGGCAAGAAGACCCTCGGCGCACTGTCCGTCACCCGCTGACAGACCCAAACCGACGAACACGGCCGGAGTGCAGATCTGCACTCCGGCCCTATTCGGCATTCACGCCGGCTCACTCGCCGGTGTCGACGCCCTGTTCTTCGTAGTAGCGCTTGGCACCCGGGTGCAACGGCACATCACCGCGACCGAAGAGCGCATCCTCGAGCTTGATGAACCTCTTCTGCGCCAGCGAGATGTCCTCGGCGCGTTCGTAGATCGTCTTCGTGATCCCGTAGGCGTCGTCCTCGCTGACCTGGTTGAGCGAGGCAACGATGGAGGCGAAGACGGCGACGGTGGTGATGTCGTCGTCGGCGAATCCGTACGAACCGCCGGGGATCGTGTAGGCCTCGTAGTGGTTGTCGGCCGAGATCTCCTTGGCCTTGTCCTCATCGAGGGGGATGAGCCGGACATCGGCAGAGGCGTCGAGCTCACTCAGCGAGGCGGCGGGCACGCCGATGATCTCGATCGAGGCATCGACATGACCGTCCTGCAGCTTCGAACGCGCATCGGCGAAGCTCTCCTCGAACGGGGTGTAGTCACCCTCTCCGATTCCGTAGGCCTCGAAGAGCAGCCCGGCCACGGCCTTGTTCGCAGAGCCCGGTGCGCCGATGGCGATCCGCTTGCCCTTGAGATCTTCGAACTTCTCGATCCCGCTGTCGGCCAGGGTGATGACGTGGACAGCCTCAGGGTAGATCTGGCCGATGAAGCCGATGTTGTCGATGCCCTTGTCGAGATCACTGAACTCCGCAGTGGCATCCCTAGCGTCATTGGCGGTGTTCGTCTGAGAGAACGCGAGCTGTGCTTCGCCCTTGGCGATCCGGCCGAGATTGTCGACAGAGCCATCGGTCTCCACGGCGACAACGCTGAGGCCGTCGACGTCTTCGGCGAAGAGCCGGCTGAACTCACTGCCGAGTGGATAGTAGACACCGGCTGTGCCGCCGGTGGCGAAGGTCAGGTCGCGAGTGATCTCGTTCTCACCGGAACCTGAACCGGAATCCGAGCCCTGACCGCAACCAGTCAGGACGAGAGCGAGGGCTGCTGCAGCGGCAGTGATGAGGCGGGTGGTCGGCAGGTGCATAGGTTCTCCTTTGAATCGCACATCCGGCGTAGAAGAACACTAACCAGGCCGGGGTATCTGCGGGAAGAGCATGTCCGGGAGCTGGATGCGCCGGGACCCCCGCCATGGTCAGAGCGCGATAGTGTGCTGAGGGACACAGTGATCGAGAACAGGAGAATCAGTGACGACTCCCCATCCTGCATCCCCGTCCCGTGCCGCTGCGGCAGGTCCGGCGTTCGGCTCCTGGCACGGCATCGTCATCTTCTGCCTTCTCGCCTACGGTCTCGCCTGGCTGTCCGTTCTCCCGCTGTGGCTGAACTACGACACCTTCTTCGGCACCGGCAGCCCTGCCGGCCAGCTCATGAACGCCGATGCCGACAACCCGCCCACCGGTGCGGCCGTCATCGCCGCCATTGTGCCGGTGCTGCTTATGTCGCTCATGATGTTCACCCCTGCGATCAGCGCGCTCGTCGTCATGCGGGTAGTCGAGAAAGTGCCCTTCCGGCAGACGTTCGCTGCCCTTGGCGCCGGACCTCTGCGCAATCCCGACGGCAGTCCTGCCGGGCGCATCGGCCGTCTCCACCCTGCACTTCGGGTGCTGCTGTTCAGCATTCTGGCGACCGGCATCGTCTTCGTCCTCACGCTTCTCGCCGGTCTCGTTGCGATGCTGCTCGGCGGTTTCGAACCGGACTGGCAGATGACCGCCGCCCGCGAGCAGCTCGAGGCATCCGGCATGGCGATGCCGATGGTGCTCTTCGTGCTGCTGCAGATCGTGCAGGTCGTCATCGCTGCTTTCGTCCCCAATGGCGTGCTCGGGCTGGGGGAGGAGCTCGGCTGGCGCGGATATCTCACGGCAGCTCTCCGTCGCCGAGGCCTGGGGACTGTAGCGATGATCGTCGTCTCGGGTGCGATCTGGGGTGCGTGGCATGCACCGGTGCTGCTGCTCGGCCACAACTTCGAGACCCGTTCGCCGATCTCGATCCCGATCATGATGATCGGCTGCATCTGCGTTGGAGCAGTCTTCGTCTGGCTGCGCGAGACATCCGGTTCGATCTGGCCGGCTGCTATCGGTCATGGCGGGTTCAACGCCGTGGCAGGCATCAGCATCCTCGTGGCCGCCGGCGGGACGTGGGAGAAACCGATCATCGCGAACCCGCTCGGCATCTCCGGCTGGATTGTCATCGGATTGGGTGCCGTCGTGCTGTTCCTCAGCACCCGCCGAAAGAGCCCCTCAGGCACCACTGAGGCCCGTTCTGCGGCTTAAAATCAGCGGTGAGCCAGAACACAGCCCTCTCGAGTTGCAAAGCGCTGGAGGCCCTGTGTAAGTTAGTACCTGTTGCTCGACGGAAACACCGAAGAGAGCAGGCCATCCCGGTCGCATACGAACCGCTGGATGCCTCGCTACCACTGGAACGGCAGTCGAGAACAGCTGACACTGAAACTTCACGACGACCGTCGTTCACGGCGGATCCAGAGCGAAGAAACGTGTGGCGCAGATCACGGAAAAGCGATTTGCAAAGCACGGAAGTGTGAGTCTAAAGTTAATAACCGATCGCGCCGCGGTGAACAAAGCGAAAACGGCTTTGGTAGTTGCGGATGGCGTCTGTTCTTTGAGAACTCAATAGCGTGTTTGTTTGTTTTTGTGATGCCAGAATGTTTTTTGTTTCTGGTTGAAGCAAGGATGTAATGACATTTGATGACCATTTTTGGTTTGTCTCTTGTCTTTTTCTTTGATTTCGGCTGGGATTGTTTTTCATATTTTTATGGAGAGTTTGATCC
>NZ_DLOD01000022.1:0-112130 GCF_002479565.1 Brevibacterium sp. UBA7493 | reverse complement strand
ATGAATAGCTTTACTGACTTTTCGGTCGAGCCCGCCGCGTGGCAGCTGCGGCCGGGTCCCGGGCCTCATTCCGGCCCAGCTCTCACTCCACCCGCCACCCCACCCTGCCCCTCGCCCACCTCCCCTCCACCTCGCTCACCTCTCCTTTTGCTCAGACATGTGCAAAAGAGTACGATGCGCCTCATGCCGATCACCCATGACCGCGCCACCGCCTCGGAGGCGCCGACAGCTGACGAAGTCCTCGCCACTCTGCCGTGGAAGTGGCACACGCAGGGTGCCATCTTCATCATCGGCGGCCTGGGCTTCATGTTCGATGCCTGGGACGTCGCCCTCAACGGCTTCCTCATCCCTCTGCTGTCCGACCACTGGAACCTCACCATCGGCCAGGCCGCCTGGATCGCCACCGCCAACCTCATCGGCATGGCCCTCGGCGCCGTCGTGTGGGGCGGCATCGCCGACCGCATCGGCCGCAAGCGCGTTTTCACACTGACCCTGCTGTTCTTCTCCCTGTTCACCATCGCCGGAGCCTTCGCTCCGAACATCGGCCTGTTCCTCGCCTTCCGCTTCCTCGCCGGCTTCGGCCTGGGCGGTGCGATCCCGGTCGACTACGCCCTCGTCGGCGAGTTCACGCCACGCAAGCACCGCGGCCGCGTGCTCACCGCGATGGACGGCTGGTGGCCGATCGGCGTGACCCTGTGCGCCTTCGTCTCCGCCTGGATCCTCGACTTCGGCGACTGGCGCCACATCATGCTCGTCATGGTGCTTCCGGCCCTGCTCATCGTCTTTGTGCGCCTCTTCATCCCCGAATCGCCCAAGTACCTCATGGCCGCCGGCCGCCAG
This sequence comes from Brevibacterium sp. UBA7493, assembly GCF_002479565.1. NCBI lineage: Bacteria > Bacillati > Actinomycetota > Actinomycetes > Micrococcales > Brevibacteriaceae > Brevibacterium > Brevibacterium sp. UBA7493. The sequence goes on along the minus strand of NZ_DLOD01000022.1, from coordinate 111,290 downwards.
GACGAAGCCGACGCAGTGCTCACCCGCCTCATCGAGCGCACAGGCAGCCCGGTCACTGAATGGCGTCACGACGCCATCGAACCGCTGCCCCCGCGCAAGGGCCTGGGTGAATCGCTCTCGGCTGCCTCGGGCCAGATCGCCGAACTGTGGCGCTACTCCGCCCGCGTCACCATCACCGCCTGGCTGCTGTTCGTCTCCGTGCTGCTGCTGTACTACGCGGCCCTGACCTGGCTGCCGAAGATCCTGCGCGAACAGGGTCTGGGCGACCAGGCCGCCTTCCTCGTCACCGGCCAGATGACCGCGATCGGCATCCTCGGTGTCATCGTCTCTGTCGTGCTCATCGAGACCACCGGACGCAAGTGGATGCTCGGGACCACCTCGCTGGTGGCCGCAGCGGCCCTCGTCGTCTTCGCCATCGCGCTGGGCCAATCCGGTGCAGAGCTCAACCTGCTCGCCAAGGTCAGCATCCTCGCCTTCGGCTTCTTCATCCAGATGGCTGTCCCGGCGCTGTACACCTACGTCTCCGAGCTCTACCCCACCCGCCTGCGTGGCTCCGGCTTCGGCTGGGCGTCCTCGGCCTCCCGGGTGGCCACCGGCATCGCCCCGATGATCTTCGGCTCCATCATGTGGCCGCTGCTCGGCCTGACCTGGACGTTCGTCCTCACCGGTGCGCTCGCCGTCGTCGCCGTGACGGTCATGGCTATCTTCGCCCACGAGACCACTGGCCGTGAGGTCGGCTGACCGGTCCCGAGGCGCGGGTTCCGTTTCCGAGGCGTGGGCCCCGTGCCCGAGGTGCGTTCCGTCTCGGCTGTGGCCGGCGCCACAGCAGGAGGCGGCCGAAGCGCGATAGCGTGGAAGTATGAGCAGCTTCCACGCAGAGCACAAGGTCGTCGGCGGCAAACTCGTCGTCGCCGACATCGACACCGACGGTCAGGCGATCACCGCCGCGAAGGTCTCCGGGGACTTCTTCCTCGAGCCCGAAGACGCCTACTTCTCCATCGGCCCGGCCCTGACCGGCGCACCGGTCTCCGCGACCCGCGACGAACTCATCGCCCGACTCGATGCTGCGCTCGCCGCGTTCGGTGATTCCCTGCAGCTGCACGGGTTCTCCACCGGCGACATCGCCACCGTCGTCCGCCGGGCCCTGACCCAGGCGGCGAACTTCACCGACTTCGACTGGAAGGTCATCCACGGCCCCGTCCTGCCCAGCCGCATCAACGTCGCCCTCGACGAAGTGCTGCTCACCGAGGTCGACGCCGGCAACCGGCAGCCGACCCTGCGGTTCTGGGAATGGGAGGACAGGGCCACCGTCATCGGCTCCTTTCAGTCCTATGTCAACGAGCTGCGCCCCGAGGGTGTCGAACGCCACGACATCGACGTCGTGCGGCGGATCTCCGGCGGGGGAGCGATGTTCATGGAGGGAGGCAACTGCGTGACGTACTCGATGTACGTCCCCGACACCCTCATCGCCGGACTCGACTACGCCGAGTCCTACGCGTTTCTCGACCGCTGGGTCATCGCTGCGCTCGCCCGCGAAGGCGTCGACGCCTGGTACCAGCCGATCAACGACATCACCTCCACCGGCGGCAAGATCGGTGGAGCCGCCCAGCGGCGCCTCACCTCGGGAACGGTACTGCACCACGCGACGATGAGCTACGACATCGATGCCGACAAGATGGTCGAAGTGCTGCGCATCGGCGAGGCGAAGATGTCGGACAAGGGCGTGCGCAGCGCCAAGAAGCGCGTCGACCCGCTCAGGCGTCAGACCGGGTCGAGCCGCGAGCACATCATCGAGACCATGATCGAAACGTTCACCAGCATGTACGGTGCCGAACGCGACACCGTCACCGAGGCTGAACTCGCCCGCGCCGAAGAGCTCGTTCAGACCAAGTTCGGCACCGAGAAGTGGACGCATCGGGTGCCGTAGACTGACCCCAAGCCCGCCACGTCACCGAAGGAGCACCGTGCGCCACGTCGAACCCTCCGCCACGCTCATCGCCCGCCCCCAGATCGACTGGGAGGCGATCAACACCTACCTCGCCGACGTCGGCGGCAGCTCCTGGTCTGAGCGCGTCGCAGACGCCGACAGCCCTGATGGCGAGGATCTCGTCGAGTTCTCCGGCCGCATGTGCTACCGCTCCTGGGAGCCGGGACTCAACCCCAATGTCGGGCGCGTGCGCACGGACTCGGCCCAATACCTCGGCAACGTCATCTCCTCTCAGCACGGTTCGGTGCTCGAACACGCCAACTACACCTTCGTGCTGCACAACGTCTCCCGCGTGCTCACGCACGAGCTCATCCGGCACCGCGCCGGCTGCGCGTACTCGCAGGAGTCGCTGCGCTATGTGCGCCTGGAGGAGATCCCCTTCTGGTTCCCCGAGTGGGCGCGCGAGGACGAGGAGCTCATGGAGCGCTGCCTGGCCGTGCTCGACACGCTCGAGGAGCACCAGAAGTGGATGAGCGAGCACTTCAAGCTCGATGAAGAGGGCACGAAGTTCGCGCACAAGAAGCACATGACCTCGTTCATGCGCCGCTTCGCACCCGAAGGCCTGGGCACCGGCATCGTCTACACCGCGAACCTGCGCTCCCTGCGCCACGTCGTCGAGATGCGCACCGCGCCTGGCGCCGAGGAGGAGATCCGGCTGGTGTTCGGCAAGATCGCTGAGATCATGCAGGCCGAGGCGCCGGCGATCTTCGCCGACTACTCCGTCGAAGACGGCGCCTGGCTGCCGGGCACCCGCAAGGCCTGACCGATTCCGACTCATTGATCACCCGCTGACCAGAGACAAGGAGCCGTCATGGCACAGCTGTACGACGCAGAACTCTCACCCGGCAAGCTCGAACTCGTCCAGACCTGGCTGCCGAGCCAGGAGTGGTCCGGCCTCGACGCCGAGGTGCCGCTGGAGGTCGTGACGAGCTACCGGTTCGACGATCCGGCCGGCGAGGTCGGCATCGAGATGCACCTCGTGCGCGCCGCCGACGATGCCGACGGGCCGATCTACCAAGTGCCCGTCACCTATCGCGGTGCCCCGCTGGAGGGCGCCGAGGACGCACTCATCACGACGATGGAGCACTCGGTGCTCGGCAAGCGCTGGGTCTACGACGCGGTGGCCGATCCGGTGTTCGTCGAGCAGGCTCGCCGCACCATCGCCGAGGCGGGCACCTCGGTCGAGGAGATCATCGTCGATGGCGACAACCCCGGTCCGCGCACCGACATCGCCGACGCTCGCGGCACCGGCTGGGACGCCGCGATCGAGGCCGTCGAGGAAGCCGACCTCAAGGTCACCCGCCTCTTAGAAGCCGACCAGCTCGCCGGTGCCGAGACCGCACCCGGCATGCTCGTGGCGACGTGGGATGGGCAGTCCGAGCCGGTCGAGCTCATGCGGCTGGTCTGAGGATAATTAATTGAACTGAGCCCTCGCATAACAGACAGCGGGCGCGTGAGAGCATCTCTCACGCGCTCGCTGTCGTTGTCAGTCAGGCCTGCTGCGCCTCAGTGACGCGGCGGAATCTCGTTGCCGTTCTCGTCGAAGCGCGGCTCCTGGAAGTCCCGGCCCTGCGGGTCGAGTCCCTGGCCGTGATCATGGCCCTGCGCACGCGGATCGAACTCCTGTCCCTGTGCGCGAGCATCGTGCTCGTGCGCACGCGGTGCGGCGTGATCATCGTGCTGACGGTGGCCGTCGCGGCCTAGCTCGTCACGGCCGAATCCTTCGCGATCCCGGTCATCATGACCGAGCCCGTCCGGAGTGCGCTCGTCGCGGCCGAGTCCGTCGTGGTGGCGGCCATCATGACCATGGTGGTCACGGTGGGCAGCGCCAGTGGCACCGGCAGCACCGGCGCCTGCGGCACCAGCCGCACCGGCAGTTGAGCGCTTTCCGGACTTCTCATCGAAATCGGGATCGAGCTCATTGGCCTTGGCCTCGCGGCGCTTGAGCTCCTCGCGCTCGGCAGCCAGCTGCTCCTCTTCGCGGTTGATGGTGCTTTCCTTGCGGTCGGCCTCCAGGCGGGCCTTCTCAGCTTCAAGGCGGCGGTTCTCGACATCGAGCTCACGCTGACGGACGTCGATGTCGTGCTGCTTGTTCTCCTCGCGGAGCTGCTCGGCCTCACGACGCTGCTGTTCGCGGCGGCGCTCCTCCGCGATCCGCTTCTGTTCTTCCTTCTTCTTCGACGCCTTCATCAGTGCGGCGACGATCGCAATGATGATGATGACGCCGATGACTGCGGCGATGATGAGGAGCAAGGTCTGATTGTCCATGAGATGTCCCTCCGTCAAGGAGACTTGGTGCCTCCACTGACACCAGCATAGTCGTCTGACCAGGAGATGTAACGGGTTTCACGTCATCGGGTGCAGGTGTCCCGGCATGCGCCCGGCCAGGGCGCAGATGAGGGACGACAGCGGCTGCTCACGCGAATCCCGGGAACCAGCGCGTGTCCGCAGGCAGCGTCAGCTGCGCGGTTCGATGCCTGCGACAGCCAGCGCATCGAGCAGCTCGCGGCGCAGCAGCTGGGCGCGCTGGCTGAAAGCCTGCTGCCGGCGCATGTACTCAGCCTTGCCCGCCGCCGTCTCGATCGCCACGACCCCACAGCCCCAGGCCCGCACGTCATACGGGCTGGCCTCCATGTCGAGCGTCCGGATATCGCGGGCCAGATCGAACGCAGCGACGATCACCTGCGAGGGCACGATCGGCACGAGCTTCATCGCCCACTTGTACAGATCCATCCCGGCGTGCAGACAGCCCGGCTGCTCCATCGACACCATCGTCTTCCGCTTCGGCGTGAGCGTGTTCAGCGGCCGGGCGGCCGGGGTGAAGAACCGGAACGCATCGAAATGCGAACACTGGATGCGATGGGATTCGACGACCCTGTCGGTCTCCGCCTGGCTCAGCCGCAGCGGCACCTGCCCATGCCGGTGTTCATCAGCTGACTGCCGGTAGACCATCGCCCATTCGTGCAACCCGAAGCAGCCCAGCTGCGCCTCCCGATCCAGGGTTGCCGCCAGCAGGTTCGCGATGAACTGCGCGCCCTCACCCCGGTCGGCCCGCCAAGCTGTGACGTCGACGAAGGCGATGTCACCGGTCACCGCCCACCAGCGGCGGGCGAACTGCTCACGATCTGCCGCCTCGGGGACGGCGAGCCCGATCCCGGCGCCGGGCTGGTAGCGGGCCACCTGCGCAGGCGTGAAGGGATAGTAGGTGAAGAGGAAGTCTTCGACTGGGTGCTTCTCGCCGCGGGCCCGGCGCGCCAGATGGGCGCCCATCCGCTCCTCGACGGCGGCGGCGAGCTCGGCGGCGGCAGCCTTCCAGGCGGCAGTGTCGATGACCGTCTCAGGTGCGCCAGTCGCAGCCGAGCCAGAGGCCGGGGCAGGGGTGGTGTGGATGTGCATCGCATGCCCATTGTCGCAGACGCTCAGCGGCCAGAGCGCTTGGTGCCGCGGGCAGGTGGGGCGGTGAGCGGATCCTCCGGCCAGGGATGCTTGATGTAGCGGCCGCGGTTCTCTGCCCGCACGCCCGGGTAGCCCTGCTGCCAGAATGAGGCGAGATCGGCGGTGACCGCCAGCGGCCGGCCGGCAGGGGAGAGCAGGTGCATAAGCACTGGCACTTGTCGGTCGCAGATGACCGGACTCGCCTGCCAGCCGAAGCACTCCTGCAGCTTGACCGCCAGCACCGGAGCGGCGATCTCGACACCGGCAGGGCCCGCGTCGTTGTCACCGTGGTCCTCCGGTGCCCGATACCGCAGCCGCACCGTGGAGCCGCTGGGCACCTCGACGCGTTCCGGGGCCAGCTCGTCGAACCGGCCGGCTTCTGGCCACGGCAGCAGACTGCGCAGCGCAGACGCCCAGTCGATTCCCGTCGCCGAGGCACCGGCCGCCACCCGGGTCAGCTCGCCATGGCACCATTCTGCGAGCCCGGACTCAAGAGCAGCGAAACGGACATCGGGCCAGGGTGCGCCGAACACGGCATGCAGCAGCCCGAGCCGCCCGCGCAGCTGCGCGAACCCGGGATTCTCACCGATCACCGCGCGTAGCCCGCGCTCGCGGATGAACGCGGCCACCGCCTCGGCGCCGGCATCCGGGTCTGCCTTCACCGGAGTCGCCGACAGCTCGATCGCCCCGAGGCGCTCGATGCGCCGGGCTGAGAGCTTCCGGCCGTCGAAGCGCGTGGCCGTCTCGGTGACGTAGAGGTCGGCGGCGAGCAACTCGGCAGTCTCCCGGTCGAGCGGGGCGGCCGCTCGGATGAGGGCGCGCTGGCCGGCGAGGGACACCTCGGCAACGGCGAGCCATTCGTGGCCGCAGATCCGGGCCTCGAGCGGCAGGGTGGCGCCGGTGCCGGAGGCGAGCAGGTACTCGTCTTCGCTGCCGGGCCGCAACCGGGCGATCCGGTCAGGATAGGCCAGCGCGATGACGGTGGCCACCGCCTCGTCGAGCGGCACCGGACCCGAGGCGATCGCGCCGGTTTCTGCGTCCTCGCCGGTGTCTTCTCTGGTGGTCTCGGCCAGGATCCGGGTGAGCCGGGCGGTCTCCCGGGTGTAGGTGCGCGGGGCCGCGCGGCGCAGCTGCCTCACGGCGGCAACCGCGTCGGCACCCGGGCAGCGCAGGTCCGAGGCCAGGGCGGCGACCACCTCGGCGGCGGCCGCGGTGCCGATGAATGCTGCGCCGTCGAGCAGGCCGCGGGCCATGCGCGGGTCGGTGGGAATCCGGGCGAGCTGCCGGCCGCGGGCTGTCGCGGCTCCGGTGTCGTCGAGCGCGCCGAGCAGCCGCAGCGTCTCAGCAGCCTGGGCGGCCGGGCGATCCGGCAGCGGGTCGGGCAGTTTCAGGCCGCGACCGAACGGCGCGCCCCAGCAGGCCAGGTCGAGGACAGCGGAGGTGAGATCGGCGGTGCGGACCTCCGGCGGGGTGTGGGCTGGCAGCGCGGCACAGTCGGCTTCGCTCAGTGCGCGGACGGCCAGGCCGGGCCCGAGGCGGCCGGCGCGTCCGGCTCGCTGGGTGCAGGCGGCCTTCGAAGCGCGCACGGTGGCAAGGCCAGCGAACCCGCGGCCGGTGTCGAAGTGCGGCACCCGAGCCAGGCACGAGTCGACCACGATCCGCACACCGGGCACCGTCAGCGCTGACTCCGCGACCGAGGTGGAGACGACGACCCGGCGGGAGGTCTCCGTGTCCCTGCGCGGGGTGAGGATCGCGTCCTGCTCCGCAGCAGGGGTGGAGCCGGTGAGCACCCGGACATCGACGGGCACACGGCCGCGCAGCAGCGAAGCCAGGGCTTCGACGTCGCGGATGGCCGGCATGAATACGAGCGCATCGCCGGAGGCCTCGGTGCGGAGAGCGGACTCGACGAGGTCTGCCATGTGGGTGAGGAACTCGCGGGTGATTCCGCGGGCATCGATGGGCCGGCCGGGGCCGGACTGGCAGCGGATCTCAACCGGGTGCAGTGACGAGGTGACGTTGAGGACCGGGCCGCCGATGAGCTCAGCCCACCGCTCGGCTTCCAAGGTCGCTGACATCGCCACCAGCGTCAGGTCCGCGCGCAGGCCGGTGGCATCAACCGCGAGGGCGGCGGCGAGATCGGAGTCGAGGTGGCGTTCGTGGACCTCGTCGAGCACGATCGCGGTGACACCCTCAAGCCCGGGGTCGGTGAGCATCCGGCGCAGCAGCACGCCGGTGGTGACGAACTCGATGCGGGTGGACCGGGAGACCTGCGCATCCTCGCGGACCGTATAGCCGACCGCCTCGCCGAGGCGGGTGCCGCTCAGCCGCGCGAGCCGGCGGGCAGCCGCCCGGGCGGCCATCCGGCGCGGCTGGGTGACGATGATCCGCCCGGCCGGCAGCAGCTGGGACAGTGCCGGCGGCACGACAGTGGTCTTGCCGGTGCCCGGCGGTGCGGTGATGACCGCCCGCAGACCGGCAGTCGAACCGGCGTGACGTTCGCCCAGCTGAGGGATGAGCGCAGACGCCGGCAGGCGGGAGGCGATGGCGTCGAGGTCGAAGGAGTGCACGGCTTCAACCTAACGGATCGTCCGGTTGCAAAGCCGGGGAGGCCGGCAGTGAGGCTGCGGAGACTGGCAGTGCCCGGGCCTCCAGAATCCTGCCAATGAGGCAGCTCACTTTTTGTCACTGTCTGCCGAGTGATTCGGAACAGCCGCCGCGCATGCTTGTTCATAGCAGTGAAGTTCTGCCAGACGCGAAGGCGCGTCGGCACACGAGAAGCAGGGGTGAGAATGACTCAAGGCAGCGCACGGATCCGCATCGGGATCGATACCGGCGGCACATTCACCGACGTCGTCGCGTTCAACGAGGACACCGGCACGCTGACGACGACGAAGACCCCGTCGACCCCAGCCAACCCCGCTGACGGGTTCATCAACGGCATCGAGAAGGTCCTCGCCGAACTCGGCGCCACCGGCAGCGACGTCGCCGCTGTCTCCCACGGCACGACGGTGGCGACGAACCAGCTGCTGGAGGGCAAGCTGGAGACGATGGGCTTCATCACCACCGAAGGCTATGAGTTCGTCCTCGAGATCGCCCGTCAGGCCGTGCCCGACGGCTACGGAAACTCCTACTTCTGGGTCAAGCCCGAACGCATCGTCACCGCCGACCGCGTCAAGACCGTCGGCGGCCGTCTCGACTTCGAAGGCACCGAGGTCCGCCCGTTCGACGAGGACGGCGCCAGGGCTGTCGCCGCTTGGTTCCGCGACGCCGGCATCAACGTCCTGGGCGTCAACTTCCTGCACGCCTACGCCAACCCGGCCCACGAGCAGCGGATGCGTGAGATCCTCACCGAAGTCCACCCCGAGGCGATCGTGTCGCTGAGCTCCGAGGTGCTGCGGGAGTACCGCGAATACGAGCGCTCGATGACCACCCTCGTCGATGCTTCTGTCAAGCCGAAGGTCTCCCGCTACGTCGCCAACATCCATGAGCGCCTCGATCAGTTCACCGGCGCCGAGCACGGCGACCGTGAGCCGATCCCGTTCTACATCATGAAGTCCAACGGCGGTGTGCTCTCCGCCGACGAGGTCGTCCACCAGCCGATCACCACCGTGCTGTCCGGGCCGGCGGCAGGCGCCCTCGGCGCCGGCCTCATCGCCCAGGAAGCCGGGTTCTCCAAAGTCCTCACCTGTGACGGCGGCGGCACCTCCACCGACGTCACCGTCATCATCGACGGCGAACCGGCGCTCACAACCGAGGGGTCGGTGGGTGTCTACCCGTCGAAGATCCCAATGATCGACGTTGTCACCGTCGGTGCCGGCGGCGGTTCGATCGCCTGGACGACCGAAGAGGGTCAGCTCAAGGTCGGCCCGCAGTCGGCTGGCGCCGATCCGGGACCGATCTGCTACGGCCAGGGCGGCACCGAACCGACGATCACGGACGCCCACCTGCTGCTCGGTCGCATTCCGCCCCACCTCCTCGGCGGCGAGATCCCACTCGACGTCGAGGCCGCCCGCACCGGCATCGAAGAACTCGCCGGTCGCCTCGGGCTCAGCGTTGAGAAGTGCGCGACCGGCATCTTGGAGATCTCCGCCTGGAACCAGGCGAATGCGCTGCGTCAGATCTCCGTCAAGCGCGGCCTCGACGTCCGTGACTTCATGCTCGCCTCCTTCGGCGGCTCCGGTTCGCTGCTGGCCTGCCGGCTCGTCGACATCCTCGACCTCGCAGGCGTCATCGTCCCGCTCAACCCCGGCAACGTCTCTGCGTTCGGGCTGCTGACCGTCGACGTCAAGAACGACTACGTGCAGACGCATGTCGCCAAGGACGAAGGACTCGACCTCGGCACCATCGACAGCATCTTCACCGCTCTGCAGGATCGTGCGGCAGCTGCACTCGACGCCGAAGGCTTCGCCGCCGCCGACCACCGCTACGACCGGTCGGCTGACCTGCGCTACTTCGGCCAGGCCTTCGAAGTCCGCGTGCCGGCACCGGCCGGGGAGATCACCCGTGAGTGGGCCGATGAGGTCACCGACGCCTTCCACACTGAGCACCGCCGCCTCTACGGCTACGACTTCAAGGGCGATGGCGACCAGTTCGTCGAATGGGTCAACCTGCGCGTCTCCGGCATCGGCCCGATCCAGCGGCCAGAGCTCGCCAAGCTTGGGGAGGCCTCTGCCGCCCAGCCGCTTCACGACAGGGCGCTGGCCAGCCAGCGTCAGGTGTGCTTCGACGCAGACGACGGCTACGTCACCGCCGACGTCTACTGGCGACCTGAGCTGCTTTCCGGAGATGTCATCTCGGGTCCGGCGATCATCGAGGAGTTCGGTTCGACCGTGCCCGTGCATCCCGGCTTCACCGTCCGCGTCGATGACGCCGGCAACCTCGTCATCACCCGCAGCTCATCCGCCGACCAGTCCTGAGCCCGCGCCGAAACCAGAAGGAGACCAGATATGACGACAACCCCCACTGATTCCGGCTCGATGCTCTCGACCACTCCGCTGACCGGTGAGCAGCTCGAGGCCTACATCGCCGCCGAGCCGATCAACCCGGCCGGTCTGCCCCGGCCCTATGAGCACGGCGGACGCCTCACCCCGGAGGGCACCACCGTCGATCCGATCATCGTCGAAATCGTCGAAGGCACCCTCGCCAGTGTTGAGATGGAAGTCGAGACCGCGATCTCGCGGACCTCGCGCTCGCCGATGATCCGCGACGCCCACGACTTCCGCGCCGGCATCCACGACCGGCAGCTGCGCAAGCTCACCGGCCGGTCCTACTCCGCGCTCGTCCACCCGATCGTGCGCGACTTCCCGCTCGACACGATGGAGGAAGGCGATGTCTTCTTCCACAACGATGTCTACGAATCCGAAGGCGGCATCGGCCACCTGCCCGACCTGTGCGTGACCGTGCCGGTCTTCCACGACGGCGAGGTGGTGTGCTTCGTGCAGGCCTTCGGCCACCATGACGACATCGGCGGTGCCTGCCCCGGCTCGATGCCCTCGGGTGCGACGAGCGTGCACGAAGAGGGACTCGCCGTCCCGCCGATCAAGCTGTGGTCCCGCGGTGAGCCCAACCGCGCTGCCCTGCGGATCATGACCCGCAACTCCCGCATGCCCGATTCGCTGGCCGCTGACCTCGACGCCGAATGCTCGGCCTGCCTCATGGGTGCGCGCCGGCTCGGGGAGCTCTTCTCCCGCTATGGCCGTGACACCATCGAAGCGGCCTTCGACACGATCCTCGACAACACCACCGAGCTGTACCGCCGGGAGATCCTGTCGAAGATCCCCGACGGCCAGTACGTGTGGGAAGACTACGCCGAGCACGACGGTGTCGAGGACCCGAAGCTGCACACCCAGCGGATCACCCTGACGAAGACCTCGACGGGTGGGCCGGGCGATGGCCCGAGGCTCATCCTCGACTTCACTGGCACCGCCGCTCAGGCGAGAGGACCGATCAACCACTGCGGCGACTACGTCGGCGGGAACTTCCTCAAAAAATGGCTCGCCCCGATCCTGCGCAACCTCGCCGACTCCCCGGAACGGATGGGCGAGCTCGACGTCAACGAGGGCATCGTCCCGCTCATCGAGATGCGCTTCCCGGAGAAGGGCACCCTGCTGACCCCGATCTACCCGGGTCCGACGAACGCCCGCACCTTCGTCATCCTGCGGCTGCTCGGCGTGCTCGCCGGGGTCGTCGCGAAGGCTGTCGACGGGAAGATGCCGGCAGACCAGGAGACGATCCGCTACACCGGTGTGTACGGCAAGGACCGCGACGGCAACGACTACCTCATGCGCGAGGTGCTCGGCGGCGGCTCGGGCGGCCGCTACTACGCCGACGGTGAGGACACCATCCACGTCGTGCCCGACTCCCGGAACCTGCCCACCGAATTCACCGAATCCCGGTTCCCCTTCCGCGTCGAGCGGCTCGGACTCGCCGTCGACTCCGGCGGCGCCGGACGCTACCGCGGTGGGCTGGGCTACGAGAAGCACATCCATATGCTCAAGGACGCGCACTTCATGTCGATCGCCGACCGGTCGATCCTCGCTTGCTGGGGCGTCAAGGGCGGCAAGGCCGGCCGGCCGTTCCAGGTCACCATCGACCCCGGCGGGCCGAACGAACGCGAGATCGACGCGCTCGCTGATGCCGAACCGGTCCGGGCAGGTGAGACGATCCGCATCCGCACCACCGGAGGCGGCGGCTGGGGCGACCCGCTCGACCGTCCCCTCGACGAGGTCGAACGCGACCTGCGGTGGGGCAAGGTCAGCATCGACGGGGCCCGCAGCGACTACGGCGTCATCGCCAGCGTCGACGACGGTGAGGTCACCGTCGACACGGCGGCCTCGACGCAGCTGCGCCAGCAGATGCGCGACGAGCGCACCGGTGAGGAGCCGTTCTTCGACCGCGGACCCGGGTACGCGCGCTTGGCCGGCGACGGCAGCGACGCACCCGCTGTCGACTGGCTTTGAGCATGCGCGTGCTCATCGCCCTCGGTGGCAATGCGATGACCGCCCCCGACGGCTCATCCTCACCGGATGACCAGCGGGCGGCGATCGCGCAGGCCTGCGGGCACATCGCCGAGCTGTTGGCCGACGGCCACGAGGTCATCATCACCCACGGCAACGGCCCGCAGGTCGGCAACATCCTGCGCAAGAACGAACTCGCCGCCGCAGAGCTGCCGCCGGTGTCGCTCGACTGGTGCGGCGCACAGACCCAGGGGACGATCGGGTTCACTATCGTCAACCGGCTCGAACAGGAGCTCACCACCCGGGGCATGCACCGGCAGGTCGCCGCCGTCGTCACCCGCACGCGAGTCGACGGCGACGACCCGGCCTTCGCCGACCCGGTCAAGCCGATCGGCACCTACCGGGATGCCGCCCATGCCGAGCAGATGAGCCGGCACGGGCAGATGTGGAAGGACTTCGGGGCCCGCGGCTGGCGGCGCGTTGTGCCCTCCCCGCGGCCGCTGGAGATCCTGGAGACCCCGACGATCGCCACGCTCGTCGCCGCCGGGTGGGTGGTCGTGGCCGCCGGCGGAGGCGGCATCCCGGTGGTGGCTGATGGATCGGGCTGGAACGGCGTCGAGGCTGTCATCGACAAGGACCTCTCCGCCGCCCGGCTGGCCGCCGACCTCGACGTCGACCGGCTCGTCATCGCCACCGACGTCGAGCACGCGATCATCGGCTACGGCACCGAGGACGAACAGCCGATCGGTGAGATCACCGTTGAGCAGATGCAGCGGCTCGCCGATGCCGGGCACTTCGCCTCCGGGTCGATGGGCCCGAAGGTCGAAGCAGTCGTCGACTTCGCCGCCTCCGGCCGCGGCGTCGGCATCATCACCGCGCTTGCCGCCGTGCCGGCGGCCATCGCCGGGAGAACCGGCACGCGGGTCACACCAGCCGCCGCCAGGGGAGCAGCCAGCTCCTAGACTGGAGACAGACCGCCAGGCTCAAGGAGGGATCGTGAGGCACGCACCCAACAGCGACATCGCCGGCATTGTGCTTGCCGCCGGTGCCGGTTCGCGCCTCGGTGTGCCCAAGGGTCTGCTGCGCACCGCCTGCGGGAAGCCGGTCGTGGCCAGCCTGTGCGACCAGCTGACGGCCGCTGGGCTCTCCGAGATCGTCGTCGTCACCGGTGCCGCCGCCGAGGCGGTCGCCGCCGGAGTGCCGGCAGGGGCCCGGGCCACCCACGCCCCGGACTGGCAGGACGGCCTGTCGGCCTCGCTGCGAGCGGGGCTGCGCGCTGTTGCCGATGCATCTGCCGACGAGCGTATCCGCGCTGTCGTCATCCTGCTCGCCGACGTCCCCGACATCACCGCGGCCGCCATCGAGGCCGTCATCGCCGCTGCCCGCGTGCAGAGCATCGAGACGAGCCTCGTGCGGGCGATGTTCGGCGAGCGTCCCGGCCATCCTGTCGTCATCGGATCGCAGCACTGGCAGCAGGTCATCGACACGGCCGCTGGGGACTCCGGCGCGAAGGCGGTCTTCGCCTCGGGAGCGGTGCGCGAAGTCGACTGCAGGCACCTGTGCGCCGGCGTCGATATCGACACTCCCGGGCAGCTGGAGGCCGCCGGCCTGGAGCTGCCGGAGCTGCTGCCCGACGCACGCGCACGGGAGGAGAGCCGATGACGTCACCTGCAGACTGGCAGCAGCTGAGGGAGGCGCTCATGGACCACGGCTACCGGGCCGATGATGCGCTGGCGACGATCGCGTGGCTGTCCGGCAGGCTCGACCGGCCGCTGCTGTGCGAGGGCCCGCCCGGAGTCGGCAAGACGGCGCTGGCGCACGCGCTGGCCGCCGTCCACGGCGGGCAGCTGTTCCGGTTGCAGTGCTACGAGGGCATCGACGCCGCCCAGGCGCTCTACGACTGGGACTTCCGCTCCCAGATCCTCTACCTGCGCACCCTGGAGGCCGCCCATGCCGCCGAAACGGCCGAAGCCGGGAAGCTCGAAGCCCAGCTGTACTCCGAGCGCTTCCTCCTCACTCGCCCGATCCTGGCTGCACTCACCGCCTCGGCCGAGGGGCAGCGGGCGGTGCTGCTCATCGACGAGATCGACCGAGCCGATGACGAGTTCGAAGCACTCCTGCTCGAAGTGCTCTCCGAATGGGCGCTGTCGATCCCCGAACTCGGCCGCATCGAGACCGCCCAGCCGCCGCTGGTCGTCATCACCTCCAACCGCACCCGCGAGATCCACGATGCGCTGCGCCGCCGCTGCCTCTACCACTGGTTCGACTTCCCCGACCGGGAAGCCGAACGGCAGATCCTCGCCCTCCACGTGTCCGAGGCGAACGAAGCGCTTGTGGCTGCGACCAGTGACTATGTGCGCGCGGTCCGGCAGATGGCCCTCAATCGGCCGCCGGGCACTGCCGAGGCGATCGACTGGCTGCGCTCGCTCATGGCACTCGGCGCCGTCGACCTCGACGCCGCGGCTGCTCACGCGACCCTCGGGGCGCTCATCAAGGACGCCGAGGACGCCGAACAGGTCCGCGCCCACGGGCCGATCATCGGCGGGGCACCACCGCGGAGACCGTCATGACGATGACCGCAGTGCTCACCGACTTCGCGCGCAGCCTCGCCCGCCACGGATATCCCGCCGACCCCGGCCGGCTGCACACCGCCGTCGCCGGACTCGGCGCACTCGGCACGATCGAACGGCGTCACGTCTACACCGTCACCCGCGCCGCCTGGTGCACGTCGGCCGAGCAGTGGGCGGACTTCAGCGTCCACTTCGAGCGCTTCTTCTCACGCCACCCAGCCACCGCGTCCCCGCCGGACATCGAGGTCGAGGTCGAGGTGCCTGACGCGCTGCCCGGTGATGATGACACCGATACCGGCGACCCCGAACCGCAGGCAGCCGCAGCCTCGAAGGCCGCAGTGCTGCGCGAGACCGACATCGCCGAACTGCTGGAGTCCGATGCCGTCGACGTTCGCGCGCAGCTCGCCCGGCTGCGCCTGAGCCCACCGCAGCGCCGCCGGCCGCGCTACCGGCGCGGGCGCGCCGACCGCCTGCACCTGCGGCAAGCCCTGCGCGAACTGCTCACCACCGGGGAGATCACGAGCCTGCCGGGACAGGAGCGCCGCGAGGTGCCCCGCCCGATCGTCATCGTCCTCGACGTCTCGGCAAGCATGCAGCCCTTCCACGCAGCACTGTTGGCCTTCGCCGCGGCGGCAGCTGAATCAGGCCGCCATGTCAGCGTCTTCACCGCCGGCACCGAACTGACCGATATCACCGCAGGCGTGCGCACCATCCGGCCCGGTGCCCGCAGCGGACAGATCCCCGACCTCGGCGGCGGCACCCGGCTCGGTGAGACCCTCCAGCAGCTCCTCGACCGGCACGCCGGCAGGCTGCGCGGGGCCACCCTCATCGTCATGTCCGACGGATGGGAAGACGGCGATACCGAGGAACTCACCGCAGCCGCAGTCCGTGCCAGCCGTTTGTGCACACGGTTCCTGTGGGTCAACCCGCGGGCCGGGCGAACCGGCTGGCAGCCTGAGATCCGCGGCATCCGCGCGATCCGCCCGCACGTCGACGCGCTGCTGCCCGGCACCACCATCGCCGACTACTTCCGGCTCGCCGCAGCCGTCGCGGGGTGAGCGGCATGCGCGACATCGCCTCCGATATCCTCGACCTGCTCACCGGTGACGAGCCCTTCGCTGTGTGCACGATCATCCGCACGTGGTCCTCAGCACCCCGCCCGGCCGGGACCGCGATGGCGGTCACCGCCTCGGGACGGGCCATCGGGTCGCTGTCCGGCGGATGCGTCGAAGGGGCCGTGCACGCCGCCGCCCAGCTCACCATCGACGACGGCCAGCCGCGGCTGGGCCGCTACGGCGTCTCCGATGACGAGGCCTTCGCCGTCGGCCTGGCCTGCGGCGGCCGGCTCGACGTCCTCATCCGTCGCGTCGATCCGGCCGATCCTGCCGACACCGAGCCGCTGGCGGCCACATGCCGGCAGATCCTCCTCGATGAGCCGGCGGCCCTGCTCACCCGGATTCCGCTGGCCACCGACGATCTCGGCGAGCCGACAGGGATGGAATACGTGCTCGCCCCGCCGGCTGGCCGCTGGCTGGCGATCACCGTGCCTGAGGCGGATGCCCCGACCGTGACCGGCTCGCTCGGCGACGGACAGCTCGACTACTCCGTCGTCGACAGCGCCGTTGGGCTGTTAGCCGCCGGAACGACCCAGATCCGCGAGTACGGCGAGCACGGCGAACGCCTCGACAGCGACACTGCCGTGCTCATCAGCGCCTTCTCGCGCAAGCCGCGGATGCTCATCTTCGGAGCCATCGACTATGCGCGTGCGCTCGCGGCGGCAGCGAAGCTCGTCGGCTACCACGTCACCGTCTGCGATGCCCGGTCTGTCTTCGCCACACCCGCGCGCTTTCCGGAAGCCGATGAGGTCGTCGTGTCCTGGCCGCACCGCTACCTGCAGGCCGAGCTCAATGCCGGCCGGGTCGAAGAGAGCACCGCGATCGCCGTGCTCACCCACGATCTGAAGTTCGACGTGCCGCTGCTGCAGGTCGCCCTCGGCTGCCCGGCGGCCTACGTCGGGGCGATGGGCAGCAGGCGCACGAACGATCGGCGCATCGCAGCGCTGCGCGATGCCGGACTGCCAGAAGAGCTCATCGACCGGCTCTATGCGCCCATCGGCCTCGACCTCGGCGCTCGCACCCCGGAGACGACCGCGATCTCGATCCTCGCTGAGATCACCCGGGAGCGGTGGCAGGCCAGCGGTGCGCCGCTGCGCGACACCACCGGCCCAATCCACTCCTGAGCGGCCGGCCGACCCCAAGGCTCAGCCGGCCGCTCAGCCCGTGCTCACCGGCGCTCTGCCGCCTCGGCGAGGGCCGCCATCGCCGTCACGAACGCCTCCTCGGGTGGATTCACGAGGCCGGCGCCCACCTGCCCGACACCGGCGACCCGGCCGGCCATGCCGGTGTTGATCTGCGGCAGCACTCCGGTCCGGACCACGGCTGCGGCGTCGATGCCGGTTGGCACACCGCGGAACTCGAGGATGGGGATCTGGTGGGCAGGATGCTCACCGAGGGTGATCTCATACATCTTCTGCGTCGTCTCAAGTGCGAAGGCGACATCGGCGCCGACGAGCCGGACGATCGCCGGAGCCGCGGCCATCGCGAAGCCGCCGATGCCAGCGGTCTCTGTGATCGCCGAATCGCCGATGTCCGGGTTTGCATCCTCCGGTCCGAACGAGCCGAGGAACAGACCCTCGGGCATCTGCGCCGGCCCGGTGAACCACGCATCCCCGGTGCCGGAGAGCTGGATGCCGAACTCGGTGCCGTTGCGCGCCATCGTCACGACGAGCGAGGAACCGGGGACGTTCTTCGCAGCCGCACAGGCGAGCTTGCAGGTGGGCATGACGATGTTGAGGGCGAAGTAGTCGTTGGCGCCGAGGAAGCGCACCACCTCGGCGAGGTCCTCCTGCGGCCAGTCCTGTGCGAAGAGATGCGGCATGATGTCGCGCAGGAACAGCAGCGTGCCGGTGCGGTTGCGGTTGTGGCCCTCATCGCCGGACTGCAGCATCTGCGAGACATAGGCCTTCGTGTCGAGCGGGCCGCTGCTCTCCAGCGCCTCGGCCAGGACGGGCCCGAGCACATCGCGCATCCAACGCAGCCGCGTGAGCACCTCCTCGCCGTTGGCGCCATAGCGCAGCACCTTGCCGAGCCCTTCGTTGAGGGAGCAGTAGGCGCGATTGCCGTGCACCGGGTCATGCAGCTCCATCATCCACATCGATGGGCTCACGACGCCGGCCATCGGCCCGACGGCTTCCCGACTGTGGCACGGCGCGAACGTGAACCGGCCAGAGGCCAACCCCTCCTCGGCCTCCTCAAGCGTGTCGACGAGCCCTTCGAACACGACAGCCCCAGCCAGGGCGCCGCGCATCGGTCCCGAGGCGTCCTCCCAGGCCAGCGGGGGACCGGCGTGGAGGAACTCGGTGTCAGCCAGGCCCAGGCACTCGCGGGCCGGACGGACGGCGACGAGCTCGGCACCTGCGGCGAGCATCCGCTCGATCGCCGTGCGGTTGGCGTCGGCGCGGCGCGGATCGGCCATGACCGCCTGCACCGCGGCAGCGCTGCCGAGCGCGGGCCGCCAATCGACCTCGGTGACGGCGACCGCCTGCGCCTGCAGCTCCTGGGCGAACAGCGACAGCCCGGCCGTCACCACGACCGGCTCGGCCTCCAGGAGACCGCGCAGCGGCGCGCCATCAGCAGCCGTGGTCGACGCGCCGGTCTGCACGCCGGCCTGCGCGCCGGTCTGCACGCGGGCCTGCGCGTCGGTCTGCACGCGGGCCTGCGCGTCGGTCTGCACGCCGGACTCAGGCCTCAGCGCGGCATCCGGGGATGCAGCGTGCCCGAGGTGGGCCAGGGCTCGGCGCGTCGCGGCAGCATTCGAGGCGAACACCTCGGCACCGGCTGCGGTGAGCGCCTCGACACTGGCGGAGAGTCCCTGCGGATCCTCCTCGGTGCCGACGAGGGAGACGACGACCGGCAGCCGGTGGCCGTGCTCCTCCTGCGCACGTGCGCGCACCCGTTCGATCGTTGCGGCCAGTGGCTCGACCGGTGCTGCGTGGGCGCCGTAGCCGAGCACGAGGTCGAGCAGCACGACGCCAGCGCCGGCGCCGGTGCGCTCAAGGGCGTCGAGTCGCAGGCTCGGGTCGATCATCGGATGGGCACGCCCTGCGGTCATCTCGTCATCACCGAAGTCGATGACGAACGACCCGCTCTCCGGCACTCTGCCGCCGCTGAGCTGCTCAGCCCCAGCAAGTGGGATGTTCGAGGGCACCGGCCCGAGCGCGTGGCAGGCGATGAGCATCGCCTCATCAGCCAAAGTGCCGCCGCAGAAGTAGCCGCGCAGATCCCCGCCCGCAGCCTGCTGCTCCGAGGTCTCCGGCAGCCACGACGGCCACTCAGGTGCCACCCCGCCGGCAGCGCGCAGCGCCGCCTCGACCGCGGCTGTCAGATCCGGCCGGCCTGAGCCGAGCACCGCCCACGTCACCCCGACGCCGAGCTCACCGGCCAGCGCTGCGACCTCATCGACGACACCGGCATCGGCTGGCTTCGAGACGATGATGACGTGCTCGGTGGCTTCATCAGCCGCCAGCGCCCGCAGCGCCTGCTTCGTCGACCGGCCGCCGACCGCCGCGCTCATGTCCCTGCCGCCGGTGCCCAGCACATGACTGACACCCTCGCCAGCGGCGCTGAGCAGCGTCATGACCTGCTGGGCGCCGGTGCCGGAGGCTGCGACGATGCCGAACCGGCCCGGCGGCACCCGATTGGCGAAGCCGAGCGCAGCCTGGGCGACGACCGCTGTGCCGCAGTCAGGGCCCATGACGATGACGTCTGCTGTGGCCGCTGCATCCTTGAGCAGCACCTCGGACTCGACAGGCACATTGTCAGAGAACAGCATGACCGAACACCCGGCGGCGATCGCATCAAGTGCCTCTGTCGTCGCGTGCTCACCGGGCACGGAGATGAGAGCGAGGTTCGCCTCGGTTCTCCGCGCCGCCGAGCCCACGGTCAGCGCCGGGCTCTCGCCACCGGTGCTGAGCTCGCCGCCGGTGGAGCGCAGGGCAGCCAGCTGCACGTCGAGTTCGGTCAACGCGGCCTTCAGCACCTCTGCGTCAGCACACCGCAGAGCGATGACGAGGTCGTTCGGGCTCACCGCTGGGTCGATGTCGAAGTCGAGGCTGCGCATGAGGTCGAGGTTGAGCTCCGTGCCCATCCCGATGAGCGCGTCGGAGACGCCGTCGAGGTCCTTCACGCGGGCAGAGGCCTGCATGAGGCTGACGGAGTCGAAGTAGACACCGGATCGGATGTCAACGTGAGACAGCACAGTCTTCTCCTTCTGTCGGGTCCGGCGTTCCACCGGCGGAGTGAGATGAGGGTTGGGAAAGCGCGCGGCATGTCGCCACGACACCGGCGCCGAGGTCGTAGCCGGACGTGTGCCCGATCGCACCGAGATGTGCGGCGAAGGCGGGAAAGTCACCTGCTTGGGCGGCGCCCAGCGCCCTGGTCACCACTGTCGTGCACCAGCCGTCGAGGGCTGCTTCGAGCAGTGAGGCGGAGATCGCCGTTGTGGTGGCCAGCTGTGGTGTGAGCGCTGCCCGCAGCTGGGCGAGTGCGCACCACGCTGACTGCCAGCGCAGGGCCAGCGCGATGCCGGAGAGCACATCATCGCCCGAGGGGGTGAGTCCGGGACCGCGGCCGATCAGCGCCGCGACGCGCTCAGCGAGAGCTTCGTCGCCCCGGCCGCAGCCAGACGCAGCGCCCCGGCTGCAGCTCAGCGCGGTCGCAACGATGTCCTCAGCGCTGGCCTCAGCATCGGCGATCCCCGGCTGCAGCACGGCACGGACGGCACCTGGATCGAGTGCCCTCCCACGGTGTTCGGCCGAATGCTCATCGGGGTGCCATCGGCCGATGCCCAGACCGGGGACCCCGCTGATGCGCTGCGGTCGCCACATGCGCCTGATGTGCAGCTGAGCTGCCGGCAGCAGCAGCCGGTCAGGTTCGGCCGCGACGCGATCGCCGGTCCTCACGCCGGTGGTGAGGACATCGGCTGGAACATGCGCGCGGATGGCCGTCGGCAGATCGTAGGCACCCAACCCGATCACCGGGATGACGAGCGTGCGCTGCCCGGAAGGCACTGTGACGTCGGTGGGTGCCGTGACGTCGGTGGGTGCCGTGACGTCGGCGGGCGCTGTGAGGTACAGGCCAGCCGCATGGACACCGGTGACCGTCCATGCACGCCCAGGTGCGGCCAGCGGCGGCGTCACAGGGGACTTCGCCGCTGGCACGACAACCGGATCCGCGGATATGACGTGCATCTCACAAGCGTAGGGCTGACTGCTAGGGTGGGGGACATGGCAAATGCCGATAATCATGAATCTCTGACTCGGCAGAATCTGCCAGTCAGCGGGGGTGATGTCACCGTTCGCGACGTCCTCGACCTGCCCTCCCTCTCCGGCACCCGCGTGCTGGCCGGCGCCGACGGTCTCGAACGCATCGTCTCTCGCGTCAACGTCATGGAAGTCCCCGACATCCTGCCGTGGGTGCGTGCCCAGGAGCTGCTCATCACCA
This sequence comes from Brevibacterium sp. UBA7493, assembly GCF_002479565.1. Classification (NCBI taxonomy): domain Bacteria; kingdom Bacillati; phylum Actinomycetota; class Actinomycetes; order Micrococcales; family Brevibacteriaceae; genus Brevibacterium; species Brevibacterium sp. UBA7493. Next base: position 89,782 of record NZ_DLOD01000022.1, on the reverse strand, counting down.
CCGGCTACCCGCTGCAGGGGCAGCAGATCGACCTCGGTGAGCTCGTGCGCCAGTTCGCCGACCGCCAGCTGGCAGGCGTCGGCGTCAAACCCGGCCGCTATCTCCATGAGATCCCCGGCGAGGTGCTCACCGCAGCGGATTCCGCAGGACTGCCGATCCTGCTGCTGCCCCACGGGGTCGGCTTCGACGAGATCATCCACGAGGTGCTCGGCACGGTGCTCGCCCGTCGTGAACAGGACCTGCAGCAGGCCGAGCAGATCCTTCACGAGCTCGTCACCATCGTCGTCACCGGCGGAGAGCTCGATGAGGTCTGCAGTCGCATCGCCAGTCATGTCAAAGGCACTGTCGCCGTGACGACGATGGACGGCCGGGTGACCGCGGTGGCCGGGCAGCTGCCGCTGGCAGAGCTCCAGCAGCTGACCTGCTTCGATGTCGCCGGCCGTTTCCGGGTCGAGCAGACCCGGGTCGGTGAGGTGCAGAAGGCCAACGGGATCTGCAGTCTGGCGGTGCGGATCCGCGGCGGGACCCGCGACCTCGGCCGCCTCGTCCTCTTCACCGACCATCCGATGAGCTACAGCCAGCAGCACGTCGTCGACCAGGCCTCTGCAGCCGCCGCCCTCGTGCTCACGAAGATGCACGCGATCTCGGCTGTTGAGAGCAAGTACAAGGCTGACTTCGTCCACGATGTGCTGCGCGGCCGCATCGTGGCAGCCGACCGGATCCTGTCGCATGCGACCTCGCTGGGCTGGGACTTGGACCGTGAGCTCGTGGTCGTCGTCGCCGAGTACGACGACACCGGCGAGCCCATCGAGACGATGGAGAAGCAGTCCCTGCAGGAGCGCTTCGCCCGCGCCTGGACCTCGGCGGTCACTCAGGGCGACGCCGAGGCGGTGGTCGTCGGGGCAGGGGATGAGGTCACTGTCATCGCCGGTGTGACAGCAGAGGAATCCGTCGAACGCACCACCGCCCGCGTCGAACGTTGGGTCGGCGACGTGCACGGCGTCGGCGGTGGCGGCCGGCTGACCTTCTCCACCGGCATCAGTCGCACAGCGGCGGATCTCCACGCTCTGCCGGCCGCCTACCAGGAAGCGCGCAAGGCCGTGGAGGTCGGCCGCAGGCTCTACGGCGAGCAGGCGATCAGCCACTTCGATGCTCTCGGCGTCTTCCGGCTGCTGTCGCTCATCGACGATGAGGAGGAAGTGCGGGCCTTCACCTCCGACACCCTCGGGGTGCTCGCCGACCGGAGCGCCTCCTCCGCCGACCTGCGCGAGACCCTGCGGGTGCTGCTGGACAAGAACCTCAACGTCGCTGAGACCGCCCGTGAGATGCACTTCCACTACAACTCGCTGCGCTACCGGATCAGCAAACTCGAGCGAATCCTCGGGCCCTTCATGACCGATGCGCGGCGGCGGCTGGCCATCCATCTGGCACTGCAGGCGATGTACCTCACGGACCTCACGGACGGAAAGCGCACACACCGCTGATGAGCGATCCACCGACAGATCGCAATGAGGCGGGCGAAACTATCCAATCCAGCACGGAGGTGTTTGGCATAACTTGACGTGACGCGCGCCTCGTTGTGTCCCTACGGTTGACACATGCCGTTACGGCTATGACAGTTCGAAAGCCGACTGGTTGGGGGAGCAATGAGTTTCGGATGGACACTGCACGGTGACGGGAAGAGTCCTGCACCGGGCAAGGCGGTAGCCCCTCATGAGCGCCTGACCTGGCCGCGCACGGTCGGACTCGGCGTTCAGCACGTCGTGGCGATGTTCGGCGCAACGTTCGTCTTTCCCGTCGTCATGGGCCTGAATCCCCAGCTGGCGGTCATGATGAGCGGTGTCGCCACCATCATCTTCCTGCTCATGGTCAACGGCAAGGTCCCCAGCTATCTCGGCACCTCCGCCGCTTTCGTCGGCGGCGTCGCGGCTGTCACCGCCCAAGGCGGCACACCCCAGCAGGTGACCGGCGCGATCATGATCGCCGGCTTCGTCCTGGCCGCCTGCGGCATCTTCATCCACTTCATGGGCGCTGCTGTGCTGACGAAGATCATGCCGCCGGTGGTCACCGGTGCGGTCGTCATGCTCATCGGCTTCAACCTCGCCCCGGTCGTCGCGAACGTGTACTGGCCGCAGGACCAGTGGATCGCCTTCATCGTCATGTTCGTCATCATCGTCATGTCGGTGGCTCTGCGCGGATTCCTCGGCCGCATCGCCGTCTTTCTCGGCCTGGCTTTCGGGTATGTGCTGTCCTGGATCTTCGATTTGGCCTTCGGTCCGATCACGGCCTTCAACGCCGCCACCGGAGAGGTCGACACCCATATGCGCGTCGACTGGTCCGGCGTCCTCGACGCTCCATGGTTCGGTCTGCCGCCAGTCACCGACAGCGCCGCAGGGGTCGTCGGCATGCACCTGCCGGAGTTCAACGCCGCCTTCATCATCCTCATGCTCCCGGCCGTCATCGCGCTCATCGCCGAGAACGTCGGTCACGTCAAGGCTGTGGAGGAGATGACGAAGACACCGCTGGACAAGTACATGGGCCGGGCGCTGACAGCCGACGGTGTCGCCACCGCCGTGGCCACCTCGGTCGGAGGCTCACCGACGACGACCTACGCTGAGAACATCGGTGTCATGGCCTCCACCCGCGTCTACTCGACGGCGGCCTACTACGTTGCCGCGCTGGTGGCGATCGTCTTCGGCCTTTCACCGAAGTTCGGCGCACTCATCTCCGCAGCGCCTGGTGGCGTGCTCGCCGGCATCACCGTCGTGCTCTACGGCATGATCGGCCTGCTCGGCGCCAAGATCTGGACGGAGAACAAGGTCGACTTCTCCAATCCGCTCAACATGGTCCCGGTGGCCGCTGGCATCATCATCGCCATCGGCGACATCGGACTGAAAGTGACTGAGACGTTTACCCTGGCCGGCATCGCATTGGGTACGATCGTCGTTCTGGTGATGTACCACTTCTGCCGGATCATCGCCCCCGCAGAGCTGCGGGAGGCGGCTGACAGCGCAGGAGGCGCACTCATCACCGTCGGCGAACCCGGATTGCACAATCTCGAAGAGCTCGGTCTCGAGGACGACCACGGCCGGCGACGCCGTGGCGGCCGGACTGCCGACCACGATCCACACAGACCGGAGGACATCAGGGAATGAAGCCAGCGGCTTTCGCCTACAACCGCGCAGCATCGGTCGACCACTGCCTCGAACTGCTGACCCAGCACGGGGCCGAAGCGAAGCTGCTGGCAGGCGGCCAGAGCCTCATCCCGGTGCTGAATATGCGCCTGGCCGCCCCCGCTCACCTCATCGACATCTCCAGGCTGAGCGAGCTGGGCTCCATCGAGGTCACAGATTCCTGCGTGCGCGTCGGCGCTGCGGTCACACACGCGGAACTCGAAGCCGATGACCACGCCTATGCCGCGCTGCCGATCCTGCGTCAGGCGCTGGTCAATGTCGCGCATCCGGCGATCCGCAATCGCGGCACCACCGTCGGCTCGATCGCCCATGCCGATCCGAACGGAGAGATGCCGGCCGTCCTCGCCCTCACCGGCGGCACCGCCCATGCAGTCTCTTCATCCGGGTCCCGGCAGATCGACGCAGCTGAGCTCTTCATCGGCCCGCTGGAGACCTGCTTGGAAACCGATGAGCTCATCACCCATGTCGACTTCCACCGGTTCCCGCCCGGCACCCGCACCGGCTTCACCGAACTCGCCCGTCGCTCAGGCGACTACGCTCTCGCCGGGGTGGCCATGGCGCTGACTGCCGAGGAATCCACGATCACCGGGCTCCGCCTCTCCTTCGTCTCCGTCACCGACCTGCCAGAGGTTCTCGACATGAGCGAGCGGGTCACCGGGATGGAGCTGAGGGCCACCACTGACCTGTGCGCGGCCGTGACCGAGGCGGTCGAGGCAACCATCGACCCAGCCGGCGACATCCACGCCACCGCCGACTACCGCCGCCACATCACCAAGGTCATGGCCCGCAGACTGGCCGTCGAGCTCAGCTGTCGGCCACCGCAGCCGCCGACGGCAGGCCAACCGGACAGGTGACGGGCAGGCCAACCGGGCTGGTGACGGCAGGTGGCGGCAGCGACCGCAACGACGAAAATGACAGACATCGGCTGAGAGAAGGAGCGAAACACGTGAGCAGCCTGGCACACGCTGAGGGAACCGAACCGGAACCGCACCGCACCGTGCGGCTGATGGTCAACGGCACAGCGCACGAGATCTCCGTCGCCGACCGCCGTCTGCTCTCCGACGCCCTGCGCCACGATATCGGGCTGACCGGTACCCACGTCGGCTGCGAACACGGAGTGTGCGGCGCCTGCACCATCCAGGTCGACGGCAAGCCGATGCGCTCCTGCCTCATGCTCGCTGTCGCCGCCGAAGGCAGCGACCTCCGCACCGTCGAAGGCATCGGCAATGACCCCGAGCGCCCTTCCGATGTGCAGCAGGCGTTCATCGACTGCCACGGCCTGCAGTGCGGCTTCTGCACCCCTGGGTTCATCACCACGATCGACGCGTTCATCGAGGAGAACCCCGACCCCACACCCGAGGAGGCCCGCGAGGCGATTTCCGGGAACCTGTGCCGCTGCACCGGATACCAGAACATCGTCGCCTCCGTGCTGCGGGCAGCCGAACTGCGCAGGACCGGATCCGTTCCCGAGGCGGCCGCCGCCTCGGGTGCGGGCGACAGGGCATCCGGCGCGGACGGGGCACCCGGCTCGGACGGGGAAGGACAGCGATGACGACACGGATGTTCGGGCAGAAGATCGCCCGCAAGGAGGACCCGCGGCTGGTGACCGGCAACGGCTCCTATGTCGATGACCTGTCCTCGCCCCACACGCTGGCCGCGGCGTTCGTGCGCAGTCCGCACGCCCATGCGAAGATCCTCGACATCGACGTCTCCGGCGCCCTCGACATCGACGGCGTGTACGCCGTGTGGACGCACGAAGACCTGCCCGGCGCAGCCGGTGAGCGGCTGCCGATGCTGCTGCCGCACCCCTCACTCATCGCGCCGAAGACCGGGTACGCGCTCGCCAAGGTCGACGTCAACCACGTCGGAGAGCCGATCGCCATGGTCATCGCCGCCAACCGCTACATCGCCGAAGACGCCGCCAGCGCCGTGCACGTCGACTACGAGTACCTGCCTGCCGTCGTCGGGGTCGCGACCTCGCGCGCGGCCGAGCACGCTGTGCATGCCGATGTCGCCGACAACATCGCCGCTCACAGCATCGACGAGGTCGGCGCGGTCGACGAGGCGATGGCCGGTGCCCCACATGTGCTCGAGATCGACCTCGACATCGAGCGCAGCGCCTGCATGCCGATGGAGGGCAAGGGCGTGCTCGCCCGCTGGAACCGCCACGATGAGAGCATGATCGTGTACTCCTCGACGCAGACCTCGACCGGACTGCGCGCGGCACTGGCAGCGAAGCTGGAGATGCCGCTGACGAAGATGGAGGTCATCACCCCCGATGTGGGCGGAGGATTCGGCGTCAAGATCAACCACCCCTGGCCCGAAGAGGTCTGCGTGGCAGCCGCCGCCCGGGCACTGGACCGGGAGATCGCCTGGACCGAGGACCGGCGCGAGCACTTCATCTCCTCCGCCCATGAGCGCCAGCAGCTCCAGCAGGTGCGCATCGGCTTCGACGACGAGGGCAAGATCCACGCCCTCGACGTGAAGTTCTGGCACGACAACGGCGCCTACCTGCCCTACGGGGTGATCCCGCCGCTCAACACCGCCACCCACGTGCTCGGGCCGTATGTCGTCCGCAACTACCGCTGCGAATGGTGGTCGCTGTACACCAACACCGTCATCGTCACCCCCTACCGCGGGGCCGGGCGCCCACAGGGCGTGTACATGATGGAACGGGCGATGGACGCGGTCGCCGATGCGCTCGGCCGCGACCGCACCGAGGTGCGCGAGGCCAACTTCGTGCGCGAGTTCCCGCACCCGATCGGCCTCGTCCTGCAGGACGGGCGCGAGGGCATCTACGACTCCGGTGACTTCCCGACCTCGATGGCCAAGCTCAAAGAGCTCATCGGCTGGGACGACTTCGCCGCCTACCGTGCGAAAGCCGCCGCCGAGGGCCGGCGGGTCGGCATCGGCGTGGCCTGCTATGTCGAAGGCACCGGCGCCGGGCCGTATGAGGGTGGGCACATCGAAGTCGAGACCTCCGGGCGGGTCAACGTGTGGACCGGCCTGACCACTCAGGGGCAGGCACACGCGACCGTGTTCGCCCAGATCGTCGCCGATGAGCTCGGAGTGCCGATCGACCGGGTCAACGTCGTCACCGGTGATACCCGCAAGACCCCCTACTCGGTGGGCACCTGGGGTTCGCGCGGGGCGGTCATGAGCGGCAACGCCGTGCACCTGACGGCGAAGAAGCTTAAGCAGAAGGCACTGACGATCGCCGGGCGCTCACTCGAAGTCGACCCGGCCGACCTGGAGATCGTCGACGGGATCGTGCAGGTCAAAGGCGATCCCTCAGCCTCGATTCCGCTCGAGGTCATCTCGGTGATGTCGAACCCGCTGCGCTACGCCTTCGACGATGCTGCCAAGGCCGCCACCCAGTTCGGGATGCCATCCGATGAGTCGAAGCCGCCGATGCTGCCTGGTGAGTCACCGGGACTGGAGGAGCGGGACTTCTTCTCCCCGCAGCGGACCACCTTCGCCTCCGGCATGCACGCCGCGATCGTCGAGACCGACCCGGAAACCGCCGACATCACGGTGCTGCGCTACTGCGTTGTCCACGACTGCGGCAAGATGGTCAACCCGCTCGTCGTCGAAGGACAGGTGCTCGGCGGCGTCGCACAGGGGATCGCCGGGGCCCTGTACGAGAAAATGGCCTACGACGAGACCGGCCAGCTGCTCAACGCCTCCTTCATGGACTTCCTTATGCCGTTCGCCAGCGAGATCCCGCCCGTCGAAACCGACCACCTGGAGACCCCGAGCCCGCTCAACCCCCTCGGCATCAAGGGCGCCGGTGAGGCCGGAACGATCCCCGGTGCCTCGGTCATCGCCTCGGCGATCGAAGACGCTGAAGGCTTCCCCATCACCCGCATGCCGATCTCCCCATCAGAGCTGTGGGAGCTGCGTGAGAAGCATGCCGCCGGCCAGTGGCCGTCCCTCCAGCATCCGGCCTGCGAGCCGGAGACCGACACCGCACGAGCAGAAGAAAAGGTGACCCGATGAAGATCTCCTCGACCGCCACGATGAACGCCGACCCGCAGACAGCCTGGGACGCCTTCCACAATGAGAAGATCCTCGCGGCCACCATCCCGGGCGTGGAGTCCTTCAGCGATGAAGGCGGCGGGAAGTATGCGGTCGTCGTGACGATGGGGGTCGCGGCGATCAAGGGCACCTACAACGGCACCGTCGTCTTCTCCGAAGAGCGTGAGCCCGAATCCTTCGTGCTCACCGTCAACGGGGCCGGCGGACCGGGCACCATCGGCGCCGAGGTCGCGGTGCAGCTCAGTGCCGCCGAAGGCGGGGGCAGCACCGTGACCTGGGAGGCCGATGCGATCCTCGGCGGGCCGATCGGCGGGGTCGGGCAGCGGATGCTCGGCGGAGTCGCCAAGCGGATCGCCACGAAGTTCTTCGCCGACATCGACAGGGCGATCGCCGAGGGCGTGCCGGAAGCCGGCGAGCAGGCCGCACCCGGTGCACAGGCCGGCGCACCGGCAGCAGCCAACTCCCGCTCACTGTCGGACACAGGCCTCGTGGCAGCACCGGGGTCCGAGGGCTCGGCAATCAGCGGCGCCGCCGGGCACGCACCGGCGGCAGCCGGGGCGTGCAGCCCGGGGACCGGCGGCTTCCTCACCGGCATGGCCGCCGGTGCCGGTATCGCGCTGCTCGGTGTTGTCGTCGGAGCGATCATCAGCGGCCGGCGCTGATCATCGCGGGTGAGGCGGCTCACAGCAGAACCCCCGGGCGGGGCTGCCCATGACTAGACTGTAGCCATGCGCATTGTCAGATTCGTCCACAACGATGAGCCCACCTACGGCGTCGTCGAAGGCGAGCTCGGCGAGATCGTCGACGGTCGGGCCGACACCTCGGGCCTGGAGATCGCCGTCCTCGACTCGGACCCCTTCTTCAGCCCCGCCCAGTCCACCGGCGACCGCCTGACCTACGACGAGGTCCGCCTGCTGGCCCCGATCATCCCGCGCTCGAAGATCGTGTGCGTCGGTCGGAACTTCGCCGACCACGCCGCCGAACTCGGAAACGACGTGCCGGTCTCCCCGCTGACCTTCTTCAAGCCCAACACCGCCGTCATCGGCCCCGGCGACCCGATCCGCATCCCGGCGATCAGCGAGCACGTCAGCTATGAAGCCGAGCTCGGCGTCGTCATCGGCCGGGTCGCCAAACAGGTCAGCGCCGAACAGGCCTACGACACCGTGCTCGGCTACCTCGCCGGCAATGATGTCACCCTGCGCGACATCCAGGACACCGACAAGCAGTGGTCACGTGCCAAGGGCTTCGACACCTCCTGCCCGCTGGGCCCGTGGATCGAAACCGACTTCGACCCCGAAGCCGTCGCCATCCGCTCGTGGGTCGACGGCGAGCAGCGCCAGAACGGCACGACCGAGGATTTCATCTTCGACATCCCGACCCTCATCGAGCACATCACCGAGACGATCACGCTGCTGCCCGGCGATGTCATCCTCACCGGCACCCCGGCAGGAGTCGGGAAGATCGAAGCCGGCCAGCACGTCTCTGTCGCCATCGAAGGCCTCGGCCTGCTCGAGAACCCGGTGATGGACGCCTGAGCCGTACCCAGGCGACCACCGCCTCGGGACCGGGGACCTCCGCCTCGGGATCGGTTTCACCCCACCAGCCACCAGCACACGCATCGATGAAGAACGAAGGAAACTGTGAGCGTCAAAGTCCGCTTCTGCCCATCGCCCACCGGCACCCCGCACGTCGGGATGGTCCGCACCGCCCTGTTCAACTGGGCGTACGCCCGCCACACCGGCGGCACATTCGTCTTCCGCATCGAGGACACCGACGCCAGCCGCGACTCCGAGGAGTCCTACGGCCAGGTGCTCGAGGCGATGCGCTGGCTCGGCCTCGACTGGGATGAGGGCATCGACGTCGGCGGACCCGACGGACCCTACCGGCAGTCCCAGCGCGGCGAGATCTACCAGGGCATCATCACCCGCCTCGTCGACGCCGGCCACCTCTACGAGTCCTTCTCCACCAACGAGGAAGTCGAGGCCCGCCACAAAGCCGCCGGCCGCGACCCGAAGCTCGGCTACGACGGCTACGACCGCGACCTGACCGACGAGCAGAAGGCCGCCTTCCGCGCCGAGGGCCGCGAACCGGTGCTGCGCGTGCGCATGCCCGATGAGGACATCACCTTCACCGACCTCGTCCGCGGCGAGATCACCTTCAAGGCCGGGTCTGTGCCGGACTTCGTCGTCGTGCGCTCAGGCGGCCAGCCGCTGTACACCTTCGTCAACCCCGTCGACGACGCTCTCATGGGCATCACCCACGTGCTGCGCGGCGAGGACCTGCTGTCCTCGACCCCGCGCCAGATCGTCCTCTACGAAGCGCTCAAGGACATCGGGGTTGCTGAGCAGACCCCTGAGTTCGGCCACCTGCCCTACGTCATGGGCCAGGGCAACAAGAAGCTCTCGAAGCGCGACCCGGAATCCAACCTGTTCCTCCACCGCGACAACGGCTTCATCCGCGAAGGCCTCATCAACTACCTCGGCCTGCTCGGCTGGTCGATCGGACCCGACCGCGACGTGTTCACCGTCGACGAGTTCATCGAGGCCTTCGACATCCACGACGTGCTGCCGAACCCGGCCCGCTTCGACGTCAAGAAGGCCACCGCCATCAACGGCGACCACATCCGCATGCTCGACGCCGCTGACTTCCGCACCCGGCTCGTGCCCTACCTGCAGCGCGCCGGCATCGTCGGTGACGAGCTCAGCGATCGGGAGAACGAGATCCTCACCGCCGCCGCCCCGCTCGTGCAGACCCGCATGAACCTCCTCGGCGAAGCACCGGACCTGCTCGGCTTCCTCTTCACGGCAGATGCCGACCTGGAGCTCACCGCCGACGGGCTCAAGACGCTCAAGGACACCGCCCCCGAGGTGCTTGCTGCCTCCCTGCGCGTGCTCGAACCACTCGATGACTGGTCGACCCAGGCGATCCAGGACGCCCTGCAGACCGCGCTCGTCGCGGAGATGGGCATCAAACCGCGCCTGGCCTTCGGGCCGCTGCGCGTGGCCGTGTCCGGCCGCCGGGTCTCTCCGCCACTGTTCGAGTCGATGGAGATCCTCGGCAAGGACTCCTCGCTGACCCGCCTGCGGGCGCTCGCCGACCACCTCGCCGACGGCGAGGAGCAGGACGCCTGAGATGACTGACACCGCCACCGCTGTCCCAGGCCTGCGCCTGCCCGGGCTGACCGTCGAAGAGCTCACCCTCACCGTGCCCGTCGACCGCGGCTACGGTCAGCCGCTGTCCACCTCGGGAACGGGGGAGGAGCCGGCCACACTCGAGGTCTTCGCCCGGATCCTGGGCACGAAGGACTCGGCCAAGCCCTACCTGCTGTACCTGCAGGGCGGTCCCGGGCACGAGGCGTTCCGCGCCACCCAGTCGAGCCCCGGCTGGATCGAACGGGCGCTCAAGGACTTCCGGATCGTCATGCTCGACCAGCGCGGCACCGGCCGTTCGACCCCCATCGGCTGGGTCGACGGGCACATCACCGGGCTGCCGGCCGGTCTCGATGCAACCGATCCCGAGGCGGTGGCTGGGTACCTGACTCACCTGCGCGCCGATTCGATCATCGCCGATGCCGAAGACGTCCGGCAGGCGCTCGGGGCCGAGCAGTGGAGTGTGCTCGGGCAGTCCTTCGGCGGGTTCTGCACGCTGCGGTACCTCAACGAGCATCCTGAGGTCATCCGCGAAGCGCTGTTCACCGGTGGCCTGCCGGCCGTCGGCAGGCACCCGCGGGAAGTCTACGCCGCCACCTGGCAGCAGATGACGGCCAAGTCGCGAGCCTTCACCGCCCGGTATCCGCAGGCGGCTGCGAAGCTGCAGGAGCTGAGCGCCCGGGCCGCCTCCGGTCTGGAGCTGCCTGACGGCACGATTGCCACCGGCGATCACGTGCGGCTGCTCGGCCACTTCCTCGGCGCCTCGGGCGGGGCCGAACGGCTCGCTTACCTGCTCGAAGGCGACATCGACACCGCCGCCTTCCGCTACGACTTCGCCGCCGCCCTGCCGTTTGCCGGCCGCAACCCGCTGTACGCGGTCGTGCACGAGAGCTGCTGGGCTGACGGGGGCGTCACCGACTGGGCAGCCGAGGCTGCCATGCCCGAGGCGGTGCGCACCGATCCGACGCTGATGGCCGGTGAGCATATGACACCTGCCGTGTTCACCACCGGCCCGCTTGCGGTGTGGAAGAACATCGCCGAACGCGTGGCCGCACACGAGTGGCCGCGGCTGTGGGATGCCGAGAAGCTGCGGAGCGCTGAGGTGCCGGCGGCTGCCGCGGTGTACTTCGAAGACGCCTATGTGCCCCAGCAGTACTCCCTGGAGACCGCCTCACTGCTGCCGCAGATGCGCCCGTGGGTGACGAACGAGTACGAGCACAACGGACTCTCGGCCTCCTCAGGAGCGGTGCTCGACCGACTGCTCAAGCTCACCCGCGACGAAATCTGAGACCCCGGTGCCCTGTCCGGTATCCGGAATCGCGGGTGTTTCAGGACTGTGTGCTCAGGTCCGGCGGCTCACAGTGAGCGGACCATCCCGCCGTCGACGGCGATGACGCTGCCGGTGATGTAGCTGGCGATGGGGGAGAGCAGGAACGCTGCGACCTGCCCGAACTCATGCGGCTGCCCGAGCCGGCGCAGCGGCACATGCTCCAGCTGCTCAGCATCGGGCGCCTCACCCATCCGCGGGGTGAGGATCTGACCGGGGGCCACACCGAAGATCCGGATGCCGCGCGGGCCGATCTCATCGGCTATGTTCTTGATCGCCATTGCAATCCCGGGCCGCAGCGCATTCGAGATCGCGATCGAGGGGATCGGATTCCACACCGACGATGACAGCACCATCCCGACGGCCGAACCTGTCTCCAGGCGCTCACAGGCGCAGCGGGCCAGGCGCAGGGAGCCGAGGAACACCGACTCGATGGCCTCGCGCCACTGCTCCTCACTTGTGTCGAAGTAGTGCCCGACCGCCGGCCCGCCGACGGAGATGAACACACCGGCAACCGGTGCGTCTGCGAACGCCTCGGCGGCGGCGGTGAAGAGCTGCTCACCGGCGTCATGAGCGGCATTGTCGAGAGCCAGCCCGGCCGCCCGGTCACCGAGCTGACCGACAGCGGCGTCGATCTTCTCCTGGCTGCGCGAGGAGATCACGACGTTGGCATCCTCGGCGACCAGCGCCTCGGCGGTGGCCAATCCGAGCCCTGATGAGCCGCCTGTGACAATGAATGTGCGGCCTGAGATCTGGAGGTCCATGGGCCTCATTGTGCCGCCCCTCACGCGATTTTGCACTCGGGGTTCGGAGTGTGTAGAGTAATCTTTCGTTGCCAGGGAGGCGCAAGCCTCCGAAGCGCATTGGGGTATGGTGTAATTGGCAGCACGAGTGATTCTGGTTCACTTAGTCTAGGTTCGAGTCCTGGTACCCCAGCGCCCCCGTCGTCTAGTGGCCTAGGACGCCGCCCTCTCAAGGCGGAAACGGCGGTTCGAACCCGCTCGGGGGTACGGATAATCCCGGTGTCTGACATGATCAGGCGCCGGGATTCGTCCTTTCCCACCGGCACCGCCCCCGCGCGGTGCCCTGGCTTGATCGACGGAGACCATGACCCGAGATACCAGCTCCCGCCCGCCGCGCGAGGCTCGTGCCGCGCTGACCGGCGGAGTGGTCGGCAACTACGTCGATCAGCTGCACATCTTCTTGCCGCTGACCGCCCTCGCTCCAGCCCTGCCGCACCTGGTCGGCAGCGAGGCGATCGCAGGGGCTGCGACGCTCACGATCGTCGCCACGCTGCTCGGCCGGCCCTTCGGCGCGGTCGTCTTCGGCCGGCTGGCCGACCGGTTCGGCCGCACCGCCATCACCCAGGTCGCCATCGCCGGCACCGCCGTCTGCACTCTGGCGATCGCCTGCCTGCCGACCCACGAGACGATCGGCATCGCTGCGATCGGGCTCGTGTTGCTGCTGCGGTTCCTCGGCGGCATGTTCCTCGCCGGCGAGTACACCTCGGCGATCCCGTTGGCGATGGAATGGTCGGCCCCGCGCCGCCGCGGCCTGTTCTCCGGGCTCATCATGGCGATGGCCCCATGGGCGCAGGCTTCGATCGCCCTGGCCACCCTCGGCCTGCTCGCCGCTCTTGGCCCCGAGGCCTATGCCGTGTTCGGCTGGCGGCTGGCGTTTGCCACCGGCGGCATCGCCTCCCTGCTCGTGCTCGCCTACTATCACCGCAACGTCGCCGATGCGAAGGCGTCGACGCTGCTGCCGGCGGATGCTGCCGTGCCCGAGGCGGAGGAGACTCAGGCGGCTGGCTCCGGTGAGCGTCCGGCCCAGCGCGGTTCGCTGCGGGCGGTCGTGTTCGGCCGCTGGGCGCGGCCGTTCTGGGCGGTGTTCCTGCTCATGACCGGGCTGTGGCTGATGACGAATATGGTCGTCATCCGGATGGCCGCCTACCTCGGTGAGGGCGGAAGTGCCGCCCACTTGACGGCGGAGACCGTGCCGGTCGTCATGGCCGCAGCCGCGATCGCTCAGGCGCTGGTGATGTCGGTGACCGGGCACATCTCCACGCTCGTCGGCAGGCGCCGGTTCTTCGTGCTCGCCGGCATCATCGCCGCAGCCGGCGGGCCGACCCTCTACGTGCTCATCACACAGGCCTCGACGATCGTCGCCACCGCCGCGCTCGTGTGCCTCATTCAGGCGCTCACCGTCACCGCCTACGGACCGATCGGTGCGCACCTCTCAGAGATCTTCCCGGCCGAGGTCCGCTCGACCGGCTACGGCACCGCATACAGTGCCTCGATCGTGATACCGGCCCTCTTCCCATTCTGGCTGCCGGCACTGGCCGCACTGCTCGGCGGGCAGACTGCTGCCGTGGTCGTGGTGCTCGTGCTCGGCGGGATCTTCGTCTCCTTCGGTGGTGTCCTGAGCACCCGGTCTCAGGACGCCGAGGCTCAGCTCAGCGCCGACTGAGCGAGAGTGTGTCTGCGGCGATCTTCCGGGTGTTCTCGGCGGTTTTGATCGAGGCGACGATGAACTCCAGAACCATGCGCCCGTAGACGAGCTGCATGAGGGCCGGAATCCAGCCGAAGAGGATCGCGAGGATGAGCGGCAGCGGGTTGAACGACGACTCACCGAAGACACTCACGCCCATGGCGAGACCGAAGATGATGCCGAAGACGACGATGGCGATCCACGTGAGCGCGCACGCGAGGATATGCAGCACGTAGATGATCCCCGCCCACGTGATGCTGACGAAGTGATCGAACTTCACGTCGAACAGGGCTTTGAAGAAGCCGCTGGCCGACCGGCCGCTGACCGGTCTTTCGGTTTCCGGTGCGCCGCCCCAGCCGGAACCGGGCTCTATGCCGTACGGGTTTCCGCCGGTCGGCTGTCCGCCATAGGGGTGAGCGTAAGGGCTGGCGGCGCCCGGCTGAGACTGGTCGGCTGCAGGAGCATGCGGAGCCTGGTATCCGATCGGCTGCCGTGAGTCCTGGGGCTGCTGTGGGTCCCGTGGATGGGACGGAGGCTGGGTCATGGTGTTCCTCTCAGTCGTTGATGCTGCTGACAGTGCTGACAGCCGGGAGAGCGCCGCGGTGATCCGGCGCTCTGCACCGTCGGTCTGTCATCGGGCATCTGCCGGTGCCAGGCTCAGCTCAGCGGTCGGCTGTGCTGATGACGGCCGTCGATGCTGCCTTGTCATGTAGGCTCTGCCGGCGCTTCGTGTCGATGAACAGCGACAGGCAGCACAGCAGGCCAGGTGACGTCATCGGCATCCTCTCTCCTCAATTGTGCGATATAGGGATATGTGGAACCGCTTCCGCGGTTCCTGCCAGCCTAATGACTCCCACACGGAATGGAACGGGCTCAGCAGAGCTTTCCGGCACACGCAATCGCGGCACCGGACCTGATGTCCGATGCCGCGATGTGAAGAGGAGCGGTTCAGGCGCGGTTGAGCGCCTCGGTCAGGGCCTTGGCTGCCTCGAGGATCGACTGTGCGTGCAGGCGGCCGGGCTGGCGGGTCAGCCGCTCGACCGGCCCAGAGATCGACACAGCAGCCACGACTCGGTTGCTCGGTCCTCGCACAGGAGCGGAGACGGAGGCGACGCCGCGTTCGCGTTCGGCGATCGACTGGGCCCAGCCGCGGCGGCGCACACCGGAGAGCATCGTGGCGGTGAAGCGGGCACCGCGCAGTCCCGAGTGCAGGCGGTCGGGCTCCTCCCAGGCCAGCAACACCTGTGCGGCCGAACCGGCGCGCATGCTCAGGGTCGCTCCGACCGGCACGGAGTCGCGCAGGCCCACCGGGCGTTCGGCTGCCGCCACGCACAGGCGCAGATCGCCCTGCCGGCGGAACAGCTGGGAGCTCTCACCGGTTCGGTCGCGCAGCTGGTTGAGCACCGGCCCGGCGGCTGCCAGCAGCCGGTCCTCACCGGCAGCCGAGGACAGCTCGGCCAGGCGGGGGCCCAGCACGAACCGGCCCTGCAGATCGCGGCCGACGAAGCGGTGGTACTCCAGGGCCACGGCCAGACGGTGTGCCGTCGGGCGGGCGAGGCCGGTGAGCGTGACGAGCTCGGCAAGGGACGCCGGGCCGGCTTCGAGTGCAGAAAGAACGAGGGAGGCCTTGTCGATGACCCCCACGCCGCTACCAGTTTGAGTGCTCATGTTCAACATTCTGCAATCTCAAAAATCGAGATGCAAGTTCACCATGCAAAATGGCGCATTAATGTCGGTGGCCAACCCGCACCCGTGACCTGTCTCAGGCACGAATCGCATGTAGGAGGATCCTGTGGGCAAGACACTGGCCGAGAAAGTCTGGGCCGATCATGTCGTCGCACGCGGCGACGACGGCGCTCCCGACCTGCTCTATATCGACCTTCACCTCGTGCACGAGGTGACGAGCCCCCAGGCATTCGAAGGACTCCGCCTCGCCGGCCGGCCGGTGCGCCGCCCGGACCTCACGATCGCCACCGAGGACCACAACACTCCGACACTGGAGATCTTCAAGCCGATCGCCGATCCGACCTCCCGCAAGCAGATCGAGACTCTGCGCGCCAACGCCGAGGAGTTCGGCATCCGCCTGCACTCCCTCGGCGATGCCGACCAGGGCATCGTCCACGTCGTCGGCCCGCAGCTCGGACTCACCCAGCCGGGCATGACCGTCGTGTGCGGTGACTCCCACACCTCGACCCACGGCGCCTTCGGTGCGCTCGCCTTCGGCATCGGCACCTCCGAGGTCGAGCATGTGCTCGCCACCCAGACGCTGAGCCTCAAGCCGTTCAAGACGATGTCGATCACGATCGACGGTGAGCTGCCCGAAGGCTCGACGGCCAAGGACATCATCCTGGCGATCATCGCCAAGATCGGGACCGGCGGGGGACAGGGCTACGTCCTCGAATACCGCGGCGAGGCGATCCGCAAGCTGTCGATGGAAGCCCGCATGACGATCTGCAATATGTCGATCGAGGCTGGTGCCCGCGCCGGCATGATCGCCCCGGACGAGACGACCTTCGACTACATCCACGGCCGCCCCCACGCCCCCGAGGGCGCCGACTGGGATGCCGCCGTCGAATACTGGAATACCCTGCGGACTGATGACGACGCGGTCTTCGACGCCGAGGTGGTCCTCCAGGCCGCAGACATCGAACCCTATGTCACATGGGGCACCAACCCCGGTCAGGGTCTGCCGCTGAGCGCCAACGTCCCGGACCCGGCCGAGATCGTCGACGAGAACGATCGCGCCGCCGCTGAGAGCGCTCTGGCCTATATGGACCTGACCCCGGGCATGCCGCTGCGCGACATCGCCATCGACACCGTCTTCCTCGGCTCGTGTACCAACGGCCGCATCGAGGACCTGCGCGCAGCAGCCGACGTCATCCGCGGCCGGACCAAGCACCCGGATGTGAAGTTCATGGTCGTGCCCGGCTCGGCGAAGGTCCGCCTGCAGGCCGAGGCCGAGGGCCTCGACGAGGTGTTCACCGACTTCGGTGCTGAGTGGCGCTTCGCCGGCTGCTCGATGTGCCTTGGCATGAACCCCGACCAGCTCGCCGAGGGCGAACGCTGCGCCTCGACCTCGAACCGCAACTTCGAAGGCCGGCAGGGCAAGGGCGGGCGCACCCACCTCGTCAGCCCGCTCGTCGCCGCGGCCACCGCGGTGCGCGGCACCCTGTCATCGCCTGCTGACCTGACCGCCGATGACCGCACTGCGGTCAGCGCCTGAGGGAGGAACCATGGAGAAGTTCACCACGCACACCGGCACCGGCGTGCCGCTGCGCCGCTCGAACGTCGATACTGACCAGATCATCCCGGCCGTCTACCTCAAGCGCATCACCCGCACCGGCTTCGACGATGCCCTCTTCGCCCGCTGGCGCAAGGACCCGGACTTCGTGCTGAGCCAGGAGGCCTACGCCGGCGGCTCGGTGCTCGTCGCCGGCCCCGACTTCGGCACCGGCTCGTCACGTGAGCACGCCGTGTGGGCGCTCAAGGACTACGGCTTCAAAGCCGTGCTCTCCAGCCGCTTCGGCGACATCTTCCGCGGCAACGCCGGCAAGGAGGGCCTCGTGGCCGCCAAGCTCGAGCAGTCCGACATCGAGCTGATCTGGAAGATTCTCGACAACCAGCCCGGCACCGAGATCACCGTCGACCTCGAAAGCCGCACCGTGACCTGCGATTCGCTCACCGTGCCCTTCGAGATCGACGACTACACCCGCTGGCGGATCCTCGAAGGCCTCGACGACATCAGCCTGACCCTCGGGCGCGCAGACGACATCGAGTCCTATGAGGCCTCCCGTCCGAGCTTCAAGCCGCAGACGCTGCCGGCGAAGGTCTGAGACAGCGCGCTGACCCTGAGCGCGTACTTCCTTTCTGACAGTGTGGTGACAGGCTGACCGGCCGACGATTCGCTAGGCTGGTCACGCACGCCATGCCGCCGAGCCACCGCCTCGGCGCCGGCTCCCAAGCCGAACCGAACCCTGCGTGCGCACGGCCGGAACACGGCGAAGGAGGACAATGCTCGAGGTCGACGGCGGCACACCGCTCAGCGGCACCGTCCGCGTCCGAGGTGCGAAGAACCTCGTGTCGAAGGCGATGGTCGCATCACTGCTGGGATCCAGCCCGTCTGTGCTGCGCGGGGTTCCGCGCATCCGCGACGTCGAGGTCGTCACCGGTCTGCTCGAAGTCCACGGAGTGCGCGTCGAATCCCAGCCCGACGGCGACTCGCCCGACGGCCAGCTCGTCATGGACCCCTCGAACGTCGAACAGGGCTCCATCGTCGACATCGACGCCCACGCCGGCGCCTCGCGCATCCCGATCCTCTTCTGCGGACCGCTGCTGCACCGCCTCGGCAAAGCCTTCATCCCCGACCTCGGCGGCTGCCGCATCGGCGATCGGCCGATCGACTTCCACCTCGACGTGCTGCGCCAGTTCGGGGCCACCGTCGACAAGACCCCCGGCGGCATCCAGCTCGAAGCCCGACAGCGGCTGCAGGGCACCCAGGTCGAACTGCCCTACCCCTCGGTCGGAGCGACCGAGCAGGTGCTGCTCACCGCCGTCACCGCCGAAGGCGTCACCGAACTGAAGAACGCCGCGATCGAACCCGAGATCATGGACCTGGTCGCGATCCTGCAGAAGATGGGCGCGATCATCTCCGTCGACACCGACCGCTGCTTCCGCATCCTCGGCGTCGACGAGCTCACCGGCTACACCCACCGGGCTCTGCCTGACCGCATCGAGGCCGCCTCGTGGGCGTCTGCCGCGCTGGCCACCGGCGGGGAGGTGTTCGTCGCTGGAGCCCACCAGCCGGACATGATCACTTTCCTCAACGTCTTCCGCCAGATCGGCGGCACCTTCGACGTCACCGAGACCGGCATCCGGTTCTCCCACCCGGGAGGCGATCTGTCCTCCCTGCCGCTGGAGACCGACGTGCACCCGGGCTTCATGACCGACTGGCAGCAGCCGCTCGTCGTCGCCCTGACGCAGGCGACCGGACTGTCGATCATCCATGAGACTGTGTACGAGAACCGCTTCGGCTTCACCGACGCGATCAACCGGATGGGCGGGACGATCCAGCTCTACCGCGAATGCCTCGGCGGCACCCCGTGCCGGTTCGGGCGCAAGAACTTCAAGCACTCGGCCGTCATCTCCGGGCCCACGAAGCTGCGCGGTGCCGACATCGAGGTCCCCGATCTGCGCGGCGGCTTCTCCCACCTCATCGCCGCACTCGCCGCTGAGGGCACCTCCCGGGTCTCGGGCATCGGCATCATCAACCGCGGCTACGAGGACTTCCTCGACAAGCTCGCAGCCCTCGGCGCGAAGGTGCAGATGGCATGACGCACAACGACAGCCGCGCCCACCCCGATGACGTGCCGGCCGAAGCCCTGCACGCCACCCCTGAGGGCACCGTCGACGTCACCGGCACCCCGCCGAAGTACCACGTCGACTTCGATGAGAAGAGCCTGAAGAAGCAGAAGTTCACCGCCGGCTTCGTCGCCCCGGCCGCCGGCGTGCTCTTCCGGCTCTTCGGCCGCTACCAGGTGCTCGGCGACGAACATATCCCGCCCTCGGGCCAGCCGGCGATCTTCGTCGCCTACCACGCCAGCTACCTCGACCCGATCCTCATCGGGCTGACCCTGTGGTACCGCGGCCGGCTGCCGCACTACCTGGCCAAGTCCCCGCTGTTCACCGGCGTACTCGGCGCCGGACTCAAGGCGATCGGCCAGATTCCGGTGCTGCGCGACTCCGTGCACGCCGGCGGCAGCCTCGTCTACGCCAGAGCCGCCCTCGAAGGCGGGCAGTCGATCGTCATCTACCCGCAGGGCACCTTGACGAAGGACCCCGACCTGTGGCCGCAGGCCTCGAAGTCAGGTGCCGCCCGCCTGGCCCTGTCGACCGGCGCACCGCTCATCCCGGTCGCCCACTGGGGTCTGGACAGGTCGATGCCGGTCGGGGCGAAGATCCCCAAGCCGCGCCCGCAGGACACGCTGCGCATCGCCTTCGGCCCGGCGATCGACTACAGCGACCTCGACGGGCTGACCACCGCCAATATCCGCACCCTGACCAACCGCGTCACCAGCCACATCGCAGCCGAACTCGCAGTGCTGCGCGGCGAGGAGATGCCCGAGCGCTTCCGCGCCGACTACCGGCCGGCCGCCGGGCGCACAGAAGGAGACACCGCATGACGATCGCCGTACTCGGAGCCGGATCCTGGGGGACGACGTTCGCCAAGGTGATCGCCGATGCCGGTCACGAGGTGCTGCTGTGGGCTCGCCGCGGGGAAGCGGCAGACGAGATCAACGCCTCCCACACCAACAGCCGCTACCTGCCCGACATCGAGCTGCCTGATACGATCCGCGCCAGCTCCGATATCGCTGAAGTGCTCGCCGCCGCCGAGGTGGTGGTGCTGGCGGTGCCCGCGCAGTCCCTGCGCGGGAACCTCACCGCGTGGGCGCCGCTGCTGCGCGAGGACGCCGTGCTCGTCAGCCTCATGAAGGGCATCGAGGTCACCACCGGCAAGCGGATGAGCGAGGTCATCGCCGAGGTCACCGGTGCCGGCCCGGAGCGCATCGCGATCGTCTCCGGGCCCAATCTGGCCCGCGAGATCGCCGTCGGCCAGCCGACTGCCACCGTCATCGCCTGTGCCGATGAGGCCGTCGCCGACCGCATCGCCGAACTCACCGCCAATGCCTACTTCCGCCCCTACACCAACGACGACGTCGTCGGCGTCGAACTCGGCGGGGCGATCAAGAACGTCATCGCCTTAGCCGTCGGCATCACCGACGGGCAGGGGATGGGAGACAACTCGAAGGCCTCGATCATCACCCGCGGCCTGGCCGAGACCACCCGGCTGGCCCTGGCGATGGGCGCTGATGCCCACACTCTGGCTGGTCTCGCCGGCCTCGGCGACCTCGTCGCCACATGTGCCTCACCGCTGTCGCGCAACCGGTCCTTCGGCCGGCTGCTCGGCGAGGGCCTGACCCTGGAAGAAGCCACCACCCGCACCGCCCAGACCGCCGAGGGCGTCAAGAGTGCCGCCGCCGTTCTCGAACTCGGCCGCTCCCACGGCGTCGAACTGCCGATCACCCAGGGTGTGACCGCCGTGCTCACCGGCCGGCTGCATGTTGACGAACTGGGCGGTTTGCTGTTGTCTCGAAAGCGTAAGACCGAAAGCCCGATGAAGTACGACCAGACCCCGGGCCAGAGCCCGGCCGGCGGCTGAGAGCCCTCAGCCGCCACCCGTCACCGCCACCGGCTCAGGAGGAAACATGATCGAGCACCAGAACTCACCCTTCGCCAAGCTCAACGAGGTCCCGCGCTTCGAGGTCACCAGCACCGACATCACCGAAGGAGCCGAACTCGACGCCGCCCAGCGCTCCGGTGCGATGGGCATCGACGGCGGCAAGGACATCTCCCCGCAGCTGTCCTGGTCAGGCTTCCCGGCCGAGACGAAGGCGTTCGCCGTCACCTGCTTCGACCCCGACGCCCCGACCGGTTCCGGCTTCTGGCACTGGGTGCTCACCGACCTGCCCGCCGATGTCACGGAGCTGCCGGCAGACGCCGGCAACCCGGACGCCGGCCTGCTGCCCGAGGGCGGTGTCATGATGCGCAACGACGCCGGTGAGCCGCGCTTCGTCGGCGCTGCCCCGCCGGAAGGCCACGGGCCGCACCGCTACTTCTTCATCGTCCACGCCCTGTCCGAACCGCTGGAGCTCGACGCCTCGGCCAGCCCGGCCTTCGTCGGCTTCAACATGTTCTTCAAGTCGATCGGCCGCGGCTGGATCGAGACCACCTTCGAAGTCAAGTGACCAACCCCGCTAGGAACAACTGATCCCATGACACCAGCCTCCTCGTCCTCCACTGCCGGCGACACCCGTCCTGTCGTCGCCGTCCTGTTCGGCGGCCGCTCTTCAGAGCACGCCGTGTCGTGCGTCTCGGCAGCCAATGTGCTCGCCGCGATCGACCGGGACGCCTACCGGGTCATCCCGATCGGCATCACCCGGCAGGGCACGTGGCGGATCGTCGAGGACTGGGAGAAGTTCACCTTCAACCCCGAGGCGATGCCCGAGGTGACCGATAACGGCACCTCGGTCATCCCCTCGATCTCCGAACAACGCGAACCGCTGCTGCACCGGGGAGCCGACGGCACCCTGAGCGAACTCGACGTCGTCGACGTCTACTTCCCGGTGCTGCACGGCCGCTACGGTGAGGACGGCACCATCCAGGGGATCTTCGAACTGTCGAACACCCCGTTCGTCGGCGCCGGTGTGCTCGCCTCGGCGGTGAGCATGGACAAGCACTTCATGAAGGCCGTCATGGTCAACTCCGGGATCCCGGCCTGCCCGTTCGTCCTCATCACCGAGGTGAAGTACGAACACGCTCCGGAGGTCATGACCGAACGCGTCGAGAAGCTCGGCTTCCCGGCCTTCGTCAAGCCCTGCCGCGCCGGCTCCTCGATCGGCGTGTCGAAGATCAACAGCGTCTCCGAACTCGATGTCGCGCTCAAAGAGGCTTTCGAGCACGACAACAAGGTCATCGTCGAACCGCTCGTCGACGGCCGCGAGATCGAATGCTCCGTCCTCGGCTCCGTCTACGACCGCCGGGCGCGGACCTCGGTGCCCTCGGAGATCGTCGTCGGCGGCGACCATGAGTTCTACGACTTCGAAGCCAAGTACCTCGACCTCGACTCGGTCAAGCTCATCTGCCCGGCCGATGTCGATGCCGACACCACTGCGAAGATCCAGGATCTCGCCGCCCGCACCTTCAAAGCCTTCGAATGCACCGGCCTGGCCCGCGTCGACACCTTCGTCACCGCTGACGGCGAGGTGCTCATCAACGAGCTCAATACGCTGCCCGGCTTCACCCCGAGCTCGGCGTATCCGCAGATGTGGGCGGCTTCGGGGCTGGAGTACAGCGAGCTCATCTCCGAGCTCATCAGCATCGCGATGAGCGATCACGCCCGCCAGGCGGCCAACCAGCCCACGAGCTGAGCTGGGCTACGGCGCCGCCGTCTCCTCATCAGCCGGTTGCTCAGCACCGGGAGTCTCGACCGGCAGGCCGTCCTCATCGAGATCCTCGGCAGCCACACAGGAGCGCGTCTGCTCAATCGTCGACACCGACGGGGAGATCTCCGAGAGCACCGTGGCACCGGCGATCTTGTCCGAAGCGACGAGCACCTCGACAGCCGGTTCACGGCCATAGGAGACGAATCGCCACGACGTGCCGGTCTCCTCAGTCGAGACCCAGTCGACGCCGTTGACGCTCACACATCGGTCAGTCGAGGGCCCCGGCGGCTCGACGCCGCAGCGCAGCACCGCCACCGACGGGTCGCCCCACGCATCGGTGCCCTGCGAGGTCGTCTTGCGCGAGTCATGCCCGTCGATCTCATCGGGCATTCGCAGCATGACCGCCGCGCACTCCGGATTGTGGGCGTCGGCAGCAGGCTCAACGGACACGGCGGCAGCGCAGCCGCTGAGACCCAGACCGACAACGGCACAGGCGGCAGCGACACAGGGGAGGCGGTTCATGCCCTCCAGGTTAGTCGGTGTCCGTTCCGCTTGGCATACTGACCCCATGACATCACCTGCTCCCGGCACACCGCCGCCCCCACCTGGTGCCACACTCGGCGACGTCGGTGAGGACGGCGTGCTCGCCGCCCTGCTCTCAGCCCTCCCTGCCGCCGGGCCCGAGGTGCGGGTCGGGCCCGGAGACGACGCTGCGGTCTCGACGCTCAGCGGGGACCTCGTCTCGACGACCGACATGCTCGTCGAAGGAGAGGACTTCCTGCCCGCCTGGACGGACCCCTACCGGCTCGGCATCAAGGCCGCCGCCCAGAACCTCGCCGACGTCCACGCGATGGGCGCCGCCCCGCACGGCATGCTGCTGACGCTCGGGGCACCGGCGGACACGCCGCTGGACTTCGTGCGCGAGCTCATGACCGGATTCGCCGAAGAGACCGCCCGCGGGGGAGCGCAGGTGCTCGGCGGGGACCTGTCCGGCGGACCAGTCGTCATCATCTCCGTCACCGCCCTCGGCACACTCGCCGCCCACCCGCCGGTGCTGCGCAGCGGCGCACAGCCAGGCGATGCGATCGTGCTCGCCGGCACCGTCGGCAGGGCCGCCGCCGGCCTAGACCTGCTTCTGGCCGACCCGGACCTGGCCGAGACCGATGAGCCAGCGCTGCGCGAGCCCATCGACGTCCAGCGCAGCCCGCGCCCGGAATACGCCGCTGCCGCACGCATCGCCGGGGCAGCTCATGCGATGATCGACGTCTCCGACGGCCTGGCAGGCGACCTCGGCCGGATCGCAGCCGCCTCGCACATCACCGCCGACCTCGACCCCAGCGCTCTCGACGCACTCGCTGCACCGCTGCAGGCAGCTGCCGACCACCTCGGGACCGGTGCCAGCCCGCGGAACTGGGTGTTGCATGGAGGAGAGGACCACGGGTTCCTCGCCACCGTGCCCGCCGACCAGGTTCCGGTAGGCTGGATGCGCATCGGAACATGCCGCGCAGCCAGCGACGGCGGCGGCGTGACGCTGGCCGGGCAGCCGGTGACCGGAGGATCCTTCCGGCACTTCGGCTGAGCGCTGGCATCCGGGCACTATGATCGGGGAGGGGAGAGAGTGGACGAGCGCGACGCGCTGAACATCAACGGTCGGCTGGCCGCCCGCTGGGCCCGGCGGACCGTCGAGCGGCTGCGCCGCGAACGCAACGACATCAACGCCATCAACGTCTTCCCCGTCGCCGACGGTGACACCGGTTCGAATCTCTACCACACCGTCCGCTCGGCTTACCGCGCCGTCGAGAACCTGCGCGGAGCCGTCACCCTCAGCGACGTCATCGGCGCGATGGCCACCGGCGCGCTGCGCGGAGCCCGCGGCAACTCCGGGCTCATCCTGTCTGTCGCCCTGCGCGGGGTCGCCGACGCCCTCGACGGGGTCACCGACCTCGACGCCCCGACGTTCGCCGGTGCACTCGAACTCGCCGCAGCCCGCGCCCGCACCGCCGTCGCAGCACCGGTCGACGGCACCATGCTCACCGTGCTCGAGGCGATGGCCTCAGAAGCCCGCGAGCAGGCCGATGCCGGAGCCGATCTCATCAGGCTCATCGCCGCCGTGCGCGAAACATCCCAGCAGGCGCTGCTGGAGACCACCGGACAGCTGCCGGCGCTGAGCGAAGCCAACGTCGTCGATGCCGGCTCGTCTGGCATCGTCGAGCTCTTCGACCTGCTCTACCTCACGGTCACCGGTGAGGATCCCGCCGACCACCCCGCCCTGCACGCAGCCCACCTGACGACCACGACCGGCGGATCCACCGCCTCGGGCACGGACACCGGTGGTGAGGCCGACGCGGCTGCTGAGGAGTGCCGAGAACCAAGTGCCGGGGCGCTGCTGCACACCGGCGAACAGGGCTTCGAACTCGTCTTCTACGTCGCCGAGCGCCGCGACCGCACCCGGCGGGTGAAGAAGACCCTCACCGCCGCCGGTGGTGACTCGATCGTCGTGTCCTGGCCGATGATCCACGTCCACGTGCCCAGCGAGGACACCGCCCTGGAGACCCTGCGGGCGTGCGCGGACCTCGGGATCGACCGGCTGCGCGTCGAAGACCTCTCCGTCACCGGCGGCCGCACCCTGGCCACCACCGTCATCGCCGTCTGCTCCGGGGTGGGGATGCTCTTCGCCTGCGCGCTGCAGGACGCCCACGCCGTCAACGCCGACGGGGCAGCAGTCGCCGAGCAGATCGACGAGCTCATCGCCGAAGCCGACGCGCCTGTCATCGTCGTCCCCGACTCCGCGCACCTGCTCGGCGAGCTGCGCCGTCGCTACGGCCACGGCAGCGAGGCCGCC
Source organism: Brevibacterium sp. UBA7493 (assembly GCF_002479565.1). NCBI lineage: Bacteria > Bacillati > Actinomycetota > Actinomycetes > Micrococcales > Brevibacteriaceae > Brevibacterium > Brevibacterium sp. UBA7493. The sequence continues at coordinate 63,746 of NZ_DLOD01000022.1, read as the reverse complement.
GCAGACAGCACCGGCGGCGAGGCACGCCAGCCGGTCTCGATCGTGCGCTCCCGCTCAGCTGCCGCAGTGCTCTCCGCGCTCGCGGTCTACGACAGCGCAGCCCCGGCCGCAGAGGCGTTCGAGGACATGGCCGAATCCGCCTCCGCCACCCGGGTCGGGGGAGTGGTCCGCGCCGAGCGCAGCTCAGCCGGCCCGCTCATCTACGACCGCTCCGACCTGCTCACCATCATCGACGGGCGCATCCGCAGCGTCGAACAGAACCCAGCCGACGCGGTCATCGCGTGCGCCGACCGACTCCTCGGTGCCGGTGGGGAGGTCATGACGATCGTCACCGGCGCACAGCTGCCGGCCAGCGCGACCGATGCGCTGCTGCGCCACGTCGAGACCCGCCACCCGCTCGTCACCGTCGACATCGTCCACTCCGAGCACCCTGAGGGCTGCGCGGTGCTCGGCGTCGAATAGATCGCGGAGAGCCGAGAAGATGACCCGCGAACCGATCGACGTCAGCACTCTGCTCGATGACGAGCGCCTGTGCGCTGACCTGCGCACCGTCGGCATCACCACCGTCGACGAGGCGCTGCGCTACTTCCCGCGCCGCTACCTGCAGGCCGGCACCCTGAGCAACCTGGCGATGGTGATGGAGGAAGGCGCCGACGTCGCCTTCATGGCCCGCGTCGAATCCGTCACCACCCGGCAGATGCGCCAGCGCCGCGGCAGCATCACCACTGCCCGGGTCTCCGACGGCTCCTTCATCGTCGAAGTGCCCTTCTTCAACCAGCACTGGATCGCCGACAAGATGCTGCCCGGCACCGAGATCGCCATCAGCGGCAAAGTCGCCAAGCAGAACCCCAAATACGGCTCAGCCGCCCACTTCCAGATCAAGAACCCCGTGTGGCTCAACCAGATCGCCGGTGACGAGCTGACGTTTGAGACCCGCAGCCACCCGATCCCGATCTACAAGGCCAGCAACCGGATCGCCACCCACCGCATCGCTGCAGCCATCCGCACCATCCTCGACACCGCCCCCGATGAGGTCTTCGCCGACCCGCTGCCCATCCAGGTGCTCATCGACCGGCAGCTGCCCGACCTGCGCAGCGCGTATGCCCACATGCACCGGCCCGACACGATGGAGCAGGTCGAAGCCGCGCAGAAGCGCTGGAAGTTCGAAGAGGCCTTCGCCCTGCAGGCCCACCTGCTGGCGCAGAAGAGCCTGTGGAACCGCGAGGTCTCCCGTGAGCTCACCGGCAGCGACGACGGCGCGCTTGCCTACTTCGATGAGCACCTGGCCTTCCAGCTCACCGGCGCCCAGCAGCGAGCCGGTGCGGAGATCGCCGCCGATCTGGCCCAGCCGCACCCGATGAACCGGCTGCTGCACGGCGACGTCGGCTCGGGCAAGACGCTTGTCGCACTGCGGGCGATGCTCCAGGCCGTCGACTCCGGGGCTCAGGCGGCGATGCTCGCGCCGACCGAAGTGCTCGCCGCCCAGCACTACCGCTCGCTCATGGCGATGCTCGGCCCGCAGGCCGAAGACCCCTCCCTGTTCTCCCACGGCCGGCTCGCCCACGAGCACACCCGCGTGCGCGTAGCACTGCTGACCGGCTCACTGTCGACGAAGGAGCGCAAGGAGCTGCTGCTGGCCCTGGTCGCCGGGCAGATCGACATCATCGTCGGCACCCACGCACTCGTGTCCGAGACGACGATCTTCAACGCCCTCGGCCTCGTCGTCATCGACGAACAGCACCGCTTCGGCGTCGCCCAGCGCGAGGCGCTGCGCCGCAAATCCTCCGACTACGCCCCGCACGCCCTCGTCATGACCGCCACCCCGATCCCGCGCACGATGGCGCTGACCGTCTTCGGCGACCTGGAGACCTCCGTGCTCGACGAGCTGCCGCACGGACCCAAGACGATCGCAACCCACGCGTTCTCCTTAAGCGAGCACCCCACCTGGCTCGACCGGGTGCTCACCATCGTCGCCGAGGCGGCTGCGGCCGGTCAGCAGACTTTCATCGTCGCCTCGAAGATCGACTTCGACCCCAGCCAGGGCGACCCGCTGACCGCACCGATCGGTGTCGACGAGCTCCAGCGCCGCCTGCAGAACCACCCGGCTGTCGCCCACCTCGATATGGCGGTTGTGCACGGCCGGATGGGCATGGAGGACAAAGAGGAGGTCATGCGCGCCTTCGCCGCCGGCAAACTCGACGTGCTCATCGCCACCACCGTCATCGAAGTCGGCATCGACGTCCCGCGGGCCCGCATCATGGTGATCTTCGATGCCGAGAACTTCGGCGTCGCCCAGCTGCATCAGCTGCGCGGACGCATCGGCCGCGACGGCCAGCCCTCCACCTGCTTCCTGCTCACCCACCAGCCATCGGGCAGCGAGGCGATGGAACGCCTGCAGACCGTCGCCGAGACCCTCGACGGCTTCGCTCTGGCCGAATTCGACATGGAGAAGCGCCGCGAAGGCGACGTCCTCGGCCGCACCCAGTGGGGGCGGACCTCACTGAAGCACCTGTCGGTCGCCCGCGACGCACGCGTCATCGAAGACGCCCGGACGGCAGCAGCAGACGCCGTCGACGCTGACCCGCTGTTCGAGGCCTACCCGCACCTGCGCGACTTCATCGACACGATCATCGGCCCCGAACGCAGCTTCGGCAGCACGGCGGACTGAGCATGCGCATCATCGCAGGCCGCTGCAAAGGCCACCGCCTCAAAACCCCGCCCGGCGAGGGCACCCGCCCGACCTCTGACCGGATGCGTGAATCCCTGTTCTCCTCACTCACGACTCTCGACGTGCTCACCGGTGCCCACGTCCTCGACGTCTGCGCTGGCTCCGGCGGACTCGGCTTCGAAGCGCTCTCCCGCGGGGCCGCCCACGTGACCTTCATCGAACGCGCCGCCTCAGTCTGCCGGGTCATCACCGCCAATGCCCGGTCCCTGCGTGCGGCAGGCGAGGTCGAGATCATCCAGGCGCCCGCCGCCTCGGGCGCGGCACGGCTGCCCGACGGCAGCATCGACCTCATCTTCGCCGACCCGCCGTATCCCATGCCCGAGGCAGAGGTGACCGCGATCCTGGACGCCTGCGTCCCGCTGCTGCGCGACCCGTCAGCGCTCATCGTGCTCGAACGCTCCAGCCGGTCACCGGAGCCGACCCTGCCCGAGCAGCTGGAGATCTTCCGCCACAAGAAGGCTGGCGAGACCGCACTGTGGTTCCTGCAGCTGCGGGACTGAGACCCGTGCGGGGCTGACTGCCGGGGTCAGTGCTCCAGCACTGCAGAAAGGAACTTCGCAGTGCGCCCATGCTGCGGGCGGGTGAAGATCTCGTCCGGTGGGCCGTCTTCGATGATCTGGTCCCTGCACGAACGACTCGGTCACCTCGACACCGGCATCCGGATTGTTGTCAGCCATCCAGTTGAGCGAGATGCCGGTGAGTGCGAAGACATCCGCCCTGCCGGAGGTCACCATGTCCATCCCGTCCTGCGGAGTGCCCACCTCAGTCGAACCTTCAATGCCGAGATCGGCCGCGTAGTCCGATTCGATCGCGCCGGTCATCGTGGCCAGCGTGACATCCGGATTGGCTGCGACGTCATCGAGCGTCTTGAGGTTGTGCGGGTTGCCCTCCTTGACCATGAGCGCGGTCGTGTACATGAACTCCGGGTTGGAGAACGACGCCTGCTCGCAGCGGTCGGGCAGGATCGACATGCCTGCGGAGACGACGTCGAAGCGGTCGGCGTTGAGACCCGGGATGAGGCCGCCGAACTCGGTGAGCACACCGTCGACCTCCTCGATGCCGAGCTCCTTGAAGATCTCGCGGTGCAGCGCGACAGTGGCGCCGGTGAGCTCGCCATCGGCTTCGAAGCTGTAAGGAGCCTCGCCGGCGAAGCCGACGGTGATCTTCTTGTCCTCCTGGGCCTTCTCCAGCGTGCTGCCGGCATCTGAACCGCCTCCGCCGCAGGCGGCGACGAGTCCGAGCGAGGCGACGGCGGCAAGGGCTGCTAGGGGGCGGGCGATTCTGTGGTTGCGCATAGATACTCCGTTTCGTGCGTACAGCAGGTGACGACCAGACAAGAAGTGTCGACCGAGCCGGTATGACCCAGGTCACTGTTCAACAACAGTACCGAGCTGCGTCTCTGCGCCTACCGCATTTCGGGGAGCGTTAGGACATCGTTACATGCCCTGGCCGCCGCCGAGGTGTCCTGCGCTAGTCTGAGAGCGTCACCAGCCCCCGATGGAACGGATGCGTATGAAGGTCGTCTGCCCTGGCTCCTATGACCCGGTCACCGTCGGACACATCGACATCGCCGCCAGGGCCGCCGCGCTGTTCGACGAGGTTGTCATCGCTGTGGTGCACAACCCGGCCAAGACCGGTCATTATCCGGTCGTTCAGCGCATCGAGCTCATCGAGGCTGCCCTGACCGCCGATCCGCGCACCGAGCAGGCCGCGAACATCGTCGTCAACGACGTGCCCGGCGGACTGCTCGTGGACTACTGCGCGCAGATCGGCGCTTCAGCCGTCGTCAAGGGGCTGCGTTCAGGCACCGACTTCGCTTATGAGCTGCCGATGGCCCTGATGAACCGGCACCTGACCGAACTGGAGACGATCTTCGTGCCCGGCGACCCGCGTTTCGAGCACGTCTCCTCCTCGCTCATCCGCGAAGTCCACGCACTCGGCGGAGACGTCTCGGGGCTCGTGCCGGCTGCGGTGCTCGAAGCGATGGATGCCAAGCGCCGGGCCGACTGACCGCTGGCTGCCAGCTGGCCCTGCCTGCTGCTCGCTGATGCCCGGTGAGGTGCACATCACCTCAAGTGGCAATCACTGGGCGAAGCCATTAGACTGTTTCCTTGCGTGTGATCCGTTGCGTGCCGACATCACGGACAGCGTCCAAACCGGAGGTGAAGACACATGAGCAGTAGATCTGACCTCATCGTCGACCTTCGCTCGCTCGGCCTGGCAGACAGGCCAGGCGAATGGACTCGACTGGAACGTGATGTCGCGGCTCCGGCGGATCTGCGGATCGAGATGATCGGAGTGCCAACCGGTTCGCCGCTTCACCTGGACCTGCAGCTCGACTCCGTGGTGGAGGGGATCTTCGTCTCCGGCGCTGTCACGGCCACAGCCCAGGGACAGGACGCCCGCACGCTGGAGGACCTGGAGGTTCCGCTGAACGTGGAGCTGTCCGAACTCTTCGCGTACGAGGTCGAAGAGGGCGACGAGGAGACATATCCGGTTGATCGCGATCGGATCGACCTCGAACCGGCGATCCGAGACGCACTCGTCATGGCTTTGCCGTTCCGTCCTCTCAAGGATGGGGAGGATGCGGACGAGTTCCGGTACACCGTCGGCGAGGACATCGTCGAAGAGGCACCGGAAGATGACCCACGCTGGTCAGAACTGAAACGACTGTTAGAAGAGAAAGAGAGCTAGACGTGGCTGTTCCCAAGCGAAAGATGTCGCGCAGCAATACCCGCCACCGTCGTTCGCAGTGGAAGGCCAAGGTTCCGACCTTGGTCAAGACTGTGGAGAACGGTCGCGTTGTGTACTCGCGCCCGCACCAGGCCAAGGTGGTTGAGGACTCCGCCGGCACCCCGCTGTTCCTTGAATACAAGGGACGCAAGGTCGCCGACATCTGATTCGGTTCTGCAGACGAATCGCATCAGACAGTGGACTCAGCACCTGATCTGAACACACTCAACGAGCGTCTCGGGGTCGACATCGACCCCGAGACGCTTCGTCTTGCCCTCACGCACCGCAGCTACGCGTTCGAGAACGGCGGCATCCCCACCAATGAGCGCCTGGAGTTCCTCGGTGACGCCGTCCTGCAGCTCGTCGCCACTGAGTCGCTGTTCCTCGACAACCCCGAGCTGCCCGAGGGCCGGCTGGCGAAGATGCGCGCCGCCGTCGTCAACACCCGTGCGCTGGCGCAGATCGCCCGGCGTCTGAAGATCGGCGAGTTCGTGCTGCTGGGCAAGGGCGAGGAGATGACAGGCGGGCGGACGAAGGACTCGATCCTCGCCGACACCGTCGAATCCCTCATCGGTGCCTGCTTCATCAGCCGCGGCCGCGCAGAGGCCTTCGCACTCGTCCACCGGCTCATCGACGACATGCTCGTCGACGCCGTCCGCCTCGGCGCCGGCATGGACTACAAGACGACCCTGCAGGAAGCCGCCGCCGACCTCGACCTCGGCGCCGTCGTCTACGAGGTCACCGGCCGCGGACCCGACCACGCACGCGTCTTCACCGCCGTCGCCCTGCTCGGCGGGACGGTATGGGGCACCGGCGAGGGCACCTCGAAGAAGGCCGCAGAAGCCGTCGCCGCCGAAGCCGCCGTCACCGCGATCCGCGCCGCCCACCCGGACTACAGCCGACACTGAGTCCCCGCATCCTGGATCGATCGGCGCTGGTGAAGCCGGAGTACAATCCGCGTATGAGTTCCCTTCTTCCGCTCACTGGCGATCTCCTCATGCCAACCGCACACGACTTTGTGTGGTCGACGATGCTCCTCATCCCGAGCAGACTCGGCCTCGTCATCGCGAGCGTCGGATTCGTCGTCGCTTTCATGCTCGGTGACAGTGCGCCCAAGCGGCTGGTTCGGGGATCCTTCCTGCTCTTCACGTCGCCTGTCGGGCTCATCGTCGAGATGCCCCTGCACTGCAGCGGCCGCAGAACAGCGGCCGCCTGAGCGAGCTCCGTGCCCGAGCTTCCCGAAGTCGAATCCGTCCGCCGAGGCCTGGCCAATTGGCTGCCCGGCGCCCGCGTCGACGCAGTGCGCCTGCACGATCCGCGGATCCTCGGCACCACCTCCCAGCGCACCATCGCCCCAGCTGCCGCCGAGGCGTTCGCCACCGGCATCACCGGTGCCGGTTTCGGCGTGCCCGCCCGCCGCGGAAAGTTCCTGTGGGTGCCGCTGGCCGGAACCGGAGAGATGCCGGAGCGTGCACTGTCGGTCCATCTGGGTATGAGCGGACAGTTCCGCATCCACGAGCCCGGCGACCCGGTCCACCGGCACACGCGTGCAGACTTCACCTGCTTCTCACCTGATGGCCGAGAGTTCGCGCTCCGGTTCGTCGACCAGCGGATCTTCGGCCACCTCGCCATCGATGAGCTCACCGTGCCAGGCCGATGGAGGAGCCGCCTGCCGGTGCCCGCACAGATGGCGCACATCGCCCCAGATCCGCTGGAGGAGAGCACTGATCTCGATGCGATCGCGCGGGTGGTCAAGACGAAGCGCTCAGCGATCAAATCGGTGCTGCTCGACCAGCGCGTGCTCAGCGGCATCGGCAACATCTACGCCGACGAGGCGCTCCATCGTGCTGGAGTCCATCCGCTCGCTCACGCCGCCCGGCTGCGGATCTCCCGAGTGCGGGCCGTGCTGGAGTCCGCGCGCGAGGTGATGCTCGAAGCGCTCGAGCAGGGCGGGACGAGCTTCGACGCCCTGTATGTCAATGTCAATGGCGAATCCGGCTACTTCGACCGGTCGCTCGGCGTCTACGGCCGCACCGGGCAGCCGTGCCTGCGCTGCGGCACCCTCATCACCCGCCTCGTCGTCGGCGGCCGCGGCACACACATCTGCCTGCAGTGCCAGAAACCACAGCGCTGAGCCTGCACGTGAGGCCGGGCTCTGGCACGAGCGAGCCGCCCATGCCGAAGTCGAACTCTCCAGTGATCAAACTCAGTAGTGGTAGCGAGCCTGCAAGATCACCACGTCGTCACCGTCGACAAGATACACAAGCCTGTGCTCCTCAGTGATCCGACGCGACCAGGCCCCCTGAGCGCCGTACTTGAGCTGCTCCGGCTTGCCGATCCCGGCGAAGGGCTCGCGCAGGCAGGCATCGATGAGCGTATTGATTCGCTTGAGGACCTTCCGGTCAGCAGTCTGCCAGTACGTGTAGTCCTCCCAGGCGGACCTGTCCCAGACCAGGCGCACTCAGGCGCCCCTGTCCGCATCGTCGGTGCGGTCAAGTTCGTGCACCTCGGTCCTGCCCAAGGTGGCGCGCTCGTAGGAATCGAGCAGCCGACGGGCGTTTGCGGGCGAGCGGAACAGGTAGGCGGTCTCCTGCCATGCAGAGTACTCGTCGGCTGGCATGAGGACGGCGTTGCCCTTCCGGGAGACGATCTCCACGGCCTCCCGGTCATCGTTGACGCGCTGGATGAGGGGGAACAGGGTCTTGCGGGCTTCGCTAGCGCTGATGGACATGGGCCGCTTCCTTCCCTCGAATGAGTGGTACTGGTTAATGGTACCACGTAACAGAGGCTCTATAGAGCGTCAGTCCTCGCGCTCGCAGCGTTCGAGCAACCCACGCGGATCCGCGATCCTCCGAAGCTGTTGCGGCTGGTCAGGACCGGCGCGTCTGCTCAGAGGGCAGATTTTCACACAATATCACCGCAGGCATGACACAGGCCCCGACCACAGAGAGGAGTTGAGGCGATGAACCTGAAGTCGCTGACGCTGCGCGGTTTCAAGTCCTCGAGCGGCTGGACTGCTGGCGTGATCGGTGCCGGCAAGGCGCATTGATCCCACTGAAGGGCAAGGCCTGCCCCGGGGATTCACCGAATACGGCTCGCGACCGCATATGATCAAAGATATCCACTCCACCCCTGATGTGCTGCCGTGCGCGCCGCCACCTGCACCGTAAGTCACTTGTCGTCGGCTCCCTGCTCGTCGCGATCCTCATCTTCATCATTGCGCTCGCGGTTGCATTCGCAGGTTCCGATAGAGGTGCCGCGGCACTGTTCGTCCTCTCGCCGACCTGGGTTGTGTGGGTCGTCGGTCTCATCCTCTTGCTGGTGGGAGTCACCAGTGAAATGCGGGCCAGGCGCATCAATCGCGATGACTGGGCAACTGCGAACTCACTGGCCGCTCATGCCGAGCAGCTTCTGGCACGAGCAGCGACAGAAGCGTATTCGTCTGACGCAGTGATGCGGCTCGATACTCATCGTGTGCTGGAGGTCGAGCGCCACTTCGACGAGAAGACCGCTGGTGAAGCTCGGGGGACCCTCGCGCATCAATTCAGCATGCTCGGCCAGTCCTTCGGCCTGGGCTACGCCGCGAACAATCGGACGTCAGTTGCAGCCGGCGTGCATTCCGCTGCGATCAACGGCATGTCCGATGTCCACCTGAGGCTGTCTTCGACGACGCGCCACGATCTGATGGGTGACGCTCTCTTCGCGCTCTTCGAAGTCCACGATGCGTCCGGCCAGCCCGACACGCTGCGTGTGACAGCGCTGTCCAACGGCGCTGTCACGGAGTGGATCCACGCCCTCGTCCTGCAGACAGCCGAGCAGCTCGGGATGGACACCCATTCCGGGGTCACAGTGGAAGCCTATGCGTCGCGAATCGCAGACCACTTCGCCCCAGCTGACGTCTCGTACCTCTCCGACCGTCTCCGGCTCGCTATCGCCCAGATCGAACGTGGTGAGGAACCGCCGTCGATCTACGTTGAAGGTGTGCCGTCAGGGCGCGGTGCGATCGTGGCGACAAGTGCTCGCGTGGGCGAGGCGGATGCGCTTCGGATCTTTCCCACAGCGCTTCCCGCAATGTGGGGACACACCGTCGGCGGTGCTCTGGCCGCAGCGGTGCCGTCGAAGGAGATCAGCGCCTGACTCCCGCAGACAACAGCGTCTGCATCCCTCCACCGCGGAAGAGATCCCCGAGCGCCAGCCCTCAATCAGACTGGTGCGGTCCGCCCTCATTCAGACTGGTCAGATCCCCACTAGCAGGCTGAACGGTAGACTTTCGGGGAGAATCCCCGCCTGTCCCCACCGGCAGGGTGGACTCAGGGGCACAACGGACCGTCGAGAGGAGCTGAGGCGATGTACCTGAAGTCGCTGACGCTGCGCGGTTTCAAGTCCTTCGCCTCAGCCACCACGCTCGCCTTCGAACCCGGTATCACCTGTGTCGTCGGGCCCAACGGCTCGGGCAAGTCCAACGTCGTCGACGCGCTGGCCTGGGTGATGGGGGAGCAGGGGGCGAAGAATCTGCGCGGCGGGAAGATGGACGACGTCATCTTCGCCGGCACCTCCTCTCGGCAGGCCCTCGGACGCGCCGAGGTGTCACTGACGATCGACAACACCGACGGTGCGATTCCGATCGAGTACACCGAGGTGACGATCTCCCGGACGCTGTTCCGCACCGGCGGCAGCGAGTACGCCGTCAACGGCGCACCGGCCCGGCTGCTCGACATCCAGGAGCTGCTCAACGACTCCGGTCTGGGCAAGGAGATGCACGTCATCCTCGGGCAGGGCCGGCTCGACCAGATCCTGCACGCCGACCCACTCGAGCGCCGCGGCTTCATCGAAGAGGCCGCCGGCGTGCTCAAGCATCGCCGCCGCAAGGACAAGGCGCTGCGCAAGCTCACCGGACTGCAGACCAACCTCGACCGGGTCGCCGACCTGCGCGCCGAACTCGCCCGGCAGCTCGGCCCGCTCGGCCGGCAGGCCAAGGCAGCCAAACGCGCCGCCGTCGTGCAGGCGACCCTACGCGACACCGCCGCCCGGCTGCTCGCCGACGACATCGTCCAAGTCCAGGCCCGGCTGGAGACCATCACCGGGCCCGAGGACTCCCAGCAGCGCCGCGAACAGCTGCAGGCCGCGCTCACCGACATCGACGAGCGGATCCGCGCAGTCGAGACACAGCTGCGCGACCACGACTCCGGCACCGAGGCGATCCGCACCCGGCTGCGCACCGCCGGCAACCGCGCCACCCGCGCCACCGCGCTGGCCCAGCGGGCAGGCGACCGGATCGGGTTCCTCGAACAGGCCCCGGTCGAACGCAGCGGCGGCGACAGCCCCGATGCGATCCGTGCCAGGGCTGCGAAGTTCGAAGAGGAACTCGAAACCGTGGCAGCCGATCACGCGCAGAAAGCCGCCGAACTCGCCGAGCTCACCACCCGGCGCGATGCGGCAGCCGGGAAGCTGAAGGAAGCCGAGCAGCAGCTCACCGTCCAGCGCCAGCGCATTGCCCAGCGGCTGCGGGAGCGCTCCAGTGTCGAATCCGCCCGCGATGTCGCGCGCAAGACCCTCGCTGATGCCCAGCGTCAGCTCGCGGGCCTCGACGAACAGGAATCGTCCCTCACCAGAAGGCTCGACGAGGCGAAGACGGCACTGGCCTCAGCCCAGCAGCAGGCGCAGGACACCGAATCCGGGGAGACCGCGCTCGATGAAGCCCACGAAGCAGCACTTGCGAAGCTCACCGCTCTGCAGGAGACGAAGTCGCAGGACGAAGCCGAACGCGACGAGATCCGCACCGAACTCGGGCAGGCCAGGGCCCGGGTCGAAGCGCTGCAGATGAGCACCCGGCTGGCCGCCGAGACCGCTGAGCTGCTCGACAGCGGACTGCCCGGCATCCAGAGTGCCGTCGGCGATCAGCTCGTCATCACCCCCGGCTGCGAAACCGCGATCACCGCCGTTCTCGGCGAACTCGCCGGAGCTGTCGTCGTCGACGACATCGACGCAGCGCTCGCCGTCCTCAACCACGTCGGTGAGGACACCGACGTCGACCTCGTCGTCGCCGGAACATCGAACACAGCCAAGGAGACGGCGGGTGCCTCGGCGACCTCCGCCTCGGGCGCGGATGCCCCCGATCTGAGCCGTGGGGTGCCGGCACTCGACCTCGTCTCGACCAGACATTCCGGACTGGCCGCCCTGCTGCAGGCCAGCCTCGGCGATGTCATCGTCGTCGACTCCGCTGACACCGCAGCCTCGCGAGCCCGCGAGGCCGGCGGGAAGACCTTCGTCACCCCGGCCGGTGAGGTGTTCTCACCCTTCCGGGTGGCGCGGGCGAGCTCCGGGGAGGGCGCGCGCATCGCCTCGCGGCAGGCGCTGGCCGAAACCGCCGAGAAGGTCGAGGCGCTCGAACACGCGCTGGCTGCCGTCGAGAAGCGCCTGGCTGATGCCGAACCCGGCATCAGTGCGGCACAGACCGCAGTCGATGAGGCACTGGAGAAGCTGTATGCCTCCGATGCGCAGATCGTGGCCGTCGGGCAGGAAGTCTCGCGGGCGGCAGAGGAAGTCCAGCGTCTGGAGAAGACGCTGGCCGGCACCGAGGAGACCCGCAGCAGGCTGGCCGACGACATCGCGACAGCCGAAGCCGAACTCGAACGCGCCGAAACCGCGCTCAAAGCCAACACCGACCACGTCGAAGAGGAACCGGACACGAGCGAACGCGACGCCCTCGCCGCACGCGTCGCAGGGCTTGGCGATGAGGTGATGGAAGCCCGCATCGCCGAACGCGGACTCAGCGACCGCGTCGGATTCCTCACCGACCGGATCCGCGGCCTCGAACGGGCCGCCAAGCAGGAAGAGGACGCCCGCGCCCAAGCCGCCCGGTCCGCAGCACGGCGGCGCGCCCAGGCAGAATCCGCCCGCGTCATCGAACGGCTCGCCGAAGCGCTGGCGACCCGGCTCAAGGATATCGAAGCCCGCGCCGAGGCCGAACTGGCCGAATCGAAGACCCGGCACGAACAGCTCGACGAGGAGCTGCGGCGGCTGCGCGAGTCCCGCGCGAGCCAGGCCGATGAGCTCACCGCCGTCACCGATGCCGAACACCAAGCCCAGCTGGCACGCGAGCGGTTCGTGCTCACCCTTGATGAGCTCACCCGCCGGGCGCGTGAGGACATCGGCCTGTCCCCGGAGAACCTCGTCGACCAGTTCGGCCCGCACATGCCGGTGCCGAGCCTCGACGGGCAGGGCAGCACCGAGGATGAAGACGACGAGACCTCGGCCGGGGAGGTGCCCTACGTCCGCGCCGACGTCGAGAAAGCCCATGCCGCTGCCGAGAAGGAGCTGAAGAAGATCGGCGCGGTCAACCCGCTGGCATTGGAGGAGTACGCCGCGCTCAACGAGCGTCACGACTACCTCGAAAACCAGATCAACGACATCGAGGCGAGCCGGCGCGACCTGCTGGGGCTCGTCGACGACGTCGATGAGCACGTCCGCACCGTCTTCGCCGAGGCGTTCGCTGACACCCAGCGAGAGTTCGCCGACATCTTCTCCCGGCTCTTCCCGGGCGGTGAGGGCCGGCTCGAACTCACCGAACCCGATGACATGCTCGCCACCGGCGTCGACGTCTACGCCCGGCCAGCGGGCAAGAAGGTCAAGCGGCTCTCGCTGCTCTCCGGCGGTGAGCGCTCCCTGGTGGCGATCGCCATGCTCGTGGCGATCTTCAAGGCCCGCCCGAGCCCGTTCTACGTCATGGACGAAGTTGAAGCCGCCCTCGACGACCTCAACCTCTCACGCCTGCTCACGGTGTTCCAGGAGCTGCAGGAGTCCTCCCAGCTCATCGTCATCACCCACCAGAAGCGCACGATGGAGATCGCCGACGCCCTCTACGGCGTCACTATGCACGGCGACGGAGTCTCAAAGGTAATCTCTCAGCGAATTCACCGCACCGAATAACCCGACCCGTCAAGCGATGAGCAGGCGGGGATATACACTGAAAAGGACGAATGCTCATCGCCGAGGTGCTGGGCGTTCACGAGTACACGGACACCGGTAGAAGAAGGAGCTCCCCGCCCATGCCCGCAGGTCAGCCCATTTCGGAGACGCCATGGGCATAGGCGGCGGCATGGCAGTCCTCATCGGCATGGGAGCCACGGTGCTCATCGGCCTCGTCATCGTGCTCGTCGTCGCCCTGCCGGGCCTGCAGTCCGAAGGCCGGATCAAGAGCGACCGCACCCAGCGCTTCCGGCTGCCGAGCGAATGGACCGGATACGACGATGACGCCTACGGGTTCTTCGGCCACGACGAGGAGACCTCGCACCTGGCCACCCGCGAACAGGCCGCCGTCACCGCAATGCGCGAGCACTCCTATGTGCTGCGCCCCCAGCCGCGCCGCCACTGCACCCCGCCGCTGCTGACCTTCCGGCCGCGCACCCGGCACTGGAAGGTGCCCGAGACCGGATCGGGCTTCCGCACCGCCATCACCCTGCTGTTCGGATAGGCCCAGCTGGCAGCTTGCCAACCGCACACGCACATGGCACTGTGCACAGTGAAGCGCCCCACCCGGGCACCTGAGATCATGACCTTCCCCGTGACTGACCGCCGACCAACGCCGTCGCACATGGCCGGCCTGCCTACTGTTTGGAGTTGAACGTGGACCTCCTGACCGGAGACTCACTGCTGTGGATCGTGCTCATCGGCGCCGCCGTGCTCATCATCGGCGGAGCCTTCCTCTTCGTTCCGAAGCGCCGCAAGCCCGCCCCGCCGGAAAGCGAGCTGCCGGACCTGACCGAGGAGCCGGGCCTCGAACCCGGTGAAGAGCCCGAGGCGCCGGTCGCGGTTGAGACACCGACCGAACCCACGACACGGCTGGCCAAGCTGCGCAACCGGCTGTCGAAGTCGAACTCCACGCTCGGCCGCGGCCTGCTCGCCCTGCTCTCACGCGACACGCTTGATGAGGCGACGTGGGAGGAGATCGAGGACACCCTCATCATGGCCGACCTCGGCGTCGACACCACCACCGAACTCGTCGACCGGCTGCGCGAACGCGTCCGCGTGCTTGGAACCCGCGAACCGGAGACCGTCCGGGAACTGCTGCGCGAAGAGCTCATCAACGTCGTCGACCCGACCATGGACCGTCGCCTCAATGTCGAACGCGAGAACTCCGGCACGCCTGGCGGCGACCCGGCCGTCGTGCTAGTCGTCGGCGTCAACGGTGCCGGCAAGACGACGACGGTCGGCAAGATCGCCCGTGTGCTCGTCGCCGAGGGCCGCAGCGTGCGTCTCGGCGCAGCCGATACCTTTCGTGCTGCGGCTGCCGAGCAGCTGACCACCTGGGGTGAGCGCGTCGGTGTTGAGACGATCAGGGGAGAAGAGGGTGCCGATCCCGCCTCGGTCGCCTATGCCGCAGTCGAACAGGGCAAGGTCGACGGCACTGACGTCGTGCTCATCGACACCGCCGGGCGCCTGCAGAACAAGCGCGACCTGATGGACGAGCTCGGCAAGGTCAAGCGTGTGGCTTCCCGCCCGTTGAGCGAAGAGGGCCACGACATCGACGAGGTGCTCCTCGTCCTCGACGCGACCACCGGGCAGAACGGCATGCAGCAGGCCAAGGTGTTCTCCGAAGCCGTCCACATCACCGGCATCGTGCTCACCAAGCTCGACGGCACCGCCAAGGGCGGCATCGTCGTCGCCGTCCAGCGCGCTCTCGGCGTGCCGGTCAAGCTCATCGGCCTTGGTGAGGGCGCTGACGACCTCGCGCCCTTCGACGCGGCAGGATTCGTCGACGCCCTGCTGGCCGAATAACAGCTCCGGGAGCCGGCGCCTTCACGGTGTGACGACCGGAACGCTGGCCATGCGGTGACCGGTTGCCGTGCGTTATCCTGAGATGTTGACAAGTACTGACTCTGACGAAAGCTGAAGACCTTCGTGTTCAATTCACTCTCCGATCGTCTGACATCGACCTTCAAGAACCTGCGCGGCAAGGGCCGCCTGTCCGAAGCAGATGTCGATGCCACGATCCGGGAAATCCGGCGCGCGCTGCTTGACGCCGACGTCGCGCTGCCGGTCGTGCGCACCTTCACCGGCAATGTGCGCGAACGCGCGCTGTCATCCGAGGTCTCAGCAGCACTGAACCCCGGCCAGCAGGTCGTCAAGATCGTCAACGACGAACTCGTCTCCATCCTCGGCGGACAGACTCGCCGCCTGCAGTTCGCCAAGCGCCCGCCGACGGTCATCATGCTCGCTGGCCTTCAGGGTGCCGGTAAGACCACCCTGGCTGGAAAGCTCGCCCACTGGCTCAAGTCCGAAGGCCACCGGCCGATGCTCGTCGCTGCTGACCTGCAGCGGCCCAACGCCGTCAACCAGCTGCAGATCGTCGGTGAGCGCGCCGGCGCCTACACCTACGCGCCCGAACCCGGCAACGGCGTCGGCGACCCCGTCAAGGTTGCAACCGATGCCATCGGAGTGGCCAAGTCGAAGCTGCACGACGTCGTCATCGTCGACACCGCCGGCCGACTGGGCATCGACGAAGTCCTCATGCAGCAGGCCGCCGACATCCGCGCAGCCGTCAACCCCGACGAGGTCCTCTTCGTCATCGACGCGATGATCGGCCAGGACGCCGTGCAGACCGCTGAGGCGTTCCTCGAAGGCGTCGACTTCACCGGTGTCGTGCTCTCCAAGCTCGACGGCGACTCCCGCGGTGGTGCCGCGCTCTCCGTCGCCCAGGTGACCGGCAAGCCCATCATGTTCGCCTCCACCGGCGAGGGCATGAAGGACTTCGAACAGTTCCACCCCGACCGGATGGCCGACCGCATTCTCGACATGGGTGACATCCTCACCCTCATCGAGCAGGCCGAGAAGACCTTCGACCAGGAGCAGACGCAGAAGCTGGCGAAGAAGGTCCAGGCCGGCGAGGACTTCGACCTCAACGACTTCCTTACGCAGATGGCTGCGGTGAAGAAGATGGGCTCGCTGAAGAAGATGATCGGCATGATGCCGGGCATGAGCCAGTACAAGGAGCAGCTCGAGGCCTTCGATGAGCGCGAGGTCGACCGGGTCGAGGCGATCGTGAAGTCGATGACCCCGCAGGAGCGCACCAACCCCAAGATCCTCAACGGCTCCCGCCGCGCCCGCATCGCCAAGGGCTCGGGCACCACCGTCACCCAGGTCAACCAGCTCATGGAGCGCTTCGCGGCAGCCCAGAAGATGATGCGCCAGATGGGCAAGGGCGGCGGCATGCCCGGCATGGGCGGTCAGCCCGGTGGCGCCCCCGGCATGGGAGGCATGCCCGGTATGGGCGGTCTGCCCGGAGCACCCGGCGGTCGCGGTCCCAGCCGCAAGAAGAAGGGCAAGAAGGGCAAGGCCGCCGGCAAGTCCGGCAACCCGGCCAAGCGCGCTGAGCAGGAGAAGCTCGCACAGCTCAAGCGCGAGGGCAAGGAGCCGACCCCGACCGGCTCGGCCTTCGGCAACCTCGGCCTGGACAAGGACGAGGACATCGATCTCTCGAAGCTGCCCAAGGGTTTCGGCGGGATCTTCGGCAAGGACTGACACACCCGCCGGCCTGCCGGTTGACTCCGGTTGGCGCGGCGTGCGCATTTCTGGCAGAATATTCGCTTGTACTCGACTGTGCTCGGACCCTCTCAACCGCAGCGCAGTCCGGTCCACGCGCGCGTCAGCTGAGTCCATCCCCACGGATGCGGTGACGCTTGCAGCACCTAACATGCAAAAGGAGACACCACTACAGTGGCAGTCAAGATTCGACTCACCCGCATGGGCAAGATCCGTGCACCCTTCTACCGTGTTGTCGTTGCCGACTCCCGCACCCGCCGTGACGGCCGCGCGATCGAGGAGATCGGCATCTACCACCCGACCCGTGAGCCCTCGGTCGTCGAGATCGACTCCGAGCGCGCACAGTACTGGCTGTCCGTCGGCGCCCAGCCGACCGACCAGGTCAAGGCACTGCTGAAGCTCACCGGCGACTGGGCGAAGTTCACCGGCGAAGGCAGCACCGAGAGCTCGGTCAAGCCGCAGCAGGAGAAGGAGGGCTTCACCGCCCCCGCCGCCGACTCGGTCGTCAAGCAGACCAAGAAGGACGACGAGGCCGAGCAGGCTGAGGAGAAGTCCGACGAGGCCGCCGAGGCACCTGCCGAGGACAAGGCTGACGAGACCGCTGGGGCCCCGGCTGAGGAATCAGCCGAGGCTGGAAGCGAAGAGAGCTGATCATGCTCTCCCAGGCTCTCGACCACCTCGTGCGCGGCATCGTCGACAACCCCGATGATGTCTCGGTGCGTTCGCGCGGATCGCAGCGCGGCACCACGCTCGAAGTCCGCGTCCACCCCGACGATCTCGGTCGCGTCATCGGCCGCTCAGGTCGCACCGCCAAGGCGCTGCGCACCGTCATGAGCGCCCTCGCCGGCCGCGAACAGGTGCGCGTCGACCTCATCGAGGCATAAGCGCAGCCGCATACAGCTGAGAAGCCCCGGCACCACCCCAAGTGGGAGGTGCCGGGGCTTTCGCATCCGCTCCCGAGGCGGTGGCTGGGACCCGCAGGCAGGCCTGGCTGACGGCGGTGCTACAGTGCTGGTCAGCGCCGCGCACACGCGGCCGATGAGACAGCCGTGAACGAGCACGACTGACACCTGAACCAGGTGCGGTGCGTGCTCGTTCTCATTCACAAAGGACAACCCCGACGATGAGACCGCACGACACCGCCGGCACTGCTGCCGTATCCACTGCCGAACCCGCGACCACCACCGCCGTGACCACCACCTCGGGTGCGGAGGGCAGCCTCAAGCGGGTCTCGATCACGTTCTGGCAGGGCGTGGCGATGATCTTCGGCACGAACATCGGCGCCGGCATCCTCAGCCTGCCCTACGGCATGCGCGAAGGCGGATTCACCGCCCTCGTCATCGCCCTTGTCCTCTCTGGATTCCTCACCACCTGCTCGATGCTCTACGTCGCCGAGGTCGCCCTGCGCACCCGCAAGCCCATGCAGCTGGCCGGCCTCGCCCGCCGCTACATCGGCCAGGCCGGATCCTGGCTCGTCTTCGCAGGCGTGCTCGTCAACGGCTACGGAGCGATGATCGCCTACTCGACCGGCTCCGGGGAGATCCTGTCGAACCTGCTCGGCATCTCACCGACGCTTGGCAGCCTCATCTTCCTCATCCCCGGCATCACCGTCATCTGGTTCGGCCTGCACGCCACTGGCCGGTCCGAGCAGCTCATCACCACCACGATGCTCATCATCTGCCTGAGCCTCGTCGCCTGGACGCTGTTCGGCCCTGGCATCGACATCGCCAACCTGACGTACTTCAAGCCCTACTTCATCATCCCGATCGTCAACCTCACCGTCTTCGCCTTCCTCGCCCAGTACATCGTGCCCGAACTCGCCCGCGGCCTGGCCGAGCACAACCCGCGCATGCTCCCGCGCGCCATCGTCACCGGCATGGTCGCCACCGGCACGCTGCTCGCCCTCATCCCGCTCTCAGCGCTCGGGCTCATGGGCCACGACGGACTCACCCCGGTCGTCACCCTCGGCTGGGGCCAGCAGCTCGGACCTGTTGCCTACTACCTGGCCAACATCTTCGCCGCGCTGGCGATGCTCACCTCGTTCTGGGCGCTCGGCCTGACCCTGCACACGAACATCCTCGACCGTTTCAACCTGCAGGAGAGCAACTACCGGCACCGCGCGATCTCGATCGCGGCAGCCTGCCTCGTCCCATTTGCCATCGGTCTCATCGGGCTGGCCGGATTCGTCTCCGCCCTCGGCTACGCCGGTGCCTTCGCCGGTGCGGTCATGGCGGTCGTTCCAGTCCTCATGCTCACCCGCGCCCGGCGCACCGGTGACGTCGAACCGGCCTGGCAGGCCGGCTGGGTCGCTCACCCGGTCATCCGCATCGCCATGATCACCGTGTTCACCGGCGCGTTCATCTACTCGCTGCTGACGATCATCGGCCTCGTGCCCAACGGCTGGACGTGAGCGCCTGCGATACCGTTGGAGTCATGAGCACAGTAGTCGCCCGCCTGGGCAAACCGCACGGCATCCGCGGTGAGATGACCGTCGAAGTCCGCACCGACGAACCCGATGAGCGCTTCGTTCCCGAGGCGGTGTTCGGCACCGAGCCTGATATCGGCCCGCTGACGCTCACCCGCGCCCGCTGGCACCGCGACCGGCTGCTGCTCAGCTTCGCGGAGGTGCCTGACCGGAACCGGGCCGAGGAGATCCGCAACACCCTCATTACCGTCGATGCAGAGGACACCGATGACGACGATGAGGACGCCTGGTACATCGACGACCTCATCGGCGCCGACGCCCTCATCGGCGAACACCTCGTCGGGAAGGTCTCCGGGGTCAGCCCCGGCGCGGCACAGGACCTGCTGCACATCACACCCTCCGCCCAACAGGTCGAGCGCAGCGACTCCGATGAGGAGATCCTCGTGCCCTTCGTCGCCGAGATCGTCCCGGACGTCGACATCGACGCCGGACGCATCGTGCTCACCCCGCCCGCCGGCCTCATCCCGGGGTTCGACGACTGATGCGCATCGACGTCATCTCGATCTTCCCCGACTACCTCGCCCCGCTTGAACTCTCCCTGACCGGCAAGGCGATGGCCGCAGGCCTCCTCGACGTCGGCATCCACGACCTGCGCGACTGGACCACCGACCGGCACCGCACCGTCGACGACACCCCCTACGGCGGGGGTGCGGGTATGGTCATGAAGCCCGAACCATGGGCCCAGGCACTCAGCCACGTCGCCGGGCTGGCCGACCTCGCGGAGCGGGCCGACCTCACAGAGCGGGCCGACCTGGCAGGGCGGGCCGACCTGGCAGGGTCGAGCGATGGCACCCAGGCGACCACCGCCTTGGGCACGGATGCCGCCGAGGTGGGGGAGAAGCCGGTGCTCATCGTCCCCTCGCCGGCCGGTGCCCCCTTCACCCAGGCTGACGCCCGCCGGCTGGCAGTCCGGCCGCATCTCGTGTTCGCCTGTGGGCGCTATGAGGGCATCGACCAGCGGGTTATCGACTGGGCAGGAGGCGACTTCGACGTCGAACTCGTCTCGATCGGCGACTACGTGCTCAACGGCGGCGAGGTCGCCGCACTTGTCATCATCGAAGCCGTCGCCCGCCTCATCCCCGGATTCATGGGCAACCCGGAGTCGCTGATCGAGGAGAGCTACGAGGACGGCCTCCTCGAATACCCCGTCTACACCAAACCCGCCGACTGGCGCGGACATCCGGTGCCCGACGTGCTGCTCTCAGGCAACCACGCCGCGATCGCGCGGTGGCGGCGCGACCAGCGGCTCATCCGCACCCAGCGGACCCGCCCCGACCTGCTCGCCGGCCTCCCCGACGCGGCCCTCGACGCCCGCGACCGCCAGGTGCTCACCGAGGCCGCACGCGAAGTTGAGCCCGGCGGACCCGGCGGCTAAGATAGAGCATTGCGTTTGTTGGCACCGATCTGCCCCGGGGGAGCAGGTGCCAGCGCCCACCGTTAGCCCATGAGGATCATGCCAGCAGGTGAGCGCAGCAGAGGAACACCGTTCCGGCAGACGAACTCATCTCGTCACCGGCCGTGCGCCGGGCTGATCGAAGCTGTGCCGACCCGAGGCGAGCACACAGGAGAACACATCATGCAGAAGCTTGACATTGTCGACAAGAAGTCGATGAAGACGGACCTCCCCGAGTTCCGCGCAGGCGACACCGTTGACGTCGCCGTCCGCGTCATCGAGGGCAGCCGCTCGCGTATCCAGATGTTCAAGGGTGTCGTCATCCGCCGTCAGGGTGCCGGCATCTCGGAGACCTTCACCGTGCGCAAGATCAGCTTCGGCGTCGGCGTTGAGCGCACCTTCCCGCTCCACTCGCCGACCGTCGAGCGCATCGACGTCGTCTCCCGCGGCATCGTGCGCCGCGCGAAGCTGTACTACCTGCGCAACCTGCGCGGCAAGGCAGCGCGCATCCGCGAGAAGCGCTGATCACTCGCCACAGCGAGACCATGACACCGGCGAAGGGCGTGACTGCACAGTCGCGCCCTTCGCCGCGCCCGAGGCGGTGGCTGCGTGTCATCGCAATCCTCGCGATCGTCGCCGTGCTCACCGCCGCCGGCATCCGGGCACTGGGCGTCCAGTCGTTCTCGATCCCCTCGGAGTCGATGGAGCCGACATTCCGGCCCGGCAACCAGGTAACGGTGCTGCGCGCCGACGCGCTGACCGGCAGCATCGACACCGGTGATGTCGTCGTCATCGACGGCCGCGGCTCCTTCCTGCCGACCAGCCCGCCGAACGCCGCCCAGCAGGTCGGCTCCTGGTTCGGCGCCGGACCCGGCGACGTGTTCTTCATCAAACGCGTCATCGCCGGACCCGGCGACACCCTCGAATGCTGCTCGGATGACGGCAGGCTCATCCGCAATGGCGAAGAGCTCGACGAGCCCTATCTTGCCTCTGCTCCGAGTGCCGACCACCCGGCCTCGGCCACCCCGTTCGCCGTCGACGTGCCCGCCGACCGGCTGTGGCTCATGGGCGACAACCGCGACAACTCGACCGACTCGCGTGCACTGCTCGGCAGCCCCGGCGGCGGGATGGTCCCCACTCGCCGGGTCATCGGCGTTGTCATCGGCCACGGCTCCTCGGTTGACCGGGGCAAGTAGGTAGACTGCCTGAGTGGCCCGAAAAAAGTCAGAGAAGAAGAGCTGGCGTTCCTTCCTCGTGGAGGTCGCTGTCATCCTCGTCATCGCCCTGGTCGTCTCGACGGCTGTGAAGACGTGGGTGGTGCGCTCCTTCTACATCCCCTCCAGCTCGATGGAGCCGACCCTGCTCGTCAACGACCGGGTGCTGGCCAACCAGCTGCCGGGCAACACGGTCAACCGTGGGGACATCGTCGTCTTCACCGATCCCGGCGGGTGGCTCTCACCCGGGCTCGTCGCCGACTACAAGCCCAACCCGATCCTCGAATTCATCGGCCTCGTCCCCTCCGACGCCGGCACCCAGCTCGTCAAGCGGGCGATCGCCGTCGGCGGCGACCACGTCGAATGCTGCGATGCCCAAGGCCGCATCTCCGTCAACGGGCAGCCGCTGGATGAGACCTACCTCGGTGAGGGAACCGAGCCCTCGGAGATCGAGTTCTCCGAAGACGTCCCGGCCGGGCACTACTGGATGATGGGCGACAACCGCACCAACTCACTCGACTCCCGTTACAACGGTGATGCACCCGGCGGTGCCTTCGTCCCCGAGGACAAGGTGGTGGGCACTGTGTTCGTACGCAACTGGCCGTTTGACCGGGTCGGCCGGCTGAAGAACCCGGAGGCGGTATACGCCGATGTCCCGCAGCCCTGACACCGCCACCCTCGAACGCGCCACCCGCACCGGCAGCACCGCTGCCGGTCTGCGCGACCTGAGCGTCGAACGCGAGCTTGCCGCCAGCGGTGTCGAGTCGATCATCGGCATGGATGAGGTCGGCCGCGGCTGCGTGGCCGGGCCGATCGGCGTCGGTGCTGTCCACTATCGGCTGGTTGACCTGCTCGCAGGCGACATCCCTGCAGGCATCCACGACTCCAAGCAGCTGAACATCACCGCCCGGCAGACGATCGCCCAGACTGTCACCGCCTGGCAGCAGCACACCGCCGTCGCCTTTGCCGAACCAGCCGAGATCGATGCTCTCGGCGTCACACTGGCCCTGTGCCTGGCCGGCCGGCGCGCCCTGGCCGCACTGCCGCCGGCCAGCCTCGTGCTGCTCGACGGCAGCCATGACTGGCTGTCCTCCCCGCTCACCCTCGACTGTTTCGACACCTTCGGACCCGCCGCCGAGGTCGAGGTCCCGGACGTGCGCACGATCATCAAGGGCGACGGCACCCGCGTGACGATCGCTGCCGCCAGCGTGCTGGCCAAGGTCGCCCGCGATGAGCTCATGCACGCCTTGGCCACCGAATACCCCGGCTACGCCTGGGACTCCAACGTCGGCTACCTCACCCAGGCCCACCGCGCCGGCGTCGCCGCGCACGGGCTGAGCCCGCATCACCGACGCAGCTTCCGCATCGACGTCTGAACCCGAGCCGGGCAGACGCTCGCTGTCCAGCCACTGCCGCCGGTTGAAGATTCTGCAACCGCGGTCGGTGGCATAGGATGACGCCATGAGCGCCGAGGACCTGGAAAACTACGAAGCCGACTTAGAACTGCAGCTGTACCGCGAGTACCGCGACGTCGTCGGACTGTTCTCATATGTCGTCGACACCAACCAGCGGTTCTACCTGGCCAATTCGGTCGATCTCAAGGCCCACCACGAGGGCTCGGACGTCTACTTCGAAGTCACCCTCAAAGACGCCTGGGTGTGGGACACCTACCGCACCGCCCGCTTCGTCAAGCACGTGTCGATCCTGACCTTCAAGGACGTCAACATCGAAGAGATCGCCAAGAACGAGGACTTCGATCCGCCGCAGTCGCTGCGCCCGTGAAAGACGAAGAGCTGTGACCACACGTCGTTGTGCGGCCACAGCTCTGCGCTGCCGCCTGTGGATCAGCGAGCGTCGGCGATGCGCTGACCGGCCATCTCCTCAGCGACCTCGGCAGCCGGACGGCCCTCCGCCTCGGCCTGATCGAGGACCTGCGTGACCCGATCGAACAGCGAGAGCACGCTGGCACGCGAACCCTCCAGCGACGGCTCGGAGTAGATCATCGTCGCAGCGGCCATGACACCGCCGGCGTTGGCGAGGAAGTCGGGCACGTAGGCGATGCCGCGCTCACGCAGCTGCTGGCCGTGGGCCGGGGTGGCGAGCTGGTTGTTGGCGATGCCGCTGATGAGGCGGGCCTTGATGTCGCCGATCGTCTCATCGTTGATGATGCCGCCGAGAGCACAGGGTGCGAACACGTCGACATCCTGGGCATGGATCTCATCGGCGGGAACAGCGGTGGCGCCGAATGCCTCAACGGTGGAGTCGACAGCCGGCTGATAGACGTCGGAGACGACGAGCTCGGCACCGGCCTCATGCAGCATCCGGCACAGTTCGCGGCCCGTCCCGCCGAGCCCCTGCACAGCCACGCGCAGACCGGAGAGGTCCACCCGGTCAGCGGGATCCGAGGAGTCGGCCTTGGCGCGTTCCTTCCACACATGTGCGACACCGGCCTGCAGCGAGGTGAACGCGCCGAGGGCGGTGAACTGGGAGGTGCTGACACCTGCGGGGAACTGGCTGGCGCGGGCGAAGATGTAATCGCAGTTCTCGGCCAGCACGTCGGCATCCTCGGGGCCGACACCGACGTCGATGGCGGTCCAGTAGCGGCCGCCGAGTGTCTGCACGTGCTTGGAGAAGGCGCGCAGCACCTCTGCCTTGTCGGGGCGGTGCGGATCGGCGATGATGACGCACTTGCCGCCGCCCAGCGGCAGGCCGGCGATCGAGTTCTTGTACGTCATGCCGCGCGAAAGGCGCAGCACGTCGGTGAGCGCATCGGCTTCGGACTCGTACGGATACATGCGGCAGCCTCCGGCAGCCGGTCCGAGAGTGGTGTCGTGCACGGCGATGATGGCGCGCAGGTCGAGGTCGCGGTCATGGCAGAAGATGACCTGCTCGTGGTGATCGAACTCAGGGTGCGAGAAGAGGTCCACGGTGACTCCTTCGGTCTCAGGTGTGAGCAGCAGGCGCGGGATGTGCGCCCGTGCAAAAACCGCACGCGGTTCGCGCGAGCGGCCTTTGACCTCACCGTACATCGGTTCTGCCGGACAGAGGTAGCTGGGCGGGATGGTCCGGTGGCTGTACTACTTCTACTCTGGCTGTCCTTCTCGTCGCGCCTGTGCACGTGGGTGTTTGATGAGCCTTGACCCCGGGATTTCGGGCGCGGATCTTTTCCAGGACGTGTCGACAATTCGCGCAGTTCGGGAGTTAAAAACTCGAGGCTGGGTGATCCAGCGCAGATGATGGCGTGGGCACACGAAAAGCGGATTGGCCGAAAATGCAGATTCTGGCAATATTCGGCTGGGCGCGGCGACTGGCAGCGAGCGGTTATTTCGTCTCGTTCGGGTGGCTTGTGTGAACCTGCTCGAGGAATACAGTCTTGTCGACGACGAAGTACCAGATCCGAGCAGTGCCTTTCGCGGTCGGTTTGTGCTGCCAACGTTCGTGCGTGGTTCCGCCTCGGGAAAGATGTCCGAGCTGGCCCTTGAGCCGATAGTTGGTTGGAGTGGTGGTCAAAGGCGCCCGGGTGAGGAAATCCCAGGTATCGGCCATCGGATTGCGGATGGTTGCGACGAGGTCGCGCCAGCCCTTCTGTGCTTCGGCGGTAGCGAATCTGATTTCATACTCGACCTTGTTCGGAGGCCGAGGAACCAACGTGCCCTTCTTGCTGCCTGACACGGTCAGGGGCGCTCCACGACGTCGTCACCCTCGTCGAGCCATTCGAGTTCGGCACTCCCGAGTCCAGCGGCCATTGCCGTGGCTGTCTCCTTCCACGACGTCAGCTCAGCGATCGCCAGGTGCGGTTGATCAGTCGAGAAGGACGCTCGTGCGGCGTCGACGAGATTGTGAGCGCAGGACTCGCGGTCCTCAGGAGAGAGAGCGTGCATCCACGGGAACGACCTCGTCATGCGTTCGGGGAGAGTGCCGGATTCGTCGAGGGCGACGGTCAGCAACCGAGCAGCGAAGTCAAGCAGGTGAGTGCGGGCGTCTGCCTCGCGCTGCGACATGAGTACGAGCGCTTCGCCGTCTCGGCGCGTCACCGTGACGGGGTGATCTTCAGCCTCGGCGAAGACCTCGGCGGAGTGCTTACTCAGATCCGACGAGCGCCGAGTGTAGGCAGGGAGGGCGGAAGCAGCGGTCATAGATCCATCATATTCGGAACGTGTTCGGAAGTCTAGGGTTTATTGCTGCGGCTGTCTTCCCTCCGATGCTGACCTCGCGACTGGCTGGGTGTGGACCGGCACGGAGGCGTGAGCCCGGTCGGGTGTGCACGATCGGTGTCCGTCCACACCGGTAGGGCAGGCGTTCTCACCAGCCGCATGCGCTGGTGAGGTGGAGCCATGAAAGCACAGACACTCGGCCGCACCGGTGAGGACTACGCCACCCGCTACCTCGAATGCCTCGGTTGGACGATCCTGCACCGCAACTGGCGCTGCTCCAATGGCGAGATCGACATCATCGCCCGCGACGGTGACACGCTCGTCTTCGTCGAGGTCAAAACCCGTATCGCGTCCTGGGCAGGGCACCCGCTGGAGGCGATCACCCCGATCAAGCTCAGAAACCTGCGGACCCTCGGTCTGCGGTTCCTGGCCGAGTGCGATGAGTGGTATCCGCAGTTCAGGTTCGATGCCATCGGCATTCTGTGGAGCGCCCGCCAACCGGACCTCCAACACGTCCGGGATGTGCGATGAGTGCGGTGGAAGAGGAGCAGAAGGTCCGCGTCGTCGGCGGTGTGCGCAACCGTCTCGGCCGGGCCCAGGCAGTCGCGCTGTGGGGGACCAGCGGCACACCGATCAGCATTGAGACGAGCATGAACCAGGGCATTCCCGGCATCGACATCATCGGCCTGCCTGACGCCTCGGTCAGCGAGTCGCGCAAACGGGTCCGCGCGGCCCTGTCGAATCTGGGGATCTCGCTCAGCGCTGCGAAGGTGACGGTCAACCTGCAGCCGGGTGCGGTGAAGAAGGTCGGCACATCCTTCGACCTCGGCATTGCGGTGACGATCCTCGCCTGCGAGGAGCTCATTCCGGAGCACTCAGCAGATGGGGTCGTGCACTGCGGTGAGCTCGGTCTCGACGGGCGCATTCTGCCTGTGCGCGGGGTGCTGCCGACGATCCTCGCCGGTCTGGAGGCGGGCTTCACTCGCTTCGTCGTTCCCTACGGCAATCGTGCCGAAGCAGCTCTTGTCCCGCAGGCTGAGGTCGTTGCCGCCGGGCATCTGGCCGATGTCGTCCAGGCTCACGGTGGTCGTGCGGCACCATCCAACACCGAACCAGTGCCCGCGGCTCCCAGCAGTCGCGAGAACGTCATCGAACCCACCGATCTCGCCGACGTCCACGGTCAGCATGACGCCCGGCGCGCACTCGAACTGGCGGCCGCCGGTGGCCACCACTTGCTCATGAGCGGTGCTCCCGGCGCCGGCAAGTCGATGCTCGCCGCCTGTCTCAGCGGCATCGTGCCGCCGTTGAACCGCGATGAGCGCATAGAAGTGCTGGCCATGCAGTCACTGGCCGGCTGCGTCGAAGCCGATGAACTCGATGCTGTTGCTCCACCGTTCGAAGCGCCTCATCACCGGACGACAGCCACGGCGATGGTCGGTGGCTCCCGGCCGGGAGCGATCGGAGTGTTCTCACGCGCTCACCGCGGGGTGCTGTTCCTCGATGAGGCTCCGGAATTCAACCGCGACGTGCTCGAAGCGCTGCGTCAGCCGCTGGAGAGCGGCTACTGCGATATCCACCGCGCCTGGGGGTCGGTGGTGCTGCCGGCGAAATTCCAACTCGTGCTGGCGGCCAACCCGTGTCCCTGCGGTGTCGCTGGCATCAGCACCCAGACGTGTTCGTGCACCCCGCACGTGCGCCGCCGCTACCGGCAGAAGCTCTCCGGCCCGCTGCTCGACCGCGTCGACATCCAGCTCGACGTCCTGCCTGTCACCGCAGCCGACCTGCGCACGGATGCGCCAGTCGAGTCGTCGACTGTCGTCGCCGAGCGGGTGGCGGCAGCACGGGAGCGCCAGACCCACCGCTATGCCGATATGCCGTGGAACACGAACGCCCGCGCACCGGGTGCGTATCTGCGAGAAGCGTTCTCCTTCAGATCCAGTGAGACTCACGTCCTCGACCAGGCACTCGAACGCGGTCTGCTGTCGATGCGCGGATATGACCGAGTGCTGCGGATCGCCGCGACCATCGCCGACCTCGCCGGCCGAACCCGCCCCGATGGCGACGATGTGCTCGCCGCGGCACTCCTGCGCATGCGGGAGGCACAATGACCACCGACACTCAGCGACTGGCCTGCGTCGACCTGCTGCGCCTGGCCGAACCAGGCGATGAGATCCTCAAAGCCGGCGTTCTCGCCCTTGGTGCCGAGCGGATGCTCGCGCTCATCCGCTCCCGGCAGTCCGAGGCCGTTCCGCAGCTGCATGAGGCATGCGAAGCCGTCGGTCTGCAGGTCCCGGGAGACAAGCTGTCGACGGTTCACGAGCGGTGGCGGATGCGCCTGCCCAGCCTCAATGCCGTCCAAGAGCAGCGGATCATGGCCCGGCTCGGAGCCCGCCTCATCCATCCGGAAGATGATGAGTGGCCGACACAGCTGACTGAGCTCGGCATCCACGAGCCCCTCGCGCTGTGGGTGCGCGGACCTGGGAACCTGCAGGAGCTGCTCACCGGTTCGATCGCACTCGTCGGAGCACGTGCCTCAACGCACTACGGTGAGCATGTCGCCGGCAGCATCGCCTACGAACTGGCCATGCGAGGACACACCATCGTCTCCGGCGGCGCCTACGGCATCGACGCAGCCTCCCACCAGGCGGCGCTCGCCGCCGCCGAGACACCCGAGGTTGGGACGGTCGCCTTCATGGCCGGGGGAGTGGATCGCTATTATCCGCGCGGCAACGCCGACATGCTCACCCGCATCGGCACTCGGTATGCCGTCGTGTCCGAAACGGCAGCCGGACAAACCGCCATGCGACACCGGTTCCTGCTGCGCAATCGCCTCATTGCCGCTGCCGCCCAGGCCACCATTGTGGTGGAAGCTGGCTGGCGGTCCGGTGCACTGAACACCGCCAACAGGGCAGCTGAATTGCTGCGCACGGTCGGTGCGGTGCCCGGGCCGATCACCAGCCAAGCATCCGCTGGCTGCCACCGTCTCATCCGCGAGGGCCAGGCCGTCTGCGTCACATCTGCCGATGACATCGCCGAACTCGTCGAACCGATCGACGCCACCCGCAGCGAGACCGACCGTCAGCCAGCGCTGCGGATCACCGACGACATGACCGCAGAACAGAGCAGAACCTACAACGTGCTGCCGACCTCTCGCGGGATCGAAGCGGCGACTGCCGCCGTCCGCTCGGGTCTCGACGCCCACACCGTCATGGCGGCGCTTGCCGCACTCGAACTGTCCGGGCACGTCGAACGCGAAGCCCACGGCTGGGTGAAGAAGCGCGCAGTCGTCACCCGAGGAGCGACCGGCTGACGCGGCTCGAATCCGGTGGCAGCGGTCAGCAGTCTGCCTGCAGATCAGTCGCCGGCACACGATGTCGCTCATACGACGTCATCTGGCCAGCCACTCCACGCTCAACGCTCGCGGCAGCGTCAGCTGCTCGTCGCCGGCGAGCCACCGGCTGGCCCGACAGCGTGGCTGGCTACACTGAGAAGCATGTCGACTTCCCCCGACACCGCGGCACAGCTGCCCGGAGAGTACGCTGAAGCGCTCGCCGCCTTCGCCGAAGAGCTGCGTGTGCACCGAAACGCGTCTGAGCACACCGTGCGCAATTACCTCAGCGATGTGCGCACCTTGCTGACCTTCCTCACCGACGACGATGGACACCTGCCGTTGGACGCCATTGAGCTGGGCAACTTGCGCCAATGGCTGCTCGCTCAGTCGCGCAGTGGAGCTGCGCCGGCGACCACTGCGCGGCGGATCGCAGCGGTGCGCGCCTTCTGCGCGTTCTGCACCCGCCACCAGCTCATGCGATCCAATCCCGCGCTGCGCTTGGCAAGCCCCCGCAAGGCCTCGCGGCTGCCGGCAGTCCTGCAGCAGCGCCACGTCGATGCCGTCATGCAGCACACTGAAACCGAACCCAGTGAGGTGACTGCTCGCACTGATCCCGAGGAAACCGGTGAGACCGAACGCTCCCCGAAAGACGAGGCGCTGCGGCTGCGCGATGCCGCACTGCTCGAACTGCTCTACGCCACCGGCGCACGCGTCTCAGAGATCGCGGCGCTGCACACGACGAGCATTGACACGGATCGCAGGCTCGTCACCGTCATGGGCAAGGGCAGCAAGGAACGCCGCGTGCCCTTCGGACTGCCTGCCCAGCGTGCACTGCGGGCGTGGCTGCAGCGCGGCCGGCCAGTGTTGGAGAACGACAGGACCGCTCGTGATGCTACAGCACTCTTCCTCGGTGCCCGCGGCGGGCGCATCGATGTCCGCCAGATCCGCTCAGTCGTCCATACAGCGACTGCCGGCCTGCCGGACTCACCGGAGCTCTCACCGCATGGGCTGCGGCACTCGGCGGCCACCCACATGATCGAAAACGGTGCTGACCTGCGCGAGGTGCAGGAGTTCCTCGGGCATGCCTCACTGAGCTCGACGCAGATCTACACCCACGTCTCCCTCGGACGGCTGGCCGAAAGCTACCGGCAGGCGCACCCCCGCGCCTGAACCGGCAGCAGCTTGTCAGGAGCCCAGCGTGGCCTTGAGGCTTTCGTGCATCGGGGTCTCACCGTCAATGATGTCGAACTCCCGGCCGATGGTGCGGCCGTCATCGAGGATCATCGCGATGAACTCCGCGACATCCTCACGCCGTGTCGTGGCCCCACGTTCGGTCCCGGTGGCGATGTCGAGGCAGCCGGTGCCAGGCTCATCGAGCAGCCGGCCCGGCTTGACGATCGTCCAGTCCAGGCCGCTGGCGCGCAGAGCATTGTCAGCCTCGCGCTTGGCATCCCAATAGGCGGCGAAGACCTCTTCGGTGCCTTCCGGCGTCGGACCGCCGGCGCCGATGAACGAGATCTGCACGAACCGGTCGATGCCTGCCGCGGCGGCTGCCTGCATCGCCGCGATCGAGGCGGCCAGGTCGACGGTGTACTTGCGGAAGATGCCAGAACCGCCACCGGCTCCGGCGGCGAAGATGACGGCATCGGCATTGCCGAACGCCTCCACCAGCTCAGCCTGCGAGGCCTTCTCCAGGTCGCAGACAACCGGCACAGCGCCGAGCTCTTCAAGTTCAGCAGCGTGCTCCGGGTTGCGGATGATCGAGCGGACTTCCATATCCGGGGTGACAATTTCAGTGAGGTGACGGGCGATCTTTCCGTGGCCGCCGACGACGGCGATGCTGTGAATGCTCATGCCAGCCACAACGACACACACCAGGCAGCTATTCCAGTTCTGACACGGCAGGGCAGTGGGTGGCAGCGACCCTACTGCCGTCCCTTGTACTCCCAATGCCACGCTTCCGGCAGCGACCCGGACTGCCGGGCCCAGCTCGGGTGCACCCAGCCGAAGCGCGGGGCGTTGGAGCGCATCCACTCATGCTGCACAGTCCCGAATCGGTTGATCCCACCACCGAGGTCGACTGCCAGGCCCCAGCCGTGATTCGACTTGCCGGGCGTGGCGGCCATCCGGCCCTTGCGCCTTTTGAGGATCACCTGTGTCTGATAGTCCCGGTACGAGTCCGTCACCGAAATCAGCTGGCCGAAGCGCTGCCGGTAGGCATCGCTGAGCTCATCGAACGACCGCGCCGCGTCACAGCGCAGCCGATGCCCAGCGGCACGATCCAGCGGGCACAGCGCAACGGCTGGGATCCGGCCGTTTGAATGCCCTCCCCACGCGCCGGCACCGGAGGATCCGTCATCGCCGGAAGCCTCCGGCATCTCCTCAGGGGCCTGCGCCTCAGGCAGCAGGATCGAGAAGTCCTGCGAGAAGAACGCAGCCGGATTCAGATAGTCCTTCGGCTTGCCGCTCGCCCACACCCCAACGTGCACGCACCCGTCATCACAATGACTCGGATCAGCAACTGTGCCGACCGGATGACCAGCCCACACCTCATCACCGGCTGTCAGATCCGTCTCGACCGGTTCGAAGGACACGATGTGCCTACCGACATCCAGACTGAACACCGGACGCCCGGCCACACTGCCAGCGAAGTGCACCGTTCCTGACCGCGGGGCGCGGATCGACTCACCCGGCAGCACCGCGACATCGATGCCGCGGTGGCCTGACTGCCAGTTCTGCTTCGGCTTGTCGAAGGCACGCACCACCTCAAACCCGGGCACCGGAGTCACCCAGTCACCGGAATCGGCTGCAGCTTCCGCCGCCTGTGCCGCCGCCGGGGCGATGATGACCACGGGCCGGCCGAACCTGTCAGGATCACCGGCCTGCTCTGCCGGCAGCCCGGCCGGCACGGCCACAACCCCGGCGAGGATCCCGCACACGGCGATGCACCCCAGCTGCTGCAGTCTGGCCCTGATCCCGGTGCGCTCACGTCCACTCATGCCCTCCACACTCATGCCGCGCACACACCCAGCCCACACCTCGGGCACGGCTGTGGAGGACGCCTCGCCATCCCCAGCACTCCTGGCACGCACGCCGGGACCATCCACACACCTCGGGCCCGGTGAGGGCAGGGGCGGCAGGTTTGGTCGCTGGCGGGGAAGATCGTAGACTACACATAGCAGAACTGTGTGCTCTTCAGCCCCGCGCCCGCGCGAGACTGATCAGCTGCAGATCTGACTACGCGCATCCGAGTACCCGCGGCGGGCCACCGGTGCAGATCCCATCCTCCGCGACACCGCACACACGTGTGCGGTGTCGTGCGGCTGAGCTGGGACTGTCGGCCCGACACGGCGGATGCCAGGCATCAACCGAATGACAATGAAAGGAGTGCGCCGGCATGGCCGTCGTCACTATTCGCCAGCTGCTTGACAGCGGCGTCCACTTTGGACACCAGACCCGTCGTTGGAACCCGAAGATGAAGCGCTTCATCTTCACCGAGCGCAACGGCATCTACATCATCGACCTGCAGCAGACGCTGGGCTACATCGACACCGCCTTCGAATTCATCAAGGAGACGGTCGCTCACGGTGGCTCGATCATGTTCGTCGGCACCAAGAAGCAGGCCCAGGAAGCCATCGAAGAGCAGGCCAAGCGCGTCGGCCAGCCGTACGTCAACCAGCGTTGGCTCGGCGGCATGCTGACGAACTTCCAGACCATCTCCGGTCGTCTGCGCCGCCTCAAGGAGCTTGAGGAGATCGACTTCGACGACGTCGCAGGCTCGATGTACACCAAGAAGGAACTCCTCATCCTGCGCCGCGAGAAGGACAAGCTCGAGAAGACCCTCGGCGGCATCCGCGACATGCAGCGCACCCCGTCGGCCGTCTGGATCGTCGACACCAAGAAGGAGCACCTGGCCGTCGACGAGGCGAAGAAGCTGGGCATCCCGGTCATCGCCATCCTCGACACCAACTGCGACCCCGACGAAGTCGACTACCCGATCCCGGGCAACGACGACTCGATCCGCTCGGTCGCTCTGCTCACCCGCATCGTCGCCGACGCTGTGGCAGAGGGCCTCATCAAGCGCCACTCCTCGGACGAAGGCGGCGAGAAGAACGTCTCGGCTGTCTCCGTCGAGCCGATGCCGGAGTGGGAGCGCGAGCTCCTCGAGGGCAAGGGCGAGGACAAGGCTGTGGACACCGAGGCCAAGGCCGAGGCGACTGCTGAAGCCCCGGCCGAGCAGCAGACCGAAGAGACCGCTGAGGCCGGCTCCACCGAGTCGACCGAAGCCTGAGCCGCATCCGCTCGTCTGACCCAGACCACCACGTCTCAACAAGGAGATCGCATGGCAAACTACACTGCCGCTGACATCAAGGCGCTGCGCGACCGCACCGGCGCCGGCATGATGGCTGTCAAGAAGGCTCTCGACGAAGCACAGGGAGATCAGGCCAAGGCCATTGAGATCCTGCGCGTCAAGGGACTGAAGTCCGCTTCGAAGCGCGAGGACCGCTCGACCTCTGACGGTCTCGTCGCCACCCACGTCGAGAACGGCGTCGGCACGATGATCGAGCTCAACTCGGAGACCGACTTCGTCGCCAAGTCCGACAAGTTCGGTCAGCTCGCCGACGAGGTCCTCAAGCTGGCAGTCGAGGCCAAGGCCGACAGCGCCGAGGCGCTGCTGGACTCCGAGGCCGACGGCAAGAAGGTCTCGGAATTCATCGCCGAGCAGGGCGCTGTCCTCGGTGAGAAGGTCGTGTTGCGTCGCGTCGGCCGTGTCGAAGGCAGCAAGGTCGACTCGTACCTGCACCGCACCAACCCGGACCTGCCCCCGCAGGTCGGCGTTCTCTTCGCCTACGAAGGCGATGACGACGAGGCAGCCCACGATGTCGCCGTGCACATCGCCGCTATGACCCCGACCTACTTCTCGCGTGAGGACGTCCCCGCCGACGTCGTCGAGAAGGAGCGCAGCATCGCACTGGAGACCTCGAAGAACGAGGGCAAGCCCGAGCAGGCGATCCCGAAGATCGTCGAGGGCCGCGTTAACGCGTTCTTCAAGGACAACTGCCTGCTCGATCAGCCCTTCGCCAAGGAGCCGAAGAAGAGCGTGCAGACCATCCTCGATGAGGCCAAGGTCAAGCCGCTGGGCTTCCAGCGCTTCCGCGTCGGCAGCTGAGCGACGCACTGATCGCTGACTGAAGGCGGCAGTCCCCACGTGGGGCTGCCGCCTTCGGCATGTCCGCACCCCGTGCCCGAGGTGGTGGTGACCTGCCGTGCCGCAGGTGGAACCGGGGGCGTGCGGACACGTTAGACTGATCGGTGGTGTGCCCTCAGAAAGGGCCGCCAGCCTGCCGCCTGACAAGGAAGAAAGCGATGTCGGAATCTCCAGTCCATTCCTCCAAGCACGACCAGATCTCCCCGGTGCGCACCGATCGCCGGCGCATCCTGCTGAAGCTCTCCGGTGAGGTGTTCGGCGGCGGCACCGTCGGCGTCGACCCCGACGTCGTGGCAGCGGTGGCCAAGGAGATCGCCACCTGTGTGCCGGAGGTCGAGATCAGCATCGTCGTCGGCGGCGGCAACTTCTTCCGCGGCGCCGAGCTCTCCCAGCGCGGCATGGACCGCACGCGCGCCGACTACATGGGCATGCTCGGCACCGTCATGAACTGCCTGGCCCTGCAGGACTTCCTCGAACAGCAGGGAGTCGACACCCGCGTGCAGTCGGCGATCCCGATGACGCAGGTCGCAGAGACCTACATTCCGCGCCGGGCGATGCGCCACATGGAGAAGGGTCGGGTAGTCATCTTCGGCGCCGGCGCCGGACTGCCGTTCTTCTCCACCGACACGGTCGCCGCCCAGCGCGCCCTGGAGATCCGCGCCGATGAGGTCCTCATCGCCAAGAAGGGCGTCGACGGCGTCTACACCGCCGACCCGAAGACCGACCCGACTGCTGAGCGGATCGACTCGATCACCTACCAGGAGGCGCTGCAGCGCGGCCTCAAGGTCGTCGACGCCACCGCCTTCAGCCTGTGCATGGACAACGCCCTGCCGATGCGGGTGTTCGGCATGCAGGGCGAGCACAACCTGCGCCGCGCGATCGCCGGTGAGCCGATCGGCACCACCGTGCGCGGCGCCTGAGCCGCCAGGCCCCCTATCACCCTGCCCGCCTGCCGTGCTGGTGGAGGCGGAGACAATAGAATAGACCTGAGGGACGACCAGCAGTTCCGCAACCGACCGAAGAAAAGAGTGCACCGCGATGCAAGCAACTCTCGCCGAAGCCGCAGAGAAGATGGACAAGACGATCGAGGCGACGAAGGACGACTTCGCCTCGGTGCGCACCGGACGCGCGAACCCCGCACTGTTCGCCCACATCGAAGTCGAGTACTACGGCACCCCGACCCCGCTGCAGCAGCTGGCGTCCTTCCAGGTGCCCGAGGCCCGCACTCTGCTCATCACCCCCTATGACCGCACCGCCCTCGGCAACATCGAGACCGCGTTGCGCAACTCCGACATCGGCGCCAACCCGGCCAACGACGGCAACGTCATCCGCGTGGTGCTCCCGGAGCTGACCGAGGATCGCCGCAAAGAATACGTCAAGATCGTCAAGGGCTACGCCGAACAGGGCCGCGTGTCGATCCGCAACATCCGCCGCACCGCCAAGGACGCCATCGAGAAGATGCAGAAGGACGGCGAGGTCGGTGAGGACGAAGCCAAGCGCGCCACCGGTGAGCTCGACGAGCTGACGAAGAAGAAGGTCGACTCCATCGACCGCCTCCTGGCAGCCAAGGAAGAAGAGCTGCTCGAAGTCTGAGCCCAGCGATGGCCCAGCAACCAGTCGACGGCGAGAAGTGGGAACTCTACACCCAGGAGTTCCCGCGTCGTCGTGATGCCATAAGAGCCGAGCGGGAAGCCGCCCGGACCGGGCAGCTGCCGGTCATCCAGCCGGCGCCCACACCGCCGGCTCAGCGGACGGGCAACACCGCCGCCGGGGCCGAAGCGCAACGGCAGGCGACTGAGGCGCAGTGGCAGGCTGCTGATGAGGCGCAGCGCGCTGAGGAACAGTCCCAGGCGACCGAGACCCAGCCGCACGCAGTGGTCGGCTCCCCGCCGGCCTCGGCCTACGGACACGGGCTCGTCACCCCGACCCCGGAGGCGGAGAAGGCCGCCGAGGCCACCAGCGCAGATACCGCGACGGCAACCGACAATGCCCCGGGATCGGCCACCGCCGCCGAACCGGAGAAGAAGGACTACGGGCGCGCCGGGCGCAATCTGCCGGCGGCCATCGCCGTCGGCGCGGTGCTCGGCGGGGGAGTGCTGGCCTCGCTGCTGTTCTACCCGCCGTCCTTCGTCGTCATCGTGCTCATCGGCGTCATCGTGGCGATGTGGGAGCTGGCCAACGCGCTCTCACGCTCCGGCTCCGTTGTCGCCCGCGTACCGACCGTCACCGCCGCAGGCCTCATGATCCTGGCGACCTACCTGGCCGGCCGTGAGGCCCTGTGGGTGGCTTTCACCGTCGGGGCCGGAGCGATCCTGCTCTTCACACTCCTCGAACGCCGCCCCAATCCGGTCAAGGACGTCTGCTTAAGCCTCTTCGCACTCACCTATGTGGGGCTCATGGCCTCCTCGGTCGTCTTCATCCTCACCCAGCCGGACGGCAACCTGCTCGTCATCCTCTTCCTCGCCCTCGTCATCGCCAGCGACATCGGCGGCTACACCTTCGGCGTGCTGTGGGGCAAACACCCGATCGCCCCGAAGATCAGCCCGAAGAAGTCCTGGGAGGGTTACGCCGGCTCCGCCGTGTTCTCCACCGCCGTGGGCATCTGCATGGCGCTGTGGGCCTTCGACGCCCCAATCTGGACCGGCGTCGTCCTCGGCACGATCATCCCGGCATTCGCCACCCTTGGTGACTTCTCCGAATCCATGATCAAACGCGACCTCGACCTCAAGGACATGGGCACCCTGCTGCCCGGCCACGGGGGAGTGATGGACCGCCTCGACTCGATACTCCCGACCGCCCCGGTCGCCCTCGTCCTGTTCACCTTCCTGCCTGGATTCATCACATGAGCCTTCTTGCCTCCCTGTCTCAGGTCCTCCCGACCGAGACGATCATCACCGATGCCGACATCATGGCCTCCTACCTGCACGACGAGGCCGAATGGGCGCCCTACGGCCAAGCCCTGGCGATTGTGCGCCCGCGCGAAACCGCCGAAGTGGTCGCCGCCGTGCGCTGGGCGATCGAGCACTCGGTCGCCGTCGTCGCCCGCGGGGCCGGCACCGGGCTGTCCGGCGGGGCGAACGCGCTGGAGGGATGCCTGGTCATCAGCTTCGACGCGATGAACCAGATCCTCGACGTCGACCCGGTCGAACGCACCGCCCGGGTGCAGCCCGGCGTCGTCAACAATGACCTGCGCGCCCGGGTGGCAGAAGACGGCCTGTGGTACCCGCCGGACCCGGCGAGTGCCCCCTGGTCGACGATCGGCGGCAACGTCGCCACCAACGCCGGCGGACTGTGCTGCGTCAAATACGGCGTCACGAGCGAATACGTCCTCAACCTCGAAGTCGTCACCGGCACCGGCAAGCTCGTGCGCGTCGGCAAGACGACAGCGAAGAACGCCGCCGGCTATGACCTGCGCGGCCTCATCATCGGCGCTGAGGGCACACTCGGCATCGTCACCGAGATCACCGTGCGTCTGCTGCCGCTGCCGCAGGACTCCCGGGCGATCGTCGGCTACTTCGACAGCCTCGTTGACGCCGGCCAAGCCGTCGCCCACGTCACGGCTGCCGGCATCATCCCCTCCGCGCTCGAACTCGTCGACTCCTACTGCCTCAAAGCAGTTGATGAGTGGAAGAACATGGGTCTTTCGGCCGAAGCCGAGGTGCTGCTGCTGGCTGCCACCGACGTTCCCGGTGCTGCCGGGCAGGCCGAAGCGGAGGGCATCGTCGCCGCCTTCGAATCCGCTGGCGCCACCTTTGCTGCCATCAGCGAGGACGCTGAGGAAGCCGATGCGTTCTTTGCCGCCCGCAGGCTCGCCTATCCGGCTCTTGAACGGCTCGGCCCGGTGCTGACCGAAGACGTCTGTGTGATCCGCTCGAAGGTGCCCGAGGTGCTCGGCAAGATCCAGGAGATCGGCCGCAAGCACGACACGGTGCTCGCCCAGATCGCCCACGCCGGCGACGGCAACCTGCACCCGCTGCTCGTCACCCCGATCGGCGACGACGCCGCCCGCGAACGCGCGCAGGCGGCATTCGAGGAGATCATCACTGTCGCCTTGGAAGCCGGCGGCACCGTCTCCGGTGAGCACGGGATCGGGCTGCTGAAGAAGCCGGGCCTGTCCCGGGAGCTGAGCGACGACGTCCTCGACATGCACCGGGCGATCAAGTCCGCGCTCGACCCGCACGGCATCATGAACCCCGGCAAGGTCTTCAGCCTCGGGGCGTAAGCAGACGGTCCTCAATCAGCGGCGGAGCGATCGGCGTCCCGCTGCGCCGGCGAGCACCCTGGAGCGTCTCGGCGAAGAGCCAGAGGCCGGCAACGATCTGCACGACGGAGAGCACGCGATTCCACGCAGCACCGTCGATGAACAGGTAGATGCCGACGGCGACCACGAGCAGGCAGGCGACCAGCCGGAGCTTCTCATGACCGGTCACCGCAGATCGCCTACGACCGGTTCACGCGAGGTTCGGCTCGCGGAGTCAGCAGCGGGATCGGCCGCTTCGTCCCGGCGCCGCCTGCGGATGCCCTGGATGAGGTCGATGAGGAGGATGATGCCGGCGATGACCGCCACCGCGCAGATGAGCGGAAGCCATCCATCGGTCCTGAACACCAGATAGGCACTGGCGCCGATGACAACGAGCGCAGCGACGAACCGGACGATCTCGGTGCCCGTCATGGGGATCACAGCTTTCGTGTGGGGGGTCTTCCATCGTGCCAGATGAGATCGCCTGCCACCAGCATCTGAGGGTTCTTCGCTAGGAGAGTGCCGCTCTCACACATCGCCCAGCCTGCACATGCGATACTGGGAGGACATGACTGAGAAGACCTCCTCCACACCGACCAACAGGCCGCCCCGCCGACAGGTGCGGCCCATCGTCGAGCACGCAGACGGCACCACCTCGCGCACCCCGACGCGTGACGGCCGGCCGCTGCTGAACTTCAAGTCCCCGCGCGTCACCCAGCCGCCGACCCACCTGGCCGATATGTCGATGGACGAGCGGATCGCCGCCGTCACCGAGATGGGACTGCCAGCGTTTCGCGCCAAGCAGCTCTCGACCCACTACTTCGTCCACCACACCACCGACCCCGAGGCGATGACCGACCTGCCGAAGGACCGGCGTGCCGAACTGGCCGAGAGGTTCTTCCCACCGCTTTTGACCGAGGTGCGCCGGCTGCGCACCTCCAACGGCGACACCATCAAGTTCCTGTGGCGGCTCTTCGACGGCGCCCTCGTCGAATCGGTGCTCATGCGCTACCGCAACCGCATCACCCTGTGCGTGTCCTCGCAGTGCGGCTGCGGCATGAACTGCCCGTTCTGCGCCACCGGCCAGCAGGGCCTGACGAGGAACATGTCGACAGCTGAGATCGTCGAGCAGGTCATCCGCGCCGACCAGGTCATCGCCGCTGGCGAACTGGCCGACGACACCTCGGGTGACACCGACATGCTCGGCAACCCAGCCGCCGCCGTCGGCTCCGAAGCCGACGAAGACCAAGGCGAGGCCCCAGCCCAGGCGAGCGAACATGCTGAGGGCACCACCGCCTCGGGCGCGGGGCAGGCCGAACGCGTGACCAACATCGTCTTCATGGGCATGGGCGAGCCGCTGGCCAACTACAAGCGCGTCATGAACGCCGTGCGCCGCTTCGTCGACCCGGCCCCGGCCGGCCTGGGCATGGGTGCGCGCCGCATCACCGTCTCGACAGTCGGGCTGGTGCCCGGAATCAACAAGCTCGCCGCCGAGGACATCCCGGTCACCTTCGCACTCAGCCTCCACGCCCCAGACGACGGCCTGCGCGATGAGATGATCCCGGTCAACACCCGCTGGAAGGTCGACGAGGCCATCGACGCCGCCTACAACTACTACAAGGTCACCGGCCGGCGCGTGAGCATCGAATACGCTCTCATCAAGGACATGAACGACCACGCCTGGCGCGCCGAACTGCTGGGCAAGAAGCTCAACGCACGCGGCCGCGGCTGGGTGCACGTCAACCCGATCCCGCTCAA
The DNA here is from genome assembly GCF_002479565.1 of Brevibacterium sp. UBA7493. NCBI lineage: Bacteria > Bacillati > Actinomycetota > Actinomycetes > Micrococcales > Brevibacteriaceae > Brevibacterium > Brevibacterium sp. UBA7493. The sequence continues at coordinate 22,960 of NZ_DLOD01000022.1, read as the reverse complement.
CCCGACCCCCGGTTCGGTGTGGACGGCATCCGAGCCCGAGGTGGCAGCTGAGTTCGTGCGCCGCCTCCAGGACGCCGGGATCCCGACGACGATCCGCGACACCCGAGGTCAGGACATCGACGGGGCATGCGGCCAGCTTGCCACGGCCGAAGAGGACTGAGCGCTACACTTTAAGCACCGCACAGCATTCACAAGGAGAGCGACGTGGAGACGAACTTCCCCAGGATGTCGGGTTGGAAGAACGGATACGACCCCGCACAGGTCGACAGCTTCTTCAAGCGGGCCCGCGAATCCTTCGAATCCGACACGCCGCAGCCCGGCGATCTCGACGCGCGTGCGGTGCGCACCGTCGGCTTCGACCTGGTGCGCAACGGCTACCACGTCGGCGTCGTCGACGCCGCCCTCGACCGTCTCGAAGACGCCTTCGCCAAGCGCAGCCGCGACCGGCTCATCTCCAGCTCCGGTGAGGACGCCTGGGTCAAGGAGCTCACCCGTGCCGCCAGCTCGCTGCGCGGACGCCTCGCCCGCGAATACGGCGAACGGTTCAACCACCCGGAGAAGGGCCAGATCGGCTATGACGTCGAAGAGGTCGACGATCTGTGCGACCGCATCAACGGCTACTTCACCCAGGGCAAGCCGATGAGTGTTGACGAAGTCCGTCGCGTGCTCTTCCGCACCCGCAAGGGCAACCGCGCCTACGACGAGGACCAGGTCGATGCGTTCATCGACCGGGTCGTCGAGGTCATGGCCAGTGTCGACTGATCAGCTGCACTGGTTCCGCAAGCCGGGCACGAACTCACCGAAGGACAAGGGTACTTTCAACCCCGTCTTCGAGCTGCTCGACTACCCGATCGTTACCGGGCGGGCTGACGAGATCTTCTTCGCCGACGCCGAGGTGTCGCTGACGTACGAGGACGCCCTCGACCGGGTCGCGAAGTTCGCCGGCATCCTGCGCGCGGTCCACGAACCGGCCCCGCCGTTCCTCGTCATCGACGACGGGCTGCGCCCGGTCACCCTCATCCTCGCGATGCTCGCTGCGCTGCGGCTGGGCAGCTGCGTGGTCCTCGGATCCAAGAGCCTGAAGCCGGGGGAGAAGAAGACAGCCCCCGTGCTGCGCCCGGCCGAAGGCGCGCAGGCGGAAGCCGGCGAGCACGCCAGCAGAAACGGCGACGCCGCCGCTCAGACTGCCGCGAAGGCCGGCATGCACACGGAGACCCGCAAGATCTGGTCGCACTTCGAAGGCACCGAGCTGCTCGCCGACGGACCGGAGAGCAAACCGCTCGACGCCGGGGCGCTCATGAAGGAATCGGCGTTCAAGCATGCCGCGGCGGCAGAGATCGGACCCGGCCGCGAAGTCCTGCGCCTCGACGGGGTGAGCCTGAGTGCTGCCGAGAGTCTCAACGCTGTGGAGATGTTCCTCAGCCGCTGAGCGATCTGAGCCAGCCAGACAGCCCGTGGAAAGGCCGCGATCGGCTCTGTGCCGCCGATCACAGACGTCCGAAACGGCCTTGATCCCGGTGTTACCGTAAGCCTCATGGCGATCGACAGACGGAAGCTGGCGCGGCGGGCGCGCCGCTATTGGGCGATCGTCATCGTCATCTGCACGTACTTCGGCTTCCACTCCTTCATGCTCACCGGCCTGGCCGTCATGGCCCCGAACCTCGGGCTGGCCTCGTTAACGGTGACGATCTACATGGGCCTCGGCATCCTGCTCGACTCACCGGCCGCCTCGGCGATCGAGCGCTACGGACTGCGGCGGGTCATCGGCACCTCCGGCATCCTCATCCTGCTCATCACCATCGGGCTGCTCATCGCCGGCTCCGGCTGGTGGATCGTCATCTTCGGAACCCTCTACGCCTGCTGCTCCAGTCTCATCTACATCCCCGCCCTCGCGCACTACGCCTCGATGCTCGGGGAACGGCAGGCCGACGGCCAGCGCATCAACGTCTTCATCCAGCGCGGCGGCGCACTGGCAGCAGGCCTGTTCATCACCTGGGCCCTGGCAGCCGAGCAGCCCCACGTGCTGTTCGTCATCGTCGCCACCACCGGGCTCGGAATCCTCGTCGCCGCCTGGTGGCTGCCCGGGCCCAGCCGCGACCGGCACGTCACCCAGCGGGTGCCGCTGCTGAGCACCATCGTCTATTCGGTCGCAGCGATCGGCCGGTCATCAGTCATGGCCCGCGGGGCACTGTCGGCCTCAGCACTGCCGGTCATCTTCATCACGACGAGCTCGATCTTCCCGCTCGCCCTGCCGGAGTTCGGCGCTGCGATCGGTGTCGGACTCGTCATGCGCGAACTCATTGCCATGGCCACAGCGACCGCTTTCGGTCACGGCTCGATGCGCCGAACCAACCGCGAGTTCGCGGCTGCGGTGCTGCTCGCCCTGATCGGAATCTCCGGGGCACTGTGGATCGAGCAGAACTGGGCCGTCATCACCGGCATCATCCTCACGGGCCCACTCATCAGCTCCGCGATCGTCACGTCATCGCTCAACACCCGCATGGCAAGCCTCAGTGCAGCGCACCCGTGGGCCTGCTTCGCCGGTATGGGCATCGCATCACGGACCAGCGGCCTGCTCGTCCCGCTTGTGCTCAGCGCGGCACTGTCAACCAGCCGGCAGGCGCTGGAGGTCGTGCTCGTCATCGTGCTCATGCTCATCGCTTGCGGCATGCTCATCGGTCGGCAGCGTCAGGACGGGCTGCCGGGCTGAGACCTACCGAGCGCATTGTTGAAGACCGCCTCTGAATTCCCGAGATCGCTGCCCAGAATCCGGCACGCATTGGAGGTGCTCCTGTGAGCTCGTCGGCGAATCCGAGGGCGAACGGCAACGGCCCCTGTGACTTGCGCAGAGTCACCGGGGCCGTGATGTCGGTCGGCCGATTAGCCCTCGTAGTTGGCGAAGGCGTTGATGCCGGTCATCGCGCGGCCGAGGGTCAGCTGGTGCACCTCGTGGGTGCCCTCGTAGGTGAGGACGGTCTCGAGGTTGATGGCGTGGCGCAGCGGAGAGTACTCACTCGTGATGCCCGAACCGCCGAAGGTGGCGCGCAGGTCGCGGGCGATGTTCATCGCGGTGTCGACGTTGACCATCTTGCCCAGGGAGATCTGCTCCGGGCGCACACCGACGGTGTCCTTGAGCTTGCCGAGGTGGGCGGCCAGCAGGGTGATCGACGAGTACTGGCCGAAGGCCTTCGCCAGCTTCTGCTGGGTGATCTGGAACGACGACAGCGGACGGTTGAACTGGATGCGAGTGCCGGTGTACTCCAGTGCGGAGAGGAGCGAGTCACGGGCAGCACCGGTGACGCCGAAGACGATGCCGTAGCGGGCCTCGGACAGGCAGGACAGCGGTCCCTTGAGCCCCTTGGCCTTCGGCAGCATCGCCGATTCCGGCAGACGGACGTTGTCGAGCACGATCTCACCGGTGATCGAGGCGCGCAGCGACAGCTTGCGCTTGACCTCGGGCACCTCGACACCGGGGGTGTCGGTGGGGACGACGAAGCCGCGGACAACTGGGCGGCCCTTCTCGTCATCTTCTTCGGTCTTGGCCCACACGACGCAGACATCGGAGACCGGGGAGTTGGTGATCCACATCTTCGCGCCGTTGAGGATCCAATCGGAGCCGTCCTTGGTCGCGCGGGTCTTCATGCCAGCCGGGTCCGAACCGACATCCGGTTCGGTCAGGCCGAAGCAGCCGAGCTTCTTGCCGGCGGCCATCTGCGGCAGCCATTCCTCCTTCTGCTCCTCGGAGCCCCAGTTGTGGATGGCGAACATCGCCAGCGATCCCTGCACGCTCACCAGCGAACGCAGACCCGAATCGATGGCTTCGAGCTCACGGCAGGCCAGGCCGTACTGGGTGGCGGTCGCTCCGCCACAACCGTATCCTTCCAGATGCATGCCGAGCACGCCGAGCTCACCGAGCTGCTCTGCCAGCTCACGAGCCGGGATCGTGCCTTCGAGGTACCAGTCGCCGATCTTCTCCCGGACGTTCTCGTCCAGCCACTTGCGGACGATGCCCGCCCACTCGAGGTCCTCCTTCTCGAAGACCGAATCGATCGCCAGAATCTCGTCAGGGGTCATGGTTTTGCTCATCGTCGAGTTCCTCTCCTCGTGGGGCAGCAGTGAGCGCACGTGTCATCGCGTTCTAAGAAATCAATGAGATGATCTGTCACCGTGAAGGTACGTAACGTCATTGTACTGGGGGCCACTGGCTCGGTTGGCACCCAGGCTCTCGAAGTCATCGCCGCCAACCCCGCCAGATTCGCCGTCACCGGCATCGGAGCGGGGTCGAATATCGACACCGCAGTCGACCAGGCGATCCGCGCCGGGGCCCGCGCACTGGCCATCGCCACCCCGCCTGCCGGGGGAGAAGCCCAGGTCAGGCAGCTGCTGGAGGAACGCGCCGTCCAGCTCGGCGCGCAGGTGGCAGTCGAGACGATCTTCACCGGTCCCGAGGCGTCGGCCCGGTTGGCAGCCGAACCCGCCGACGTCGTGCTCAACGCTGTCACCGGTGCCGCCGGTCTGACCTCGACGCTGGCAGCCCTCGAATCAGGCACCGATGTCGCGCTGGCGAACAAGGAGTCCCTCATCATCGGCGGTGAGCTCGTGCTGCGCACCGCTGAGGAGAACGCAGCCCAGCTCATCCCCGTCGACAGCGAGCATTCGGCGATCGCCCAGGCGCTGCGCGCCGGCCGCCGCGAGGAGGTCTCCCGGCTCATCATCACCGCCTCCGGAGGTCCCTTCCGCGGCATGAGCGCTGACGAGCTGGCAGCCGTCACCCCCGAACAAGCGCTGGCCCACCCGACGTGGAACATGGGCACCGTCATCACGACGAACTCCGCGACCCTGGTGAACAAGGGCCTGGAGGTCATCGAAGCGCATCTGCTCTTCGGCATCGACTACGACCGCATCACCGCCGTCGTCCACCCGCAGAGCCGCATCCACTCGATGGTCGAGTTCGTCGACGGCTCGACGATCGCCCAGGTCTCCCCACCTGACATGAAGCTGCCGATCGCCTACGCCCTCGGCACCGATCGCGACGGCACCACCACCCGTATCGCAGGTGCCACCGCACCCGAACCCTTCGACGCCGCGAGCTCCTGGACCTTCGAGCCGGTCGATGACGCGAACTTCCCGGCCCTCGGTCTGGCGATCCGGGCCGGCAGGGCCGGCGGGACCGCACCAGCGGTATACAACGCCGCCAACGAAGAGCTCGTCGCCGCCTTCCACGCAGGCACGATCACCTTCCCGCAGATCTCCGAGGGCATCGCCGCAGCCCTCGACCAGCACCTCGGGAACGGGGGAGAGGCCACCGAGCTGACCCTGGAGACCGTGCTGGCAGCAGACCGCAGTGCCCGCGAGTTCATCGCCGGCTGGCTTGAGCCGGCTGCCGCGGAGGGGGCCCGCGCATGACCAGTCTGCTCTACGCCCTGGGCATCGTCCTCATCCTCATCGGGGTCTCCATCTCGATCGCCCTGCACGAACTCGGCCACCTCATCCCGGCCAAGAAGTTCGGCGTCAAAGTCACCCACTACATGGTCGGCTTCGGCCCGACCCTGTTTTCCCGCCGCCGCGGGGAGACCGAATACGGCATCAAGGCGCTCCCACTCGGCGGGTTCATCGCGATGCCGGGCATGTACCCGCCCAAGCACGCCACCCACGCCACCGTCGACCAGTCGCACGGGGCCACCGACGCCTCGGGCATCGTCACCGAAGCCGTCGAAGGCCACGAGGACAGGGAGCTGGCCGGAGTCGGTGCGAGCCCCGAAGCTGCAGGCGGGTCCACAGAGATCCCGACGGAGTCCCGGAAGCCGCGGATGTTCGAGCGCACCATGGACGACGCCCGCGAATACTCCAACCAGTTCATCGAGCCCGGCGAGGAGCACCGCACTTTCTACGCCCTCTCGGTGCCAAAGCGGCTCGTCGTCATGTTCGGCGGCCCGCTGGTCAACCTGCTGCTGGGCATCCTGATCCTCGGGATCATGCTGCTCGGCGTTGGTGTTCCGACCCTGAACACCACCGTGGCCACCGTCTCCGAATGCGCGGTTCCGGCCACCGAAATGGCCAAACGCGCACCAGCCGACCAGAATCGCTGCCTGCCCGGCGACCAGCCGACCCCTGCAGCCGAGGTCGGCATCGCGCCGGGCAACACGATCATCTCCATCGACGGCAAGCCGATGCACTCCTGGAACGACATCACCCGCGAAGTCCGCGGCCTGGCCGGCAAAGAGGTCGACATCGTCGTCGAGGACGGCGGAGCGCAGAAGACCATCCCGACGACGATCATCGCCGCCGAGCGCCCCGTCTACGAGAAAGGCGAGCTCACACGCGACGGCAACGGCGAGCTCGTCACCGAGACCGTCGGCTTCCTCGGCGTCGGCCCGGACAAGGCGTACACGCCGATCCCGGTGAGCGAGTTCCCCGGCCAGATCGGCCAGGCCCTCGGCCGGACCTTTACAGCACTGGCGACGCTGCCGGTCAAGCTCGTCGACATCGTCCAGGTTGCCACGACGAACAAGGAGCGCGACCCTGAGGGCATCATGGGCATGGTCGGCGTCGGCCGGGTTGCCGGTGAGATCGTCTCGACCGACCAGATCGACGTCACCGGCAAAGTCGTTACCGGCCTCGGGCTGCTCGGCTCGCTCAACCTGTTCCTCTTCGCCTTCAACATGATCCCGCTCCTGCCGCTCGACGGCGGGCACATCGCCGTCGCCCTGTACGAAGGCGCCCGACGGCGGATCAACCTCGCCCGCGGTCGCGGGATCATCGGGCCCTTCGACACCGCCCGGCTGCTGCCGCTGACCTACGTCGTCGTCGGGCTGATGCTGTGCATGACCGTGCTGCTCGTCTACGTCGACATCGTCAAACCCGTCGTCCTGTTCCAGTAGCGACGGCAATCGTTAGCGAACTGTAGCCACCGGAAATCCTGAACCGCAGCTGAGCGCTGTGTGAGAGGTTACGATGATTCCACCAGCGGCCGGTCACCGGCCGCCGGGACCACCACCTCCGACGTACAGGGAGCCCAGTGCACCACGCTCAGCGGCGCGCGACCGCGATGTCCGACGCCTTGGCCCGGGAGATGCTCCCGGCCGACTACCCGATCATCGGCATGGTCGACCTCGACACCCTCGATGAGCTGTTCCGCGCCGCCGAGGCGGCCTTCGACTCCCCATCACCGGTCACCCACGCAGTCGCTGCGAAGGCCGTGACCCTCGTGCCGATGATGCGCCACCTCGCCGAGCTCGGCGCCGGCTGCGAGGTCGCCAGCCCCGGTGAGCTCAGGATGGCGCAGCTGGCCGGGTTCACCCCCGACCGGATCGTCTTCGACTCCCCGGCCAAAACCCGCCACGACATCGACACCGCCTTAGACCTCGGCGTGGCGATGAACCTCGACAACTTCACCGAACTCTCCCGCATCGACGAGCATTTGGCCGGCGCGACCCCCAAGGGCCGGATCGGCGTGCGCATCAACCCGCAGCTGGGCGCCGGCAAGATCGAGGAGATGTCGACCGCGACCCCGACGTCGAAGTTCGGCATCCCGCTGCGCGACGAGGGATCCCGGCAGGCGATCATCGACGCCTACGCCGCCCGCCCGTGGCTCAACCAGATCCACGTGCACTCCGGCTCCCAGGGCATGGCCCTGTCCTCGATGGCCGCCGGTGTGCGCGCCGTCGTCGACCTCGTCGCCGACATCCACGCAACGATCGGCCACCAGCAGATCACGCACATCGACATCGGCGGCGGGCTGCCGGTCAACTTCGACTCCGACGCCCACACCCCGAGCTTCGCCGACTACCGAGCCGCGCTCGAGGCGGAGGTCCCCGAGCTCTTCGACGGCACCTACGGCATCATCACCGAGTTCGGCCGCTCCCTGCTGGCCAAGTCCGGCACGATGCTCACCCGCGTCGAATCGACCAAGGTCGTCGGCGGCCGGCCGATCGCCGTCTGCCACGCCGGCGCGCAGGTTGCTGCCCGCACGATCTTCATGCCCAATGCCTGGCCGCTGCGCGTCAGCGTCCTCGACCCGGCAGGCGAGGAGCGCGAAGACGACGTCTGCGTCCAGGACGTTGCAGGGCCCTGCTGCTTCTCAGGCGACATCATCGCCCACCAGCGTGCGCTGCCGCTCATCCGCGAAGGCGATGTCATCGCCATCCACGACGTCGGCGCGTATTACTTTTCCAACTCATTTTCCTACAACGCCTTGCCACGGCCTGCCGTCTACGGATACAGAGAGAAGGACGGCGCAGTGGCCTGGGTCACCCTCAGGCGACAGCAGACCATCGACGAGGTGGTCGCTGAGGCAGGAGGCGACGTTGACTCCAGCTGGTAGCAGCCGGTCCGGCAGCCACTGGCATCCGGCGGTCGCAGCACAGGGCTGCACCGCCGCCTGACAGCTCATGCGGCCCACCAGCCGCAGCGGTAACCACCGCAGGTGAGAAACGGAAACCACAAAAGGAGCGAACCCGGTATGAAGATCGGACTCGTAGGACGCGCGGCGGCAATCATGTCCGCTGCAGCACTTGTACTGAGCGCATGCGGCGGCGGCACCGGAGGCGGTGGCGGCAATGGCGGCGGCGAACCGGCAGAGGACTTCACGCACGACCTCACCTTCGCCACCGGCGGCACTGCAGGCGTGTACTACCCGCTGGGAAATGAGTACTCCCGCATCTTCCAGAACGAAGTCGACGGCCTCACGGTCAACGCTGTGGAGACCGACGGCTCGGTGGACAACCTCGGCCGCATCGCCAAGGGCGAAGCCCAGCTGGCGTTCACCCAGAACAACACCGCCCACGATGCTGTGAGCGGCTCCGGTGAGTTCGAAGAGCTTGGACAGCCGCTGGAGAACATCGGCTGGATCGGCCAGCTGTACCCCGAGGCTGCACAGGTCATCACGCTGGAGGACAGCGGCTTCGAGTCGATCGAAGACCTCAAGGGCAAGAAGATCGCCGTCGGCGCCCCCGGTTCGGGCACCGCGGCTGTTGCCAAGCTCATCCTCGATGCCTACGGCTTCGAAGACGGCGACTACGAGCCCTTCGAGGAGAGCTTCGCCGATGCCCGCTCGAAGCTCCAGGACGGCAACATCGACGCCTCGATCGAGATCCTCGGCGTCCCGGCGGCATCGCTGTCGGAGCTGGCAGCCAACGCTGATGTCAAGCTGCTGCCGCTGGACAAGGACAAGGCCGACCAGATCGCCGGCGAATCGCAGTACGAAAGCTACGTCATCCCGGGCGGCTCGTATGACTTCGCCCCTGACGACGTGCAGACCGTGACGGTGTTCGCCACGATCGTCGCCTCGACCAACCAGGTCAGCGAAGAGGACGCCTACGGCATCACGAAGGCGATCTACGAGAAGGCCGGAGACATCTCCCTGGCGCAGGGCAAGCTCATCAAGACTGAAGACGCTCTGCTCGGCCGCGGTGATGTGGAACTGCACCCGGGTGCTAAGAAGTACTTCGACGAACAGGGCATCAGCACCGAATGATGATTGGGCCCGGTCGGCATACGCCGGCCGGTGATCATCGCCTAGCTCAACTGAGGCCCTGTGAGGTGTGCGCAGGCCGCCGCCTGCGGCCTGCGCACACACTCCTGAACACCGGAGAACCCCGATGAACTCGACGAGAACCCCGCGCGACGACGAGAAGCCTGAGGGCGGCAGCACCGCCGCAGGCCGCGCAGCTGACCGCAATGACGCCGGCGATCCCGGCGCTGCTGCCACCGACGCCTACCGCGATGCCAAGCACCACGGCGCCGCGTCAGAGACCGCCGGCGATCCGGACGTCGACGCCAGCAACGTCGCCGTCATGAGCTCGGCCGAAGCCGAGGAGAAAGCTCAGGAGGTGCTGCGCGAGCACGACACCGCCTCCCGCCACCGTGTGGACTCCGAACTCGGTCCGTGGCGCTGGCTCATCTTCGTCCTTGCGCTCGGCCTCACCGGGTTCCAGCTGTACACCGCCTTCGCCGGCTCCCGCCCGACCCTCATCCAGGGTGCGATCCACGTCGGCGGCGCGATGGGTCTCATCTTCCTGCTCTACCCCCTGCACCGCAGCCTGAGCCTGCGCGAGGACACCAAACCGGGACTGTACTGGGGCTCCCTCGTTCTCGACACGATCCTCGCGTTCGCCGCGATGGGCTGCTCGGCCTACATGGTCCTCAACTACGACTACCTCACCGGCGTACAGGTCCAGATGTTCGGCTACAGCGACTTCGACACGACCGTCGCCCTCGTCGGCATCCTCCTCATCCTCGAAGGCACCCGCCGCTGCGTCGGCCTGCCGATCGTCATCATCGCCACCCTGGCGCTGCTGTACTTCTGGCTCGGTAAGTACTCGCCGATCCTGCCGTACCACGGCACCACCTGGCAGAACATGGTCCAGCAGACCTGGTACTCCTCGCGCTCGATCTTCGGCATCCCGATCCAGGTGTCCTCGACCTTCGTGTTCCTCTTCCTGCTCTTCGGTGTCGTGCTCGTGCGCACCAACATCGGCGCCTACTTCAACGGCCTGGCCTTCCGGCTGACCGGTAAGTTCGCCGGCGGGCCGGCCAAGGCAGCCGTCGTCGCCTCGGCGATGCAGGGCACCGTCACCGGCTCTTCGGTCGCCAACGCCGTCGCATCGGGATCCTTCACCATCCCGATGATGAAGAAGGTCGGCTTCAAGGCGAAGTTCGCCGCCGCCACCGAGGCGACCGCCTCGACCGGCGGGCAGATCATGCCCCCGATCATGGGTGCGGCTGTGTTCATCATGGCCGAGTACACCGGCATCGCCTACTCGACGATCATCCTCGTGGCGGTCATCCCGGCATTCATGTACTTCGCCGGCGTCATGCTCGCTGTGCACTTCGAAGCCAAGCGCAACCGCATCCACGGCATGCGCAAGGACCAGCTGCCGAGCTGGAAATACCTGCTCACCCGCATCGACCAGTTGCTGCCGCTGGCCGTCATCATCTACATGCTCATGACCGGCACCACTCCGGCAAAGGCCGCACTGTGGGGCATCGGCACCGCACTTGTGCTCAGCTTTCTGCGCGAGTCGACCCGCCTGAGCATCCGCGGCATCTTCGAGGTCCTCGAATCCGGTGCCCGTGTGGCCCTGCCGGTCATCGCCGCCTGTGCGACCGCCGGCATGGTCGCAGGCATCGTCACCGCCACCGGCCTCGGCGGCCGCCTGGCCGACGGCATCCTCACCGCAGCCGGGGAGAACTTCTTCCTCGTCATGTTCTTCACCATGGTCGCCTGCCTGGTGCTGGGCATGGGACTGCCGACCACCGCGAACTATGTCGTCACCGCCACGGTGGCCGCGCCGATCCTCGTCAGCAACTTCGACGTCCCGATCCTGGCCGCCCACCTGTTCGTGTTCTACTTCGGCCTGCTCGCCGACATCACCCCGCCGGTGTGTCTGGCCGCCTACGCCGCTTCCGGCATCGCCGGATCGAATCCGCTCAAGTCCGGTGTCACCGCCTTCCGGGTGGCGATCGCCGGATTTATCGTGCCCTACGTCTTCGTCTCCGCACCGGGCCTGATCTTCCAGACCGACGACACCGTCATGCATTTCCTGCAGGTGTTCATCACCGCGCTGCTGGGTATGACGGCGATCTCCGCAGCAACAGCCGGGTACTTCTTCGACCACCTGCACTGGTGGGAGCGGATCGTGCTCATCGCCGCCGGCATCGCGATGGTCATCCCAGCACTGTGGGTCTCGCTCATCGGTATCGCCGTCGCCGTGCTCATGGCGCTCCTGCAGCGCATGCGCTCCAAACGCCGCGACGGTTCGACACCGCCTGCCGAGAGGCCAGCTGCCGCCGGCGCCGAGGCGTAGGCTGGGTGTGTGTGCCGGCCGCTCGTGTGTGCCCGAACACACGAGCGGTTCAGCAATCATTCACATGCCCCGCCTAGAATGGGACGCAATGACCACCGGTCCGCGCGGGCCGGTGAACCACCCGCTGTCGAACTGAAGGGACGTCTGTGACCGCGATCAGCCTGGGAATGCCCGCTCCGCCGCCGCCGGTTCTCACCCCCCGGCGCAAGACCCGTCAGATCAAGGTCGGCAAAGTCGGAGTCGGCTCGGATTCCCCGATCAGCGTCCAGTCGATGACGACGACGAAGACCACCGACATCAACTCCACCCTGCAGCAGATCGCCGAGCTCACCGCAGCCGGCTGCGACATCGTGCGTGTGGCATGCCCCTCGGCCGATGATGCCGAGGCGCTGCCGGCGATCGCGCAGAAGAGCCAGATCCCGGTCATCGCCGACATCCATTTCCAGCCCAAGTACGTCTTCGCCGCCATCGACGCCGGATGCGCCGGTGTGCGCGTCAACCCCGGCAACATTCGCAAGTTCGACGACCAGGTCAAGGAGATCTCCAAGGCCGCCGCCGACGCCGGCGTTTCGATCCGTATCGGCGTCAACGCCGGATCGCTGGACAAGCGGATCATGGAGAAGTACGGCAAGGCCACCCCCGAGGCGCTCGTCGAGTCGGCTGTGTGGGAGGCCTCCCTGTTCGAAGAGCACGGGTTCAGCGACTTCAAGATCTCCGTCAAGCACCATGACCCGGTCGTCATGGTCCGCGCCTATGAGCTGCTTGCCGAGGCCGGCGACTGGCCATTGCACCTCGGCGTCACTGAGGCCGGCCCGGCCTTCCAGGGCACCATCAAGTCCGCCACCGCCTTCGGGGCGCTGCTGAGCCAGGGAATCGGCGACACTATCCGCGTGTCTCTGTCGGCCCCACCGGTCGAGGAGATCAAGGTCGGCAACCAGATCCTCGAATCCCTCAACCTCAAGCCGCGCACACTCGAAATCGTCTCCTGCCCGTCCTGCGGACGCGCCCAGGTCGACGTCTACGAACTGGCCGACAAGGTCACCGCCGGACTCGAAGGTCTCGAGGTGCCGCTGCGCGTGGCCGTCATGGGCTGCATCGTCAACGGCCCCGGCGAGGCCCGCGAGGCCGACCTCGGCGTGGCCAGCGGCAACGGCAAGGGACAGATCTTCGTCAAGGGCGAGGTCATCAAGACCGTGCCGGAGGCCAAGATCGTCGAGACCCTCATCGAAGAGGCCATGCGGATCGCCGAGGAGAACGGCGACCCGGCCGGCCCGCCGGAGGTCGTCGTCGGCTGACCGGCACAGCCCTGACAGGGCTGTCCGGTCGCCCCACCAGGGAAGGACGTGGACGCGTGACACTGGCACCGCTGCGCGCCATGGACACCCAGTGGCTGCGCGACACGATCTCAGCCGACCCCGCCGGCTACGCGTATGCCGCACGGCTGCTCGAACACACCGGCAGCGCTGATATTGACACGCCTGCCGGACGGCTGTGGGGCTGGTTCATCCACGGCAAGCCGGTGAGCGCCTACTACATCGGCGGCACCATCATGCCGGTCGCCGCGACGACCGGCGGCAACGCCGCTGTGGCCAGGATGCTCAACGCCCGCGGCCGCTACATGTGCTCCCTCGTCGGGCCGGCCAATGCGGTCCTCGACCTGCACCACCGGCTCACCTGGGGAGTGCCCCGGGTGCTGCGACCCAACCAGCCGTTGCTGATCGCCGACCGCCAACCCGACACCACCGCTGATAGGCGGGTGCGCCTCGGCCGGTCCGAGGAGATCGACATCGTCTTCGACGCCGCCGTGCACATGTTCACCGAGGAGGTCGGCTTCTCACCGATCGAAATGGGCAAATCCGGCTACCTCCACCGGGTGCGCGGACTGCTGAGTGCCGGGGAGACCTTCCTCATCACGAGTGGCCACGGCCCTGACGGCGGGCCGATCCGCCGCTACCCGGCACCGGAGTCCGCCGAGCAGGTGGTGTTCAAAGCCGATGTCGGCATCCGATCCGAGCAGGTCGCCCAGATCCAGGGCGTATGGGTGCACCCGGACTTCCGCGGCCGCGGTCTGGCCGCCCCAGCCGTGTTGGCTGCGACCGAACAGGTCAAGGCGACGATGAGCCCGCTCGTGAGCCTGTACGTCAACGCTTTCAACGAACCGGCCCTGCGCACCTACCGGCGGGCCGGCTACCGGCAGATCGGCACCTACGCCACCGTCATCTACTGACCCGAGGGCGTCTACTGACCGGAGGACCGGTAGCCGCGCAGCCGATCGAGCTCACGGCGATCCTTCTTCGTCGGCCGGCCCAGACCCTTGTCACGGCGCGGCGTGAACCCGCGTAGCGCAGGATCCGGTGCCGGGGTGTGATCCTCATACAGCTGCTGGGCCAGCGACGCCGGCCCGCGCCGGTCGACGAAGCCGCGGATGACGAGGATCTGCTCGAAGCCGGCCTTGCGCACCCGGACCGTATCGCCGATCCGCACCTTCTGCGCAGCCTTGACCCGCTGCCCGTCGACGTGGACGTGCCCGCCGCGGCAGGCGGTGGTGGCCGCCGAGCGGGTCTTGAAGATCCGGGCCGTCCACAGCCACAGATCGATGCGCTGACTGCGCTCAGGCGAGAAGTCGGGGCTCATGTCCATCGTCCCCACAGCCTAGCGCCTACGGGGTCGGCTGACCGCCGTTGACATTGAGCGTCTCACCGATGACAAAGCTCGACTCCGGGGAGGTGAGGAACACATACGCCGGTGCCAGCTCAGTCGGCTGACCGGCCCGGCCGAGCGGAGTGTTCTTCCCGAACTCCGGCAGCGCCTCCTTCGGCTGGCCGTCCGAGACCTGCAGCGGCGTCCAGATCGGGCCCGGCGCCACCGCGTTGACGCGGATGCCGCGCGGGGCCAGCTGCTGGGCGAGTCCCTTGGTGAAGTTGTTGATCGCCGCCTTCGTCGAGGCGTAGTCGAGCAGGTGCGGGGAGGGATCGTAGGCCTGCACCGAGGTCGAATTCACGATCGTCGACCCAGCCGGCATGACCTTGATCGCCTCCTGGGTGATGCGGTAGATCGCGTGGATGTTCGTGGCGAACGTCGTCGTCCACTGCTCATCGGCCAGCTCACCGAAGTCCTCGATCGCGATCTGCTTGCCAGCGTTGTTCACCAGCGCATTGAGCCCGCCGAGAGCCTGCTCGGCCTCAGTGACGAGCCGGCGGCAGAAGTCAGCGTCGGTCAGATCGCCGGGGAACAGGAACGCCCGCTGCCCGGACTCCTCGATCCAGCCCTTGATCTCCTGCGCATCAGCCTCCTCATCGGGCAGATACGACAGCGCGACATCGGCACCCTCACGGGCGAAGGCGATCGCCACAGCCGCTCCGATCCCGGAGTCAGCCCCGGTGATGAGGGCCTTGCGGCCGACGAGCCGGCCGGTGCCGCGATAGGAGTGCTGCCCGCGATCGGTCTGCGGGCTCAGGTCCTGATCGAGACCGGGCTCAGGCTGATGCTGCTTCGGCGGGCTGATCTCGGGGAAGCGGGTGACGGGGTTCTGGAAGCTCAGCTGGTCGCGGTGCTCTGCTGCATTCATGTCTCGAGCCTAGTCTGCGTCAACTGCCGGGACAATGGTCTCAATGCACAACCTGCCTTGCCGGAAAGGCGACCGGTCCCGAGGTGGTGGTCACCACCACCTCGGCGCCGGTGTCCCAGCGGTCTCCCGGAGCCGTGCGACAGGGCCTGCTGCGCGCCGCGGGGGCGGGGTTCGGCAGTGATAGAGTCCGAGGTGACCGTCCTGAGAACGAACTGGGGGAGAACACCTTGGCCCTGCGGATGTCGACGCTGTTTGCGCGCACCCTGAAAGAAGACCCGGTCGATGCCGAGGTCGCCAGCCATAAGCTGCTGCACCGCGGCTCCTACATCCGCCGTGCCGCCCCAGGGATCTACACGTGGCTGCCGCTCGGGCTCGAGGTGCTGCGCCGCATCGAGAGCATCGTCCGCCAGGAGATGGTGGCCGCCGGTTCCCAGGAAGTCCACTTCCCAGCCCTCCTGCCGGCCGGTCCCTATGAGGCCTCGGGCCGCTGGGAGACCTACGGTGACGGAATCTTCAGGCTCAAGGACCGCAAGGAAGCCGACTACCTGCTTGCACCGACCCACGAGGAGCTGTTCACGCTGCTCGTCAAGGACCTGTACTCCTCGTACAAGGACCTGCCGCTGAGCATCTTCCAGATCCAGACGAAGTACCGCGACGAGGCCCGCCCGCGGGCCGGCCTGCTGCGCGGACGCGAATTCATCATGAAGGACGCCTACTCCTTCGACATCGACGACGCCGGCCTCGACGACTCCTACCAGATCATGCGCGATGCCTACATCCGCATCTACGAGCGCCTCGGCCTGCCGTATGTCATCGTCGAGGCCACTTCCGGCGCGATGGGCGGATCGGGCACCGAGGAGTTCCTCTACCCCTCCGAGGTCGGTGAGGACACCTACGTGCGCACCGCCGGCGGATACGCCGCCAACGTCGAGGCCGTCACCACGCTCATCGGTGAGCCGCTCGACGCCTCGGATGCGCCGGCCGCGCACAAGGAGACGACCCCGGAGGCGAACACCATCGCCTCCCTGGTCGACGTCTCCAACGAGCTCTTCGCCCGCGAAGACCGCCCGTGGGAGGCCGCGGACATGATGAAGCTCGTCATGTGCACCCTCGTCCACCCCGATGGGCGGCGCGAGGTCATCGCCATCGGCCTGCCCGGCGACCGGGAAGTCGACCTCGACCGGGCCGCCGGCTCCGGGATGCTCTCCAGCGGCGAGATCGACCTCGAACCGGCCAGCGCGGAGGACCTGGCCAAGCACCCAGACATCGTCGCCGGCTACATCGGCCCCGGCACCTCGCTGGAAGACCAGGTGCTCGGCGCCGAAGGCAGCTCCGGTGTGCGGTTCTTCGTCGACCCGCGCATCACCCGCGAGGGCTCGCGCTGGGTGGCCGGCGGCAACGAGGCCGGCACCCACGTCTACGACCTCATCCTCGGCCGCGACTTCACCGTCGACGGTGTGCTCGAAGTCGCCGAGGTCCGCGAAGGCGACCCGGCGCCGGACGGCTCCGGCCCGCTGGAGCTGGCCCGCGGAGTGGAGATCGGCCAGATCTTCAAGCTCGGCACCCGCTACGCCGAGGCGCTCGACCTCAAGGTGCTCGATGAGAACGGCAAGACCCAGGTTGTGACGATGGGCTCCTACGGCGTCGGCGTCACCCGCGCGATGGCCTGCATCGCCGAGGAGAACCACGACGACAAGGGCCTCATCTGGCCCCAGCACCTGGCACCGGCCGATGTGCACATCGTCGCCACAGGCAAGGGCGCAGAGCCCATCGAAGCGGCTGAGAAGATCACCGCCGAACTCGAGTCGATGGGCGTGCGCGTCCTCCTCGACGACCGCCCGAAGGCCTCACCGGGAGTGAAGTTCGGCGATGCCGAGCTGCTCGGCGTGCCGACGATCCTCGTCGTCGGTCGCGGCCTGGCCGACGGCAAGCTGGAGCTGCGCGACCGCCGCACCGGCGAAGCGACCGACGTGCCGGTCGAAGACGCTGTCGCCCGCACCGTCGAGGCGATCGACGCGAAGTACGCGGAACTCGGAGCCAAGCGCGGCGAACTCTGAGCTGAGCACATCCATAGCGGCCGGGACACGGACTCGTGTCCCGGCCGCTGTGCTGTCCCGGTGCATGTGCGTGAAGGTCTGCTGTCAAGGTTCATGACGAACAACGACCCCAGACGACCACAGGTGACACCAGACGTCGGCACATGACGTGACCTGCGCCTCGGGAGCGGGCCAGCCGTCAGGCTGGGCGTGTCGCATCGACACCCAACTGTTCTGGAGGACCCATGACCTGTTCTGGAGGACCCATGACCGAGACTCCCGTCTCCCCAGGAACTACACCTAGAGGGCTCAGCGACAGCATCGCAGGCGTCCTCGCGGCAGCGGCATCTGGTCAACGGTGCGCAGCCGCTGCGGCCCGGTTCGGTCTCAACGGCACCCCGGCTGCGATCGAGTACGTCGGCTGCGAGATCATCCCGCGGGTGCGTGCGCTCGAAGCCGACCTCGCCCGAGCCCGTGGCGTCGAGCTGCAGGCAGGCCCGCAGCCGGCGGCGGCGATTGCGTGGGGTGATGCGACAGACAGCAGACCGAAATCCGGCGCGCAGGGGCCGGAACCGTAGAGGTTTCGGTCCCCAAAGCTTCGCTGCTCTCCGGCGTCAGCCGACGGGTACGCGCACCGGCGGTTCGAGGGGCTGCCGTTGAGGAGGACAATGCGCGGCATGGGATTCCGGCCTATCCCCACGGGGACGGGCTGACCGTTCCCACGCTCAAGCGCACCGCGGGCAGGCGCGCTTCTGACCGTCACGTCATCGCCTGTCATATGACGTCACGTCCAGGCAGCCGGCAGCCCTCAGCCGAGGCGCTTGAGGTCGTGGGCGCTGACGCCGCCGACGCTGACCCCGCACATCGCCCGGCACACCCACAGCGAGCGGGCGGCGTCGCCGAAAGCCTTCTGCGTGCCCTTATAGGCAGAGCGCAGGTACCAGAACATGTTCTCCAGCTCGCGGACGACCGTTGCGCCCATGCCGTAGGCGGCTTCGATTTCGGCGTGATGACACAGCCGGTGGGCGAACTCGCGCAGCCACTGTGCCTGCTCTTCACCGGTGGGCCGGGGGATCTCATACAGCCGGTTCCACAGGACCGGGGCGACCATATAGGCCGTCGGGCCGGTCAGCGGCTGCGGGTCGATCGCCTTCCAGGTGGCTACCCCGCTGAGGTCCGGGTGGCCGGCGAGGATGTTGTAGTAGTGCAGGTCGGCGTGCAGCAGCCAGTGCTCATCGGAGGATGCCAGCTTCTCCATCCACATCCGGGCGCTGTCGAGCACCTGATAGTCCTGGGCGGAGAATTCCGGGAAGTCGCGCACGAGCGCGCAGTCGGCCTGGAAGGTCTCCAGCCATTTCGCGGCGATGTCCTGCACGCGCACGAACCCCGGCACGCCGGGGACCTTGAGCGCGCGGACGAGCTGGCCCCAGATCGGCGGCACGCTGCCCAGCGGCTCGGTCGAGAGGTTGACGGTGGTGCGCAGCCGCTCCTGCAGCGTCGCCCGGAACGAGCTGTCCTGTTCGAACACGCGCACCGCACCGTGGCCCTGCCAGGCCTGCAGGGCCTCGAGGACCTGCCGGTGGACCTGCGGGTTGGCGGTGTTGGGGGCGGCGAAGCGGATGATCGCCTGATAGTTCTCTTGTGTCAGCACGGGGATGACAAGGCTCTCAGCTCCGGCCCATGGCGAACCGGGCACTGGGTCGCGGGTGAGATTCCACCGGTCGAGCAGCTCGATGAGCATGAAGTCCAGCGCCTGCGCCCACGCGCTGGCGTATTCGGCGCCGATCACCTCAGCAGCCGAATTGAACAGCACAGCAGGTACGCGCATCGTCATCCTTCCGTTGTCGGCGTGGCGGTGGCAGGATCGGTGATGTCGAAGCGCAGCGTCTGCAGCTGCCCGAGCTGTGCGCGGGCTGAAGCTGACTGCCACAGGCTCGCCAGCCCCAAGCGCGGGGCCTGCACATCGTCACCGAAGAGCGGCTGGATCCGCGTGATGAGCGCATCCTCATAGGCGGCGCCGGCCGTCTCTGCTCCGGCGCTGGCCGGATCCGGGTCGATCTGCCAGGCCGGCCGATTCTCCGCTGCCGGGTGGCCGGCATCGGCCAGCCGCTCATTGGCCAGGTCGGCTGCGACATCGAGTTCGGTGATCCGGGTGCGCATCATCTGGCGGGCGGGCGCGTCAGCGGGGACGAGCACGGCGGTGCGCTCGTAGGCGTACGAGCCCTGATAGCAGGCCTCGGCGAAGGCGGTCAGCGCCTGCTGCTGCGGATCGGAGTCCTCGTCCTCGCCGGCCGGGGTATCGCTGCCGTCGCTCGGCGCGGCACCGGCGTTGGTGTCCGGCCGGTCGGCCGGCACAGCGCGGATCGTCTCCAGCAGCGCCTCAGCCCGGTCATCGCCGGCCTGCTGCAGGTGCAGCACCGCACCGACAGCGACATCGGCCAGCACCGCGCGCATCGAGTCGAGGTCATCGAAGCGGGTCACGATCGCCTCGGCGGCGGCATGCAGCCCGTCGGCATAGGTATAGGAATCCGGGCCCGAGGTGGGGGTCGGGGTGACGAGTTCTCTCGGCGGCGCCCACTCGGGCCCGACCGCCGCAGCCAGGGTGTCCACGACCTCGGCGTCGGTGCCAGCGGCCTCGGTGCGGGCGAGGATCCGGGCGACGGTGTTGCGCACCGCATCAGCGGTCGAGAGCGCAGGGACCTCCGGGTCGCGGTCGAGGCGCAGGCCGCAGCCGGAGAGCGCGAGCACCAGCGCTGCCGCCCCGCCGATGAGCGTCCGGCGGCTGATCCTCTTCCCCTGCAATGCCATGCTGACAATCCTAACGGCATGGACCTCCCCGCCGGCCCACCGCGTGCGGCCCGTCGGCAAAGGTCAGCCCATGTTCAGAGACCGCCCGTAGGGTGTGGGACATGGACAAGCACACAGCCCCCGTCAGGGACGCCATCGTCGAACCGCTGGCCGCCCGCGGCATCGTCGTCGAGGACATCACCGCCCATGTCGCCGGCCGCTTCCGCACGCTGACCGTCGTCATCGACCTCGACGGCACGACCACCGATCCGGTCTCGCTTGACCACATCACCGAGGCCACCCGCATCATCTCCGAGACCATCGACGACCTGCCGCTGTTCAACGACCACGCCTACGACCTGCAGGTCACCTCGCCGGGCGCGACTCGCCCGCTGCGCGAGATCCGTCACTTCCAGCGTGTGATCGGCCGCACCCTGGCCGTGCGCACTACTTCGGACGAGGAGTTCGAAGGCGTGCTGCTGACCGTCAGCGACGGCGACGCACCCGAGGCGGTATTCCGGCTCGCCGACGGATCGGAACGCAGCCAGAAGCTGGCTGGGATCGCCCACGCCGAGGCGGTCCTCCAGTTCAAGTAGGCCCGCGCCTCGGCCCTGGGCAGGCGGCAGCAGACGACGATCGGATGCTTCCCTGGCCCAGGCAACTCCGCTAGGCTCAAGGGCACATCGCCCATACCGACAACTCAACAGCCGGCACGACCCGCACGGGTCCTGGTGCCGAGAAGGACTCAGCAATGGACATCGACCTCTCTGCGCTCCGTCTGATCGAGCACGAAAGGGAGATCCCGTTCGAAACGCTCGTCGAGCTCATCGAGCAGGCCCTCCTGACCGCCTACCAGCGCACTGAGGGCGCCTACCCGGACGCCCGTGCGGAACTCGACACCAAGACCGGCACCGCCACCATCTGGGCGGTGGAGTTCGACAACGACGACAACCCGATCGGCGAGTTCGACGACACGCCTGACGGATTCGGCCGCATCGCGGCGATGACCGCACGCAACATCATCCACCAGCGGCTGCGCGACGTTGAGGACGCCTCGGTGCTGGGGACCTTCAAGAACCGCGAGGGCGAGATCGTCTCGGGGCTCATCCAGCAGGGCCGCGATGAGCACATGATCCAGGTCGACCTCGGCGAGGTCGAGGCCGTGCTGCCGCCGCACGAGCAGGTGCCCGGCGAGGAGTACAGCCACGGCAGCCGGATCCGCGTCTACGTCACCGATGTGCACAAGGGCCTCAAAGGGCCCTCGATCACGGTGTCGCGCTCGCACCCGAACCTCGTGCGCAAGCTGTTTGCGCATGAGTCCCCGGAGATCGCCGACGGCACCGTCGAGATCGTCTCGCTCTCCCGCGAGGCCGGCCACCGCACGAAGATGGCCGTGCGGGCCACGGTGCCCGGCGTCAACGCCAAGGGCGCCTGCATCG
The DNA here is from genome assembly GCF_002479565.1 of Brevibacterium sp. UBA7493. Taxonomy (NCBI): domain Bacteria; kingdom Bacillati; phylum Actinomycetota; class Actinomycetes; order Micrococcales; family Brevibacteriaceae; genus Brevibacterium; species Brevibacterium sp. UBA7493. The sequence goes on along the minus strand of NZ_DLOD01000022.1, from coordinate 1,323 downwards.
GCGAGCTCGGCTCCCGGGTGCGTGCGGTGATGGCCGAGCTGGGGGAGGAGAAGATCGACATCGTCGACTACTCCGACTCGCCGGCGAAGTTCGTCGCCAACGCGCTCTCACCAGCACGCGCGATGCGCGTCGATGTGCTCAACGAAGCCCAGAAGCTCGCCCGCGCCGTCGTCCCGGCCGACCAGCTGTCGCTGGCGATCGGCAAGGAGGGGCAGAACGCCCGCCTGGCCGCCAAGCTCACCGGCTGGAAGATCGACATCGTCACCCCCGAGGACGACGCCGCCGGCGAGGGCTGAGTGACGGCAGCGCCTGCGGGCAGTGTTAGACTGACAGGCGTGGTATGTGCTGGTGAACCTCTGCGCATGTGTCTGGCATGCCGGAAGCGGGAGCCGATGAGTCGGCTCGTCAGGCTCGCAGTGGTTGACGAGAGCACACCGCACATTGCGGTTGACGCCCAGCGCAGGTTGCCCGGAAGGGGAGCCTGGATCCATCCCGATCAGCGCTGCGTCGACTCAGCAGTGAAGAGAAGCGCGTTCAGACGAGCGCTGCGCACCCAGGCCCCGGCCGGTGCACAGTTGCTCGATGACATCCGTCGGATTACGGAAAGCAGATGAACCGAATGGAAACCCAGCAGTGAGTGCTCAGAAATGACACCCGACGCATACGGTCGTGAGCAGTGAAATGAGAACTGTTCACTCACGATGAGGTTCCTTCCTGTCCGGGAAGGAACCCGGACAGGAGAAAAGTGGCAAAGCCCCGTGTCCATGAGCTCGCAAAGGAGCTCGGCACAACAAGCAAAGACGTGCTGGCGAAGCTGCAGGAGATGGGCGAATTCGTCCGCACTGCATCCTCGACAGTCGAAGCACCGGTGGTGCGCAAGCTGAAGGAAGCCTACGGCGACTCCGGCAGCGCAGGTGCGAAGAAGGACAAGGCTGCACAGAAGCCTGCCGCCCCGAAGCCGGGTGCGAAGTCCGCCCCCAAGCCGGGAGCCTCCGGCAGCGCCAAGCCTGCCGGCCCGGCAGCCGAGGAGAAGAAGGCAGCTGCCCCGAAGCCGGCCGCCAAGCCCGGCCAGGCAGCCCCGATGCCGGGCGCGCAGCCCGCTCCCAAGCCGGCCCCCAGGCCCGGTGCTGCCGGAGCCAAGCCCGGACCGCGCCCTGGTGGCGGCGTTCGCGGCGGCGCACGCCCTGGCAACAACCCGTTCGCACCCTCGCAGGGGATGCCCAAGCCCGGACCGCGCCCTGGTGGCGGCGGCCGCGGCGGTGCACGTCCTGGCAACAACCCGTTCGCGCCCTCGCAGGGAATGCCCAAGCCCGGACCGCGCCC